>JAIEOP010000514.1 GCA_019750465.1 Acetobacteraceae bacterium | reverse complement strand
TGCGCGATCAGGAACGAGCGGATGCCGTAGCCCGCCATGAAGGCGAGCTGGCTCTCGAAGAAGTCGAGGCGCCCGAGGGCTGGGAACTCATCCAACATCAGCAGCAGCCGATGCCGACACCGCTCGTTCTCCAGCGCTTCCGTTAGGCGGCGGCCGATCTGGTTCAGCACGAGGCGCACCAGCGGCTTGGTGCGGACGATGTCGGAGGGCGGGACGACGAGGTAGAGTGTGACCGGCTCGCGCGCCTCGACCAGGTCGGCGATTCGCCAGTCGCATCGGCGCGTAACCTGCGCGACGACGGGATCGCGGTAGAGCCCGAGGAAACTCATCGCCGTGGAGAGCACTCCGGACCGTTCGTTGTCCGACTTGTTGAGGAGCTCGCGCGCAGCCGAGGCGACGACAGGATGCGGCCGATCGCCGAGATGCGGCGTCGTCATCATTGACGTCAGCGTCCGCTCGATCGGGCGACGCGGATCGGAGAGGAAGCCCGCCACGCCGGCGAGCGTCTTGTCCTCCTCGGCGTAGAGGACGTGCAGGATGGCGCCCACCAGCAGAGAGTGGCTGGTCTTCTCCCAATGGTTTCGCCGCTCCAGCGCTCCCTCGGGGTCGACCAGGATATCGGCGATGTTCTGGACGTCGCGGACCTCGCTGTCGCCGCGGCGGACCTCCAGGAGAGGGTTGTAGGCGGCGCTCATTGGGTTGGTCGGGTCGAACAGCAGCACCCGGCCGAAGCGCGCACGCCAACCAGCGGTGAGCTGCCAGTTCTCGCCCTTGATGTCGTGTACGATGGCCGAGCCCGGCCAGGTCAGCAGCGTCGGCACGACGAGGCCCACGCCTTTGCCGGAGCGCGTCGGCGCGAAGCACAGCACGTGCTCCGGCCCGTCATGGCGGAGGTAGCGGTGGGCGAACCAGCCGAGCACGACGCCGTCAGGGGCGAGAAGCCCAGCGTCCCGGACCTCCCGTTCGGTCGCCCAGCGGGCCGAGCCGTAGGTGGTCACGTCCCGCGCCTCGCGGGCGCGCCAGACGGACATGCCGATGGCGATGCCGATCGCCGCGAAGCCCCCGGCCGCGGCGATGACGGCGCCCTCGTAGAAGACCCGCGGCGCGTAGGCGTCGTACCAGTACCACCACAGGAAGAAGGCGGGCGGCGGGTAGACAGGCACGCCCGCCCAGACATCCATCGGCTGCCCGAGCTGCGCCTGGTAGCCAAGGCGCCAGGCGACCCACTGCGTCGCGCCCCAGACCGCAGCGAGCACGATCAGGAAGACGACCAGGACCTGGCCCCAGAGGATCTTAGTGGCGGTCATGGATGGGTGACGAGCGCAGCGACCATGCCGCGAGACGTGCGCGATCAGCGTGCACGTGTTCAAGCCGTCGCGGACCTGCGTCGTAGCCGCGGCGAGCGCATCGCGCGAAACGGCGGAGGCCCCTTCCGGGCCGATACCGCGGCGCGGCACGCGGTCAGAGGCTGAGGCCTCGCTTGCGCGCGGGCGTGAGCTCGAGACCGCCGCCGGGCGCAATGCTCCCCGCCACGACCAATCCCCGCTGCCGCTCCATCGACGGCTTCCACGGCACGAGCTGGAAGCCGAGCCCGTCATCGATCATCGCAAAGCGCCCCGAGGCCAGGTCGAGGCGCAGGGTGAATACCCCTGAGACGGGGTCACCCTCCTGCACCGGCCGCCACGCCTTCCCCGTCTCGGCCGTCACCCGCGCGGCAACCGCCTCCACCTCGCGCTGGCGCAGCGTGTTGAGCAGGTCGCGCGCGAAGACCACGCGCTGACCCTGCCGGCGCGCGAGACCGGCTGCGACGAGATGCTCGGTGCGGCGAGCGAGCGCGCCCTCGACTTCCGCACCGAAGCCCTGCCCGGCCAGCGGCAGCGCCTCTTGGTCCACCAGGCGCCGGTCCAGCCAGGTCGCGCCATCAGCGGTGACCTGCGCCTCGACCGGCAGATCCGACCGCACGGCGATAGCGCTGCGCTCCCGGCCGCCGGCATCCTGGTAGCGACGGAACTCAACAACCGCCCCTGGGTGCCCGTCGCCGGTTGCCTCGATGTCTGCGAAGCGGAGGTGGTGCACGCGGCCGTCGATGCCATCGATGATCGCGTAGCCGCTGTCCTTGAGCTGGTCGGCGATGCCACGTTCGACGAGGCGGCCGATGATCGGCTCGGGCCGATCGCCATGGATGGCAAAGTCACCGGCCGCGCGCTCGGCACCGAGCCCCTGCATGGCGCGGTGCATGGTCCTGATGATGTCGCCGCGGCTGCCGAGGTCACGCAGCGTCTCCTCCATGCCGGGCCTGAGGGTCCAGACTGCGGGACCCTGGCGTTCGGCGAGGCCGAACCGCTCCAGCGTCTGTGCGCGGCCGATCATCAGCCGGCGGAGTTCCGGATCGGCAGCGCCCGCGCCGCCTGGGCGCAGGTCCAGGATGCCGCCACCCTCATCGGCGGCGGCGCGCAGGGCACGATCGAGACCGTTCCAGCGCTCGGCACCGACCTCGGCCTCGAGCGCAGTGCGGATCTCCTTATCGGTCCGCGGCCCGAGTTCCAGCTCGACCAGCGTCTCGGCGCGGCCACGGAAGCCGCGCGAGATGTAGTCGCGCGAGATCACCAGGTCGCTGCCATCCTCGGCCCGGCCGCGCACCAGGACATGGACGTGCGGGTTGTCGGTGTTCCAGTGATCGACCGCGACCCAATCGAGCCGACTGCCGAGATCCTGCTCGGCCTGTCGCATCAGGTCACGTGTCCAGGCCTTGAGGTCCGCGAGCGCAGGTGCGTCCTCAGGGCTGACGATGAAGCGGAAGTGGTGGCGGTCATCCGTGCAGCGCTCCGCGAAGTTTCCGCCATCGGCGTTGTCCGAGCCCTCGTCGAAGAGCCGCGCCTTGGCACCGTCGCGCGTGACCCCGTCGCGCTGGAGGTAGCCGATGTGGGTGGCGAGAGAGGCGGAGCAGAAGCGCGTGCCCTGATGGCGCACGACGCGCGCCTTGATCACGACGCGTCGCGACGGCGAGCGGAGCGTGGCCTGTGCCGCTGCGGCGCGGCCTCGCCCGAAGCGGGAGCGGTTGCTACCCCGCGACCCGCCACCAAAGCCAGGGCCGGTGTGGCCCGCCTTGCGGACGGCGCGCATGACCTGGCCGACGAAGCTCTTGGCGCGGCGGGTGGGCGCACGCGTGTCGCCGATGCGGCCGGGGCGGACATGCAGGTCGTCGTCGCGCGTTGTCATGGCCGCCGATCCGCCCGCGCGCAGAGGCGGCTGGCGCTGAGCGCATTGATCTGCCTTGTCTTTCGGCACCAAGCGCCAGCCGCCACTTCGGCGCGTGGCGCGAATTGCCGTGCTGGATCAGGCACATACGACCGACCGCCAGCCCTGCTTTTATCTGGCGATCTGCGGTCGGGGTTCCTCGGTTCGCCGCCTCCACCGCTTTGGTGGTCGGTCCTGGAGTAGCCGGCAGCACGACAGAAGCACCCGAGCGTGCGCGCACGTGCGACATCGGTGAGACTGCAGGGCCGCACGATGCCCTGCGTCCCAACGCCATCGCTCATGGTGCACCGCCTGGGCTGCGACGGATGGCGAAGATGGAGCCGCGATGGCCCGCTGGACCGTCCGCCTCGTGCGCCTCGGCTGCTCGGGATCGGCCGACGAATGGTTGCGCCGGCGATGTATCGGCTGCGATTGTCGCACCGCCAACCGGCACGAAGATCGACCGCGTCGGTGCCATATCGTCACCGCCGAGCTGCACAAAAACTCCATCAGCGCCACGGGCCGCTCGCACCGCAATCTGGCCAGGCGCGACGATGCCGCCGTCACCGGTGAGCAGCGGCGCGAGGGTTGCGACGTAGGCCCGCGTCTCCGCCGGCAGCGGCTGCCCGGTCGCCAGATGCGCCTCCACCCGACGCGGCCCGGCGTTGTAGGCCGCCAGCATCAGCGGCACCGAGCCGAACCGGTCCAGCATCTCACGCAGATACGCGGTGCCCGCCAGGATGTTGTCCTGCGGCGCGAAGGGATCGACACCGAGACCGTGCTGCGCGCGCAGGCCTGCCCAGGTCGCCGGCATCACCTGCATCAGCCCCATGGCACCGCGGTGCGACACGGCGTGCCGATCGCCGGCACTCTCCGCGCGCATCACGGCCCTGATCCAGGCTTCCGGAATGCCGAAGCGCTGCGATGCGGCAGCGATCTGGGCAGCATGGATCGTCTGCGCCGCCACCCGGGACAGCGGAAGGCTGACCAGCAGCAGCACGGCGGCGACGCAGAGACACGACCGGGACGGGAGGGAGGGCGCGTGCGGTCCAACGCGTCCTGCTTGAGCGTCGCGCGGCGTCGATGGGCGCGCGTGGAAAGGGGGCGTCGTGCTCATGGTCTGCGGTCCGTGATCCAGACCGGACGCAGCCTGGCGACGATGCTCGTGCGCGGGAGAGGCCCGAAGTAGCGGCCGTCGAGGCTGTCCGGCTCGGCTGCGTTGAGGAGGAACACCTCGCCGGATTCCAGCCTGCGGCAGCCGTGCCAGGTCGGCAGCGGGCGGCCCAGGCGGTCAGCCATGCGGCGGTGTGCCACCGTCTCGCCATCGACCATGATCGCGGTGCCCTCTGCGCATACCACCTGCGGCGGCAGGGCGGCGACGTGCTTCAGCAGCCGCACGCCGCGCGCGACATAGCCTCGCTCGACGATGAGCGCCGCCAGCGTCTCGGGCGGGCGGACGAGCACGAGGTCGCCGTGCCCGATCGTCTCGACAGGTGTCGCGGCGTACAGGCCGAGCGGCACGCTCGCCGACGCGTTCCAGATAATCCGCGCCTGCCAACCCGCGACCGTCGGGACGGCGATCAGCCCCAGCCCGGCGAGCATGGCCACGACGGGCGCCGCGCGCCGTTTCCGGCGCGCCGTCATGCGTCGATCCTCCGCCGCAGCAGCCAGGCGCGGTGGCGCTCGCGCGTGTAGGCGCGCGGCTGCTCGCCGGCCGCGAGGCGGTTCATCACGTGCCGCCAGTGGTCCGGGCAGGTCTCCTCGGGCGCGACGCCGGTCTGCTCTACCGCGTCGATCGCGCGCAGCACCTCGTTGACCTTTGGCCAGCCGGAGATGCGCAGCAGGATCTCCGCCCCCGGCTCCACGAAGCCGATCGTGCTGAAGGCCTCGCCGGGTGCGACCGCGCGCAGGATGTCGATGCGGCTGACCACGGTGCCGTAGCCGTTCGACGCCCACCGCACGAAGGCGAAGACCTCGCCCGCGGCGAGGGCTACGACGCGGCGGCGGCGATCGAGGATCGTCTCCTCGGCGATCCGCCCGAAGCGGATCCAGCGCTCGACGCGGCCCTCGAGCCACAGCAGCTCGAC
>JAIEOP010000027.1 GCA_019750465.1 Acetobacteraceae bacterium | reverse complement strand
CGCCGCGTCGTGCCGCGCCGAAGCCCGGGCGACCCGACGCGCCGGCACGACCCTCCCGCCACCTCCCGATGCGCTTCCGCGCCCATGCCGGCGCACCCCGCCGCCCGGCGGGACAGGCTGCCGGCATGGGCGCGGACAGGATAGGAAGGGGCGCCATGAACGATGCCCAGGCCGCGGCGGTCCCCCGCCTCACCCCGATCCCCTTCTGGTTCCTCCGCCACGGCGAGACGGACTGGAACGCCCAGGGCCTGTCCCAGGGCAGCACCGACATCCCGCTGAACCGGGTCGGCCTTGGCCAGGCCGAGCGCGCCGCGCGCACCCTGGCCGGGCTCGGCCTCGGCATCCGCGCCGTCATCGCCTCCCCGCTGGTGCGTGCCCGGGTCACCGCGGAACATGCCGCCGCCGCACTCGGCCTGCCGCTCGCGATCGACGACGACCTGCGCGAGGTCGCCTTCGGCGAGCAGGAAGGACAGCCGATGGGCGACTGGTACGACGACTGGATCGCCGGGACCTACACGCCGGCCGGAGCCGAGCCCTTCGCCGACCTGCTCGCCCGCGCCGTCGCGGCGGTGAACCGCGCCACCGCCCGGCCCGGCCCGGTGCTGGTGGTGGCGCATGGCGCGCTGTTCCGCGCGCTGCGCCTCGCCTTCGGCCACGAGCCGAACGTGCGCACGCCGAACGCCCTGCCCATCCTCTGCGCGCCGCCCGCCGACGGCGGGCGCCCCTGGGCGGTCACCCCGGCGGCGCTGGCGCCGGAAGCGTGAGCACCGGCCCTGGCATCACCACGAAGCGCCGATAGACCCAGCCCAGCGCGATCAGCGCCAGCCCGAGGCCGAGGAAGCTCAGCACCCGCCACAGCCCGCCGAGCCCGCCCATGTCCACCAGGAAGGCCTTCAGCACGGTCAGCCCGATGACGCCGAGCGCCGCCAGCCGCAGCACCCGCGACCCGTGCTTCACGCCGAGCGCCAGCAGGCAGGCGCCGAAGGCCAGCCAGGCGAAGCTGTAGGCATAGAGTTCCGCCCCCTCCGGCGGTGCCAGGTCGAGCGCCATGGCCAGCGGCTGGAAATACCGGCGCACCTCCAGCGTCACCCAGGCGAAGAGCGAGACGAGGGCGTAGCCCGCCAGCACGGCGCGGAACCGCGGCGGCCAGGCGCTCGCCGCCGAACGCGCCGCCGCTGCCGCCAGCACCCCGGGCAGCGCGAAGGCGACCAGCAACTCGTTGAACACGGGCACCGCCGCGAGCGTCGCATTGGGGTCGAGCAGCGGGTTCAGCGCCACCAGCAGCACCAGCCCGACCAGCATCGACAGCGCCTGCTGCACCCGCCAGCCGATCGCCAGCACCGGCCGCCGCACCGCCGCCCGCTCGCTCAGCACCCTCACCCCTGCCGCCAGCAGCGCCAGGCCCAGGCATTGCAGCGCCGCCTCGCGGAAGCCCCAGATCTGGTCGCCATCGGGATAGGTGGCCAGCGAGCCACCGGTGACGGCGTGCCGCACCAGCAGCAGCACCAGTGCGGAGAGGAAGGCGAGCGCCCCCGCCTCCAGCACCGCCACCACGGCGTCGTCGCCGCGCCGGCGGAACAGCCGGGCGGCCAGGCCGAAGCAGAGCGCCGGCACGCCATAGGCCGGCAGCAGGCCGTTCAGGACCGGCGCCGTGCCGAAGGCGGCATCGAGGGCGTACGGGTTCAGCAGCAGCCGCACCAGCACCACCGCGGCCACGGCCAGCGCGACATGGCGCAGCGCCCGCAGTTCCGTCCGCGCCTCGATCAGGGCGAGTGGCGGCAGGAAGAGGGCGACGGCCAGGGTCAGCCAGTGCTCGCTCAGCAGCATCGCCGCGGCCAGCGCCAGCGCCGCCACCGCGCCCGCGGCATGTGCCCCGGCGCGGTCCCGTGCCCCGTCGCGCATCGCCAGCGCGGCCGCCCCGGTCAGCCCCGCCGCCAGCGCCACCGCCACCATCGCCCAGCGCACATCGAGCGCGAAGCCACGCACCCGCGCATAGGCCGCCAGCAGCGCCAGCACCGGCACGGCGGCGAGCAGCGCCGCCCAGCGCAGCGGCACCGGCGCCCGCCGCTCACCCCACGCGCCGGCCGCCGCGTGCAGCGCCGCCAGTCCCAGCGCGCCGAGCAGGAAGGGCCGCAGCGCCGCATCGGGCCAGCCGCCCAGCCCGGGCAGCACCGCCTGCACCACGCCGTTGATGGTGATGATCTCGTCGGTCGGACCCCAGGCGCCGAGCGGCCAGAGCAGCAGCATCAGCAGCCCGGCCAGTCCCGCCAGCCAGGGCAGCCGGTCGAGGCGCGGCTCGGCCAGGCCCTTCCACGCCGCCACCGGCGTCAGCAGCAGCACGCCGGCCGGCGCGGCGAGGCCGGTGCCGCCGCCCGGCACCAGGGCCAGCCCGGCCAGCGCCAGCACCGCGAAGGGCACCCAGGCCAGGCGCCGCCCGACCTCGCCCTCCAGTGCCACGCCGGGCAGCAGTGCGAGGTGCAACGCCGCCGCCGCGGGCACGAACAGGGCCGGGGCCCAGAGATCCTCGCCCGCGGGCGTGATCATCCCGGCGAACACCACCCAGGCGGCAGCCGCCACCGTCGCCGCCCAGCCGAGCCAGGCCGAGCCCACCTGGCGCAGCACCGCCAGCGCCGCCGCCGTCACCGCGAGCAGATACAGGAACAGCCCCGGCAGCGAGGGATCGTCGGTCTGCACCAGCGCCGGCGTGGCATAGGCGCCGGCGATGCCGATGGCGGCGACCAGCGGTCCCTGCAGCAGCGCGAGCGCGATGCCCGCCAGCGCCGCCAGCGCCAGCAGCCCGAAGCCGGCCAGCGGCGGCACCAGCGCGTAGAGCACCGCCGCGCCATAGGCGGCGCCGAACAGCACCGCCACGCCGCCCGCCGCCAGCGCCGCCGGCGCCTGGTCCGGCCAGGGCATGTTCGGCCGCTCCGGCAGGGGACGCCGGCGCAGCCACTCGGCGGCAACCACCAGCGCGAGGCCCAGCACGGCGGCCAGGACGCAGCGCGCGGCGGGGCCGAGCCAGCCCTCCTCCACCGCGGTGCGGATCAGGAAGACGCCGGCGAGCAGCAGCGCGCCGGCACCGAGCCAGACGCCCCAGCGCAGGGTGAGCGCGGCCTCCAGGTCCGGCCGCGGCGCGGCGTCCGGCGGCGGCGCCGCCCAGGGGTTCGCGGCAGCGGGCACCTCGGTGGCCGGGGCCTCTGCGGGGCGCGGCGGCCAGGCCGCGCCAAGCTGGGCATGGGCGGGCTGGGCATGGGCGGGCTGGGCATGGGCGGGCTGGGCATGGGCGGGCTGGGCATGGGCGGGCTGGGCAGGGGCGGGCTGGGCAGGGGCGCGGATGGTGTCCACCGGCTCGGCCACCGCGATGCCGGCGGCACGCAGCTGGTCCCGCAGCGCCACGAGTTCCAGCCGCAGCGTGCGGGCCTGGCGCCACCCGGCGATGCCGAGCAGCCAGCCGATGAACAGCCCGACGGGAATCGCAAAGGCAAGCAGGATCAGCAGTGCTTCCATGGCGAAACGGTCGACCGCACACGTCCGCGCGTCAACCATGCTGCAATTCGGCCGCAACGCTTGCGCCACCACGTCCGATCGGGTATCGGCCCGGCCACGCCGGCACCCCTGGAGGCCGGCGTTCTGCGTTCGGGGCCGGCATGGCCCGGATCGCAGCCCAATCCCATACGCGGAGCATACGGACCATGGTCCAGACCATTCGGATCGAGGCCGCGGCGCGCGAGCGGGCCGGTAAGGGGGCGGCGCGCGCGACCCGGCGGGAGGGGCTCGTCCCCGGCGTGATCTACGGCGCGAAGCAGGAGGCGACGCTGATCGCCCTCGACCCGCGCGACATCATGAAGGAGCTGCACAAGGGCGGCTGGCAGAGCCACCTGTTCGAGGTGGCGGTGAAGGACGGCCCGACCGAGCGCACGCTGATGCGCGACGTGCAGCTCCACCCCGTGACCGACCGCCCCGTGCACATCGACTTCCAGCGCGTCGCCGCCGGCACGCGCATCCGCGTCGCCGTGCCCGTGCAGTTCCTCAACGAGGAGAGCTGCCCCGGCATCAAGGCCGGCGGCGTGCTGAACGCTGTGCGCCGCGAGATCGAGGTGCTGGCCGACCCGGACGCGGTGCCCGCGGCTTTCGAGATCGACCTCGGCGCGGCGAATATCGGCGACAGCCTGCGCTGGTCCTCGGTCGTGGACAATTTCGGCACCCGCGCGGTGATCACCCGCGACTTCGTCGTGGCGACCATCGCGCCGCCGACCGTGGCCGAGGAGGCCGCGCCCGTCGCCGCGCCGGCGCCTCCGCCGGCCGCCCCGGCAAAGGGCGCCGCCAAGCCCAAGGCCGCGCCCGCCAAGAAGAAGTAGCGCGGCCCGGGCCGATGCCAGGGGGGCGCATGCCCGAGGGGCGCACGCTGCTCTGGGTCGGCCTCGGCAATCCCGGGGCCGAGCACGCGCGGCAGCGCCACAACATCGGCTTCATGGCCATCGAGGCCGTCGCGCGGCGCCACGGCTTCGGGCCGTGGCGCAGGCGATTCAAGGGCGAGGTCGCGGAGGGACGGGTCGGCAGCGCGCGCGTCATTGCCCTGAAGCCGCAGACCTACATGAACGGCAGCGGCGACAGCGTCCAGCCGGCGGCGGGCTTCCACAAGGTGCCGCCTGCCGACATCTGGGCCTTCCACGACGAGCTCGATCTCGCGCCGGGCCGGGTGCGGGTGAAGCGCGGCGGCGGCACGGCGGGGCACAACGGGCTGCGCGACATGCAGCGCGCGCTCGGCACGGCCGATTTCGGGCGGGTGCGTCTCGGCATCGGCCATCCCGGGCACAAGGACCGGGTGACCGGGCACGTGCTCGGCAACTTCGCCAAGGCCGACGCGCCCTGGGTGGAGGCGCTGCTGGAGGCGGTGGCCGAGGCCGCGCCGCTGCTGGCCGATGGGCAGCCGGAGGCGTTCATGACGCGCGTGGCGCTGCTGACGGCGCCGACCGAGGAAGGGGCAGGGCGATGAACCAGGACGAGGCGGAGGAGGCCTTCGGTGGCGAGATCGGCGGCCCCGGCCCGGAAGCCTGGGCGAACGGCATCGCCGCCCTGGCCTCCGCCCTGGCGCGGGAGGCGCAGGTGCTGGCGGTGACGGCGGCCTCGCTGCGCGCGGCCTGCGCGGTGGTGCCGGGGGATCCCTCGGGCGGTCCGGTCTCCGACGTGCGGCGCGGGCGGGCGGCGCTGGCCGCGGCCGGGGAGGCGGCGCTGCGCGCGACCCTCGCGCTCGAGGTCGCCGATGCGCTGACCGCCACCGCGGAGCCGGCGGCGCAGGCCGAGCGCATCGCCGCGGCGGC
>JAIEOP010000188.1 GCA_019750465.1 Acetobacteraceae bacterium | reverse complement strand
CGTGCCGGGCCGGGCCGTGCTCGCCACGGTCGCCGGGCGGCGCGTCGCGGTCGGCAGCCCGCGCTACGGGGCGGAGGAGGCCAGCGGTGGCCTCGGCCCGCTCGCGGCGGAGATGGAACGGCTGCAGGGGGAGGGGAACACCGTCTCCGTCGTGCTCGCCGACGGCGCGGCGGTCGGCCTGCTCGCCTTCCGCGACGAGCCGCGCCCCGACGCCGCCGCGGGCGTCGCGGCCCTCGCCGTCCTCGGCGTGCGGTCGGTCATGCTCACGGGCGACAACGCCCGCACCGGCGCCGCGGTCGGCCGCGCGCTGGGGCTGGAGGTGAAGGCCGAGCTGCTGCCGGACGACAAGCTGCGCGAGATCGCGGCCCTGCGCGGCGCCGGACCGGTCGTCATGGTCGGCGACGGCATCAACGACGCGCCCGCGCTCGCCGCGGCCAGCGTCGGCGTGGCGATGGGCGGCGGCACCGACGTGGCGCTGGAGGCGGCCGACGCCGCGGTGCTGAGGGACCGCGTGACCGGGGTGGCGGAGCTCGTCGCGCTCTCCCGCGCCACCATGTCGAACGTGAAGCAGAACGTGGCGGTGGCCATCGCCCTCAAGCTCGTCTTCCTCGCGACGACGCTGGCCGGCGTCACCGGCCTCTGGCCGGCCATCCTGGCGGACACGGGCGCGACGGTGCTGGTCACGCTCAACGCGCTGCGGCTGCTGCGCTGGCGCCCGCCGACGGGCGAGGCGGCGGCGTGAGCACGGCCTGGCTCTATGCACTGATCCCGGCGGCAGCCGTGGTGCTCGGCGCCGCGGTGGCGGTCCGGCGCCCTCCCGGCCCCGCTGCCACCGCGGCCATCCAGCACTTCGCCGCCGGGGTGGTTTTTGCCGCCGCTGCCACCGAGATCCTGCCTGGCCTGAAGCACGAGGGTGCGGCGCTCCCAGTGGCGCTCGGGGGCGCCGCAGGCGTTCTGGCGATGCTGGCGGTCAAGCGGCTCGGCGAGCGCGCCAGCGGGCCGGCCGGGACCGTCGCGGTCGTCGCCTTCGACATCATGATCGACGGCCTCGTGCTCGGCATCGGCTTCGCCGCGGGCGCCCGCGAGGGGCTGCTCCTCACGGTGGCCCTGACCCTGGAGGTGCTGTTCCTCGGCCTGTCGGTCACCCCGGGGCTGCTGGAGGCGCTGGGCTCCCGGGCACGGACGGTGCTGGCCGTCGCCGCCATGGCCCTGCTGCTGCCGCTCGGGGCGCTGCTGGGGGTGCCGGTGGGGCGGCTGCCCGACCCCTGGCTCACCGGCTTCTTCGCCTTCGGGCTGGTGGCGCTGCTCTACCTTGTCATCGAAGAACTGCTGATGGAGGCCCATGAGGGCGGGGCGGAGGCGCCGTGGATCACCGCGACCTTCTTCGCCGGCTTCCTGCTCCTCCTGCTGCTGGAGGAGGCGACGGGGTGAGCGTGCCGACAGCGCCCGCACCCTCGCGCCGAACACCGCCAACGGCCTACCCTGGCGCTCCCGCACGCGGCCGCCCCGTGCTGGCCCTCGCCGCCGAGGCATGGCCCCGGGCGAGACATCCTCAGCCGCCGGACTCGGCGGAACGCCGCAGCCGCGCCTCGAGCCGGGCGACCGCCCCGGCGCGCGCCGGGGTCGGGGCGATGTCGTGCGCCAGCCGCGCATGCGCCAGCGCCTCCGCGGCCCTGCCGGTGTCCTCAAGCAGCAGGGCGAAGTTGGCATGTGCCTCGGCATTGCGCGGGTCGATCCGCAGCGCCTCGCGGAAGCTGCGCTCCGCTTTCTCCCAAAGATCCATGCCGCCCAGCACATCGGTGCGGTCGCTGTGGTGGCCCGCTTGGCGTCCCATGCGGCGGAGCATCTCGGCGCGGTTGGCGTGGGCGGGGCCGAAACCGCCTCTGAGCGCCAAAGCTTCCGCGAAGCTCCGCTCCGCCGCCTCCCACTGCTCCAGCCCCACGAGCGCTTCGCCGAGATTGCTGTGCAGGCCAGGGCTGTCCGGTTCCAGCTCCAGCGCCTCGCGCAGGCGCGCCGCCGCTTCGGCGTGGCGGCCCCGCTCCTTCAGCAGGCCGGCCAGCGTGTTCAGCAGGCCGGCGTCCGGCGTGCCGCGGCGCAAGCCCCTCCGGAGCAGCGCCTCGGCCTCGTCGAGGCGGCCCAGCCGCATGACGCTGTAGGCATAGTGAGCGAGAGCAGGGGGCGGCAGCGAGCCACGGCGCGACGCGTCGCGGTAGAGCGCTTCCGCATCGGCCCATCTCCTCTGCTCGTGCAGGAGGGACGCCAGATTCGCGTAGGACATCCAGGCGTGTGGCTGCAGCTCAATCGCGCGCCGAAACCGCTGCTCCGCCCGGGGGACATCGCCCAGCTTCTCGCGGTAGATCATCCCTTGCAGGTTGATCGCGCGCAGGTGGACCTCGCTCCCCGGGTGGGTCTGCCGCGCGATCTGCTGCGCGTGTTCAAGGACTTCCTCGGGAGAGGAGTTGTGGTCGAAGTCGTAGGAGGCGAGGATGAACGGCGCGACGCGCAGCAGCACCGCCTTCGCGCCGTGGTGCAGAAGCGCATCGACGGCCTCGGGGGCATCGTCGCCGACGTCCACCAGCCGCGAGCCGTCGGACAGGCGCAGTCGGAGCGAATACACCCCGCCGACCAGGATGATTTCGCCCGTCACGCGCGGCGATGACACGCCGAGCAGACGCCGGAGGGTCTGGACCGCCGCGCGCAGCGACAGCCCGACGCCGGGCAGCGCGAAGTCAATGGCCTCGCTCGCCAGGCTGGCCTCGCCGCGTGCCATGGTCGTCCTGGCCTTGCCCTGGATGTCGGCGATCTGGTCCAGCAGCCGGCGTGCCACGACCTCCGGCGTCAGTCCCTGCCCGACAAGTGCCTCCGGGACGGCAAGGGGCGCGATCTCGATCCGCGCGCTCCGCACCTCGGTCACGACCAGGGAGGCGAGGAGCCCGAGCAGGGCCAGCGCGGCGAGCGTGAAACCGGCCGCGCGGAGCGTGGGCAGTGCCTGCCAGAGAACGGTGCCGCCCCGCCGCACGCGGTCCCATCGGTGACACCGCGGCGGAGAGGTGCCGAGATCGAGTCCCGGCGGGAGATCACCGCGGATGGTCAGACGCGGCGGTCGGCGTGTCCAATCCTCCATCCGAACGAGCATGCAGCCTGAGCGGCGGTCCTGCCAAGGCGCGATCCGTCGACGAGCCCGCGGAGCGGACGGGCGGAACGCCGATCGACCAGGCAGGCACCCGCCGCGGCCGCGGCTCAGGTGGTCTGGAAGGCCCCGGACGGCTCCGGGATGGCCTCCAGCAGCTCGAGCGCGAAGTCGATCGTCGCCCGGTGGACCCTGCAGTACAGCGTCTCGGTGCTGTCGGCCGTGCCGTTCTCGAAGATCTTGTTGGACGGCGTGCCGCCGCCGCAGAGGGCGAAGTAGGTGCACTCGCGGCGGCAGCGCTCGATCCCGGCGGCGATGTCCCGCGCCAGCGGGCTCGACAGGACCCGCCCCGCGATCACCTCGAAATCGTCCTCCAGCAGGTTGCCGAAGGCGAAGCCGCCATAGCGCGGGTGCGTCTGGCTCAGCAGTTCCGGCGAGAAGGTGGAGAGGTTGCCCTCCGTGTCCACGGAGATGATCTCGAACGGCACCGCCTCGTCGCTGGCGAAGGCGTGCTCGCCCGCCGCGCGGACCGCGGCGAAGGCGGCGTCCACCTCCCGCACCCCGATCGGCCAGCCCGCGGCCAGGTCACGCTCCGCGAAGCGCCGGAGGAAGGCGCGGTAGAGCGCAACCGCGTCCGGGCGCCCGGCCAGGCTCGTGTGCGTGTGGGTCCCCTCCTGCTCCTCGATGTTGAAGCAGACCTGGCGGATGCCGGAGTCGAGGAAGAAGTCGAACATCGCGTCCGGCGCCCGCAGCGACGCCGCGGTCAGGACCGTGATCACGTGGAAGGGGATGCCCTCCGCCTGCAGCAGGCGAATGCCGCGCATGGTGGCCTCGAAGGTGCCGCTGCCGTCGCGCCGGCGTCGGTTCGCGTCGTGGATCGCCTGCGGCCCGTCCAGGCTGACGCCCATGCCGATGCCGTTGGCACGGATGAAGCGGCACCAGGCGGGCGTGATCAGGGTGCCGTTCGTCTGGAAGGCCTGCGTCACGGCGAGGCCGGGCGGGGTGGCCTCGCGCACGATGCCGAGCAAGCCCTCGTAGTAGCCGACCGGCCGGGCCATCGGCTCGCCGGCGTGCCAGACGACGGAAACGTGCCCGCGGATGGTGGGCAGCCGGAGCAGCCGCGGGAACAGCCGGGCGGCGCGCTCGGGCGACATGAACCTGCGGCTCGACCGGTGAGGCAGGTAGCAGTAGGCACAGTCGATGTTGCAGAACGGCGTCGCCTGGAGCACCAGCAGGCGGGTACGCGCGCCGGGAGCGTGGCCGAGCATATCGCTGCACCGCCCGTGCTGGGTCAGCGGAAGTGCTGGTGCCACTGTTGCCACTGTTGCCACTGTTGCCACTGGTGCCACTGGTCCCACTGGTTCCAAGGGAACTGGTGCCAGTGCTGCGCGTGCTGCTCGCCCCCGCCGCCGCCCTGGGGGGCCTCGTCCGCGCCTTCGAGGCGCCGCAGCGTGCGCCTGGCGCGGGCGACACGATCCGCCAGCGCTGCGGCGGTCGGCGCCTCCGACGGGGCTGCCCGGGCGGCCGCGGCCCCGGAAGCCGAGAGGAGTGTCGATATGGCCAGGAGGGTTCGTCGGTTCATGCGGCTGATTCCGTCCTGCGGCGAATTCATCCTATCCTGCGGCGAAGCCGGGCCGAAATCAACGCAAATTCGTAACTGAATACCTTATTTGGATGATGTGACGCGTCCGGGTCCCAAGGCGCCCGGGCCAGCGGCGCGACGACACCGCCCTGGCCGGCAACCTCCATCCGGCGCGGCGGAGGGCGCGCAGCGGGCGTGGCCGTCTTCAAGGAGCGCCCGGCCTTGCCCGGTCGTTCGCGCCCCGTCCATGCCGCCAAGTGCCGGCAGACCGAGGCAGGGAGCGTCCGGTGTCGACGAGCAGGCGGCGCGACACACTAAGTCGCACAGTGACATGCGACCTGCAGGCATGCCTCGACGTTGGTGACGGACAATCCGACCCGGAGGAACACCATGGACATGGCAGCCCATATCCAGCTCTGCCTGGACTGCCACCGGAGCTGCACGGAAGCCGCCACGCACCTGCTGCACGGCGGGAGCGGCCAGGGCCACGATGAGCGGGCCCACCTCGTCGCCCTGCTCGACTGCGCGCAGATCTGCGTGACCTGCGCGGACTTCATGACCCGCGGATCGCCGCACCACGAGCACATCTGC
>JAIEOP010000083.1 GCA_019750465.1 Acetobacteraceae bacterium | reverse complement strand
CCGATCGCGTTCGACCCGGAGCTAGAGGCCGCATTCGCAGCCGGGCCAGCGCCGCACATCCGCCCGCGTCGCGCCGAGCGCCGACAGCAGCCGGTGCTGGCCGCAGAAGGGATGCGTCGGGTGCTCGTGCAGCAGGTCCCAGACATCCTCGGCCGAGAGCCGGTCGACACCGTGCAGCACCACCCGGCCCTGCGGCAGGTCCGCCGCGATGGCGCGCAGCAGCGCCGTCGCCGCCGGGATGGTGCCGCCGACGCCGATGCCGGCGGCGATCACCGGATCGGCCGGCGGGTCGCGCGCCCAGGCCGCGGCCTGCGCCCGCAGCGCCAGCACGCGGCGCACGCCGATGTCGAGCATGCCCTGCCCGGCCAGCCAGGCCTGCCACCCGTCCAGCACGCCGCGCAGGAACAGCAGGGTGATCTGCCAATGCGCCGCGTGGCTCTCCGGCACCAGCGCCGTGAGGCGATCCAGCCAGCCCTGCGCCAGCGTGTCCGTCGCATCGAACAGCGACAGGTCGCGCTCCTCCAGCGCCATCTCGTCGAGCAGCGTGGCCAGCGCGCCGGCCAACGCCCAGGCCTGCTCCACCGTGCGCGGCCCGCCATGCCGCGTCTCCAGCCGCGCGATCATGCGCGCCAGCACCGCCTGGCGGCACAGCGGATCCACCGCCGGCGGCAGGTCGAGCAGGGTCGGCAGCGCCAGCTCGTCCGCATCCTCGGTGGAGAGGCCGGCCAGCGCCCGCATGCGCGGCAGCAGCAGCGCGCGGCCGACCTCCGTTCCACGCGCCTCCGGCGGGACAACATCCCCGCGCGCCTCCGGCGGGACGACATCCCCTCGCGCCTCCGGCGGGACGGCGCGCAGGAAGGCCGTGCGCAGCGCGCGCGCGGAGCGCCGGGTGGGCAGCAGGATCGTCACCCGCGACAGCCGCTCCGGCGCATCGCCCGGCACCATCGCCAGCACGCCGGCGGCGAGGCGATCGAGGAAAGGCAGCTGCGCCGGGATGTCGAAGAGACGCAGCGCCCGCGTGCCGTCCGCCGCGCCGCTCAGAACAGAGCCCTCACCAGCCCGGCCGCCATCGCCGCCTCGGCACGCTCCAGGTCCCCGGGCGTGGAGAGGTGGAACCAGATCCCGTCATGCACCAGCGCAAAGAGCCGACCCTTCTCCATGGCCCGATCGTAGAGCAGGTTGAGGCTGAAGGGCACCTCCGAACCAGGTGCTCCGGCGAACAGCGCCGGTGCCAGGATCTGCACGCCGGCGAAGATGTAGGGTGAGATCTCGCGCTCCTTCGGCCGGCGGATGGCGCCCAGCGGATCCATCAGGAAGTCGCCGCGGCCCACCTCCCCCTCGATCTGCGCGGCGCGCACCAGCAGCAGCAGCCCATCCATGCGCGAAGGGTCGAAGGCGGCGGCGAGCCGCGCCAGCGCCGGCGTCGGCCCGTCCAGCCAGACGCTGTCGCCATTCGCCACGGCGAAGGGGCCGGGCCCCAGCTCCGGCAGCGCCCGCAGCACGCCGCCGCCGGTTTCCAGCAGGGTCGCTTCGTGCTGCAGAACGCAGTCCGGTGCGCCGCGCGCGGCGACTGCGGCGGCGACCTGGTCCGCGAGCCAGTGCGCGTTCACCACCGCCCGGCCGATGCCGGCGGCCCCGAACCGGTCCAGCGCATGGTCCAGCAGGCTGCGCCCATGCAGCGTCAGCAGCGGCTTCGGCGTGGTGCGGGTCAGCGGGCGCATGCGCAGGCCGAGGCCGGCGGCGAGGACCATGCCGTGGGTCAGCCGGATCACGCGGCGTCCTCCGAACACAGGGTGCGCGGCCCTCTCATCCCCCGGCCCCTGCCATGGCGTGCAGCCGGGCGACGCGATCGGGGTTGCCGCGCAGGTCGCGCGGGACGTGCCGATCCAGGAACCCGCGCAGCGGCGCGCAGGCCGGGTGGGCCAGCGCACGATCGAGCTGCGCCCAGCAGCGCGGGCCATGCACCAGGTAGCGCGGCTTGGCATCGCGCAGCGCAAGCCGG
This sequence comes from Acetobacteraceae bacterium, assembly GCA_019750465.1. Taxonomy (GTDB): domain Bacteria; phylum Pseudomonadota; class Alphaproteobacteria; order Acetobacterales; family Acetobacteraceae; genus JAIEOP01. The sequence continues at coordinate 3,220 of JAIEOP010000083.1, read as the reverse complement.
ACCCAGAGTGCCGCGATGCGGAGATGCCGCTGCGCGCCATGCGCGGCCAGCGCCGCCTCGAGGTCGGGCACCGCGCGCCGCGCGCGGTACGCCCGCAACGCCGATTCCCGCGCCGCGGGCGGCACGTCCCGCCGCGCATCCTCGATGAGGGAGAGCAGGTCGTAGGCGGGATGGCCGAGCCCGGCGTCCTGGAAGTCGATGATGCCGGTGCGGCGCGGCCCCTCGCGGTCGGGCAGGCGCAGCAGGTTGGCGGGGAAATAGTCGCGGTGCACGAAGCCCCGGGCCCCGCCCGCGAAGGGACCGAGCACCGCGTGCAGGGCCGCTGGCAGGTCGCGGCGGATGCCGTCGCCGGCCGGGCCGCCGAAGGCCGCCGGCCACCACCAGTCGAGGAAGGTCGCCGCCGTCGCGCGCGCCATCGCCGCCGCGTCCCAGGCGGGCAGCCCGTCCGGCGGCGGCACGGCGTGCAACGCCGCCAGCGCCTCCGCGGCCTCGGCGTAGAGCGGGGCGGGATCGGCGCCGGCATCCAGCAGGTCGGCATGGGTGGCGGCGCCGAGATCCTCGATGAGCAGCAGGCCGCGCCCGGGATCCGCCGCGATCACCTCCGGCGCGGAGAGGCCGGCGGCGCGGAGATGCGCGCCGATGCGCAGGTAGGGGCCGACATCCTCCGGCGGCGGCGCGTCCATCAGCAGCGCGGGGCGCGGGCCGCCGGCGAGCCGGGCGTAGCGCCGGAAGCCGGCATCGCCCGGCAGCGGATGGGGGGTGGCGCCGGCGAAGCCATGGGCGGCGAGGAAAGCGGCGGCGTCCCTCATGGCGCGAGAGCCGCCCCGTCGAGGCGGTCCTCCCAGCCGGAGAGGGTCGCCAGCCGCTCCTCCTCCCGCGCGCCCTGCGCGAGGGCCAGAGTCAGCGCCGATGGCGGGCGCAGCGCGGCGCCCAGCCGGTCGGGCCATTCCACCAGAACGATGCCCCGCCGCGCCTCCTCCCAGCCCAGCTCCACCACCTCAGCCGGGCCGGCGAGGCGGTAGAGGTCGAAATGGTGCGCCTCGATGCCGCCGGGCACGCCGTAGCTCTGCACCAGGGTGAAGCTGGGCGACGGCACGTCCAGGGCCGGGTCGCCGGTGGCGGCGCGCAGGAAGGCACGGGCAAGGGCGCTCTTGCCGGCGCCGAGCGGACCCTCCAGCAGGATGGCGTCGCCGGGCCGGGCCAGCGCGGCCAGCCGCGCCGCCAGCCGGCCGGTGGCGGCAAGGTCGGGCAGGCGGAGGGTCACGGCCGGCAGCATCGGGGCGGGGCGACTCGGGGGTGGTTGCGGGCGCGCGGACTCTTGCGGGGCCGGCGGCGCGGAGCAAGGGCGGTGACTGCCGGGCCAGGGGCAGGCACGAACCAACAAAGAGATGGCGTCGCATTTTTTATCTGATCGAAAGGTGCGGCAATGCTATGCGTCGGCCATGGCGATCCGACTGGCGATCCTCTGGCTGCTGCTTCTCGCGGATCCGGCGCGAGCCCTCGAATTCCGCTTCCTGCCCGACAGCCCGGTGCACGGCACCATGGTCCTCGCCGCCACCGGCCGCATCCTGCCGGGCGATGCCGAGCGGTTCCGGGACCTTCTGCGCTCCCGCCCCGATCGGCGCATCATGCTGCTGATCAACAGCGGCGGCGGGGCGGTCGGCGCGGCGGCGGGGATCGCCGGCATCGTCGCTGCGGCGCGGATGACCGTGGTCGTGCCGCGTGACGCGACCTGCGCCTCCGCCTGCTTCCTGATCCTCGCCGCCTCGCCCGCCCGCGTCGCGTCGGAGACGGCGCGGCTCGGCGTGCACAGCGCCTCGCAGGAGAACGGGGAGACGCTCGGCAGCCTGGCGGTGACGACGGCGCTGGCGCGGGAACTGCACCGCTACGGCGTGCCGGATGGCATCATCGGCACGCTGGTGACCACGCCGGCGAACCGCATGGCCTGGCTGAACGGTGCCGAGCGCCGCGCCATGAACCTCATCGCCTGGGAACGTCTCGTCGCCGTGGCGCCGCCGGGCGCGACCCCGGTCGCGGCGCCCGCCCGCCAGCTCGGCGCCGCCTCGCCCGCCGCCGTCGTCATCGAGATGCTTGCGGCGGGCGAACCGCTGGGCTTCCGCGAAGGCCTGACCGACCGCGCCGCCTGGGAGAGGTGGCTGGAGGGCCTGGAACCGGCGATGCGCCTCGGCGCCGAGTACTGGGCGGCGAAGCGTGTGCCGGCCCATCCCGGCGACTGCGGCATCGGCACCGCGGCGACGGAGCCACCGCGCAGCCGCTTCCACCTGCACGCCCGCGACGGCGAGACCCTGCGCCTCGTCGACCGGACGGCGCCCGCGGCCGAACCGGTCGCCGTGACGGCGCAGGAATTCGCCGCCGGCTGCGCCGCGGCACGCCGGCGGCTGGGCAACCCGGATCTGCGCCGCCGCAGCGAGGCCGATTACCGCCGCGGCTGGGCGAGCTTCCTGCCGGCCGCCTACCGCCAGGATGCCCTGGACGCCATGCGCGCCTGCCGCGCCGGCGGCGGCACGCCGATGCGCCAGCAGGGCTTCGAGACGGTGCGCGACGTCAACGGCGATGGCCGGCCCGACTATCTGGTCGACTTCGGCGCCCTGCAATGCCGGCGGCCGCCGCTGCCACCGGGAAGCGACCATTGCGATGCCTCCGGCTGCGCGCTGCTTGTCTATGTCTCGGCGGAGGGCGGCGGCCATGCGCGGGCCAACGCCTTCCTGGCGCATCGCTGGACCAGCCCTGCCGAGGCGCCCGGCACGCTGCTGCTGCACGACCGCGACTGCGGCCACGACGCCTGCGCGCGCCGGCAGGTCTGGAACGGCGCGGCCTTCACGGCGGCGATGGAGTAGCGCGCGGCGCGCTACTCCAGCACCGCGATCGTCTTCGCCCGGATCAGGTCGAAGTCGATCTCCGCCCCGAGTCCCGGCGCGGTCGGCGCGTGCACCATGCCGTCCCGGTCCACCACGATCTCCTTCGCCAGGCCGTACTTGTGCGCGCCGTCGGGCAGCAGCACCTCGAAGAAGGTGGTGTTGCGGATGGCGCAGCAGACATGCAGGTTGGCCACGTTGTTCAGGCTGTTGCCGCCGTGGTGCACCTCGTAGTTCATGCGGAAGGCCTCGGCGAGGTGCGCGGTCTTCATCAGCGTGGTGATGCCGCCCTTCACCGCCACGTCGCCGCGCAGGTAGTCCGTCGCCTGCAGCATGATCCAGGG
>JAIEOP010000148.1 GCA_019750465.1 Acetobacteraceae bacterium | reverse complement strand
GCCCGCAGCGCGCCAAGGCGGCGGACGGAGCCGGCCTGGGCCGCGGCCATGACGGCCGTGGTGACGGGGCGGATTTCCACGCGGACGCCGCGCGGCAGGTCGAGCCAATAGGGTTCGCTGGGAAGGTCGAGAGTCAACATGCAGACGCGGCCTTTCTTGAGGTAAGGGTGGGAGAGCCAAGGAGAGAGCAGGCCGATGACCGAGTTGCCCGAGGACGCGCCAGCGAGGGCGATGGAGCTCGACAACGACCTGAACGGGATGATCACGGCCCTGCCGCCCGAGCAGCTCCGCGCTTTCCTCAATGCCCTCGACCGCACGAATCGGCTCACGGATGAGCGCGACTGCTTCGAGGTGGAGGACGTGATCGCCGAGGTTGATGCCGAGCTGGCGGCACGGAGGTCGCCGTCAGGCAGTCGCGAAGATACTTGAAATCCGCATCATAATGATGCAAGTGTTGGGAATGCCCACGACCACCTCCCCCGCCCGCACGGGCGTGACCGTTCGCCTCGACCCGGAAGCGCATGAGCGCCTCCAGCGCATCGCTAGGTTCGAGCACCGCTCCGTGGCGGCCTACCTAGAGATGCTGGTCGAGCGCGAGATTGCCCGTCGCGACGAGGCGGAGCGGGTGATCCGCGTGCATGTGGCGCCCGAGTTGGAAGGCAAGCCCTTCGGCGATCCAGACCGGCGCCCCGGCGAGAGTGACAAGAGCTACGCCAGTCGCAAGAAGACGATCGACGCCCTGTTCGGCCGCTGATCGGAGTGGGCCAATCCGCCGCCATCGCCGACGGCAGTTTCGTCTGGACACTGTTTCCATTCGGGCCGCCGGACCCGCCTGATCGGCCGGGGCCGGTGCGGCACATCGGCTTTGTGCTTGCCGTCGATACCAAGCCATCCACGCCGCAGCTTCTGCTGGCCTACACCAGTTCCGGGGCATGGCGCGGCAGCGCCGACGCTGTTCCGCAGGGCGTGATCAACTTCAGCGAGGCGGACGCAAAGGCGGTCGGTCAGAAGCCATTCCATATGGATTTGCGCTGCCTGGCGCAGGTGCCGCTTACTGCCGCGTGGTTTCCTGATCTGGCGCAGCCGGGTCACGGCGTGGTCGGCGTGGCGGGTGCGCGGCTCCAGGCGCGGATCGAGAAGATGCTGCAGGAGTTGGTGATGCGGAATCGTGACCTGATCCAGATGCGCGGGCCAAGGTAGCCATCATGCATAATCCGTCCCGGCCTGCTGGTTCCGCAGCACTGCCGTCATCATCCGCGTCGCCGTCGCGTTGAACGCCGCCCTGAAATCGAAGCTGGCCTCCACCCCGGCCGGCCCCTCGATCGGGGTCTTGACCAGCGCCAGATAGACCTCGTGCAGCGTGATCGTCAGGCTGCGGTTGGCATCGATGGTGAAGGCCATGGCGAATTCCGCCGCGGTGCCGGCCTGCGCCTGGGCGAGCAGCGTCGTGTTCTCGAAGCGCACGGTGATCTGGCCGGTGCAGCGGGCGATGCCGGGGTCCACGCCCTCGACGCGGCGATCGGCGCGGATGGTGCGCACCGCTTCCATGCCGTTGGCATAGGTGAGCCGCGCACCCGTGACCTGCGCAAGCGCTACGCTGCTGCGGGTGATGGAACCTTGGGCCTTGTTGAACGCGGTGTAGGCCGCGCTGGTCGGCGTGCCACCTGACGTGGCGCCGGTGCGCACAGAGCCCTGGCCGAGCAGCCCGAACGTCGCGGTCGCCGCGCCGGTCGGCGTGAAGTCCAGCTCCAACGTGTCGGCGCGCACGCCCGTGCAGACGTCGAAGCTCGGCACATCCGGATAGCCGATCTCCATCGCGTTGCTGGGCAGCGACGCCGCACCCGATGCGAAGGTGTGGATGAAGTTGGTCGTGCCGGTGGTGGTGGGTGCACCGAGCAGCACGCGCAGCCAGTGCCCGATGTTGATGAGATCGACCGGCACCACCGCCTGGCCGGCGACCGTCACCGTGTCGAGGAAGGGCGCCGCCGGATCCCGGTTGCTGCCCACGCCGATGACGTCGGCATCGAGCAGCGGCTGCTCGGCGCCCAGGTCGCAGGACAGGAAGGGCATGCGCCGCCAGTTGCTGCCGGGTGCGGTGCCGTAGATGGTTTCGGGCAGCATGAGCAGGCGGCAGTTCGCGCCGATGGCACGGGGCATGGGCTCTCTCCTGGAAGGGGATCAGGCCAGCGGCGAGCCGGCGACGGTGAACCAGAGGGTGACGGGCATGGCCGCGGCGCGCGCCGCGGCAGCCCCCTCGAACTCGACATCCTCGAAAGCGGCGCTGCCGGGCTGTGCCCATTCGACGGCGTCGCCGAGGGTGCGGTTGGCAGCGATGGCCGCGGTAACGTCGACCAGCAGCGCGTCGAGCAGGGTGTTGCGCGCGGCCGGTGTGGCGCCGGCCACGGTGATCTCGACCTCGGCGCGATGCTCGATCTGCCAGGCCAGCGGGGAGAGGATCGGCGTTTCCTCCACGGTCTCGCCGTCGCGGACGACGACTAGCCCGCCGGCGGGGATGCGCTGCGGCACAGTTTCGCCCCGTAGCACCAGCGGCGCGGGGTTCCGAAAAGCCAGCGACGTGGCGAGCCGGCTGTGCAACGCCGCGATGGCGGTCTCGCGGATGCTCATGCCCACCCCAGCATTGATGCGAAGAAGCGGCCGGCGACCCAGGTCATCGCCAGACCGAATGGGATGGCGGCCCAGGACAGCACGACGAGCCCGAGCAGCAGGAGGAAGCGCGCGCGCAGGGTCATGCCACCCTCCCGCTCTCGCGTTCCCAGGCGGCCACGAAGCGCCCAGGCAGGCGGCGCAGACCGCGCTCCGCCGCGCCTCGCACGTCGAGCCGCTTGGCGAGCTTCACCTGGGGCAGGAGGAGGAACATCGGCACCATCCCCTGCTCCAGCAGGCCGCGCGCCCAGGCTTCGCGCCCCTTGCGGTTGGCGGTGCCGACTTCGGTCACGCCGCCCGCGACCAGACGGGTCCTGCGCCGCCGCCCGGTCTGCTCGCCCTGCCTCAGCGGCAGGCACCACACAAAGCCCCGTCCCGACTTGAAGGGCCGCAGGAAGGCCTGGCCGGAGGCGACCATCTGTGCCGGGGTCACGCGCATGCCCTTCTCGCCGCGGCCGCGGCGTCCCCGCGCCGCGTTGAAGCCGGTGGGGATCGCCAGGAACTTCCGGCCACCCTTGGCGCGGATCATCGCGCCGCGCTCGAACGCGTCGATGACGTTCGGCACCTTGGTGAAGACCAGCCCCGCAGGCCGCAGCGACTGGCCGCTCCGCGGGAAGATCATCGACCGCCAGGCATTGGCGATGCCGCGCGCGTTGCCCGAGAGCTGCGGCGGCGGGCGGAGCATGGCGCCGACACGGCGACGCACATGCTCACGGCTCCGGAGACCGGTCCCCTCCGAGGCCTGCTGGATCGAAGCGATCGGCCGCCTCCGTCAGCAGGTCGTTGATGTGGCTCTGCAGGATGGTCTGCAGCAGATGCGGATCGACGCTGATCTCGGCGGCGATCAGGCCGGCGACGCGGGCCGGCCAATTCAGCAGCGCGTCGCGCATGGTGCTGCCGATCTCGTCGAGCGCGGCGTTGGCCTCAGTGACATCGACCAGGCGGCGCTTGGTCTCATCCAGCGAAAGGCGCTGCGCCTCCACCTTCAGCGCAAGCTGCGCCACTTTGAGCCGGGCGAAGGGCGTGCCCTCGGCGCCCGCGCCGCTGGCCAGGGGTGAGCGTGCGGGATCGGCGGTCTCGGTCAGGCGGCGCCGGGTCTTGTCGATATCCCACTGGCCGTCCGGCTCGCGGGCGATGCGGCCCGACCGTTCGGCCTTGTGGATGGCGGTGTCGCTGACGCCAAGGCGCCGCGCGGCCTCGCGCGTGGAGGCGGTCAGTTCCGGCATGGCGGCGACCTCCCGCCGCACGAGGATGGACTGCGCGTGCGGCTACCCCAACAGGGCGCGCAGCTTGGCGCGGACCTCCTCGAGCTCCGCGGGCGACACCCGTCCCTTGCGCGTGGCGCGGCGTGCCCGCCAGTCGAGGCTCTTCACCTGGTCGGCGAGGACGACGCTGTCCGGCTTGCCGGCAATGGCGATCTCGAAGGGATAGCCTTTGATGCGGGTGGTGAGGGGGCAGCAGACCATGAGGCTGGTCTTGCCGTTATAGGCGGCCGGGCTGAGCACCACAGCCGGGCGATGTCCCGCCTGCTCATGGCCCGCCTGCGGGTCGAACTCCAGCCAGACGATGTCGCCCGCATCGGGGACGTAGCGCGCGCCGCTCACCAGGCTTCGCGGCCCCGCGGCGGGCCGAACTCGGCACTCTCATGGCGATTGTCGTCGGTGATCGCCTCGACCAGCGACGCCAGGTCATAGCGATCGGGCTGCACCGGCTCGATGATGATGCGTCCCTCCTCCTCGCGGACCTCGACCGGCTGATCGAGCGAGAGGCGCGCCGCAGCCATCACCGAAGCCGGAATGCGCACGGAGGCGCTGTTGCCCCACTTCTTGACGACGACGCGCATGATGCCCTCGGGATGCTGCTTAGGGGCGAGAGATAGGCAGCGGCGCGGCATGTGTCAACATTGTAGATACATGATGCGCCGGGGATCGTGGTGATCCCCGGCGCTCCCGATGGTGTTCGATGCTGTGGCGGGGCGCTTCACTCCGCCAGGGCGTAGATGGTGAAGGAGCCCTTCGCGCCGGTCTTGTTGGGGCCGACCATCCGCTCCCGCGACTTCACCTCGACCGCGTGGCCCTTCTTCTTCAAGCCCGCGAAGAAGCCGCGCACCGTGTGCTGCGCCCAGCCCGTGGCCTCGGCGATCTGCGCGACCGTCGCCCCCTCGGGGCGGCGGAGCATCGCCAGCACCTGCTCCTTCTTCGTGCCCTTGCGCGGCTTCCGCGGCGCGCCCGGCTCCCGCGTCGCGCGGGCCGGCTTGTCGGCGAGCAGGGCGCGCAGGGCCTCCATCGGCGCGTCGAGGGCGCCGATCATGTCGCCCGCGCGGTTGGCCTCGTCATCCCAGGCGGCGAGGATCGCCGCGGCGGCATCGCACAGGCTGGCGCGCGGCGTGGCGGCGCGTGCCGCGAGGGCCTGGTCGAGCAGGGCGATCTCCTCCGTCAGGGGCGCGGCCTGGGCGGTTTAGGGCGGAGGGGCGTCAGCACGCCCTGCTCTCGCCGCACCGCGCCCGCCGCAAGGGCGAGGACAGCCACCAGCGCCAGATCACCACCGCCGCG
>JAIEOP010000106.1 GCA_019750465.1 Acetobacteraceae bacterium | reverse complement strand
ACCTCGGCCACGTGGAAGGGCTGGGAGAGGAAGCGCTGGATCTTGCGCGCGCGCGCCACCACCAGCTTGTCCTCCTCCGAGAGCTCGTCCATGCCGAGGATGGCGATGATGTCCTGCAGCGACTTGTAGGTCTGCAGGATGCGCTGCACCTCGCGCGCCACCCGGTAGTGCTCGTCGCCCACGACCTGCGGGCTGAGCGCGCGGCTGGTGCTGTCCAGCGGATCCACGGCCGGGTAGATGCCCAGCTCCGCGATCTGGCGGCTGAGCACCGTGGTGGCGTCCAGATGGGCGAAGGAGGTCGCGGGCGCCGGGTCGGTCAGGTCGTCGGCCGGCACGTAGATCGCCTGCACCGAGGTGATCGAGCCCTTCTTGGTGGAGGTGATGCGCTCCTGCAGCGCGCCCATGTCGGTGGCGAGCGTCGGCTGGTAGCCCACCGCGGAGGGGATGCGGCCGAGCAGCGCCGACACTTCCGCGCCCGCCTGGGTGAAGCGGAAGATGTTGTCCACGAAGAACAGCACGTCCTGGCCCTGTTCGTCCCGGAAATACTCCGCCAGCGTCAGGCCGGAGAGCGCCACGCGCGCCCGCGCGCCCGGCGGCTCGTTCATCTGGCCATAGACCAGCGCCACCTTCGAGCCCTCGGTGTCGGTCTCGTTCAGCTTGATGACGCCGGCATCCACCATCTCGTGGTAGAGGTCGTTGCCCTCGCGGGTGCGCTCGCCGACGCCGGCGAAGACCGAGACGCCGCCATGCGCCTTGGCGATGTTGTTGATCAGCTCCTGGATGAGCACCGTCTTGCCGACGCCCGCGCCGCCGAACAGGCCGACCTTGCCGCCTTTCGAATAGGGCGCGAGCAGGTCCACCACCTTGATGCCGGTGACCAGGATCTCGGCGCTGGTCGCCTGCTCGTCGAAGGGCGGCGCCTCGCGGTGGATGGTGTAGGTCTTGTCGTGCGGCACCGGGCCGCGCTCGTCGATCGGGTTGCCGATGACGTTGAGGATGCGCCCGAGCGTGCCGACACCGACGGGCATGGAGATGCCCTCGCCGGTATCGACCACTTCCTGGCCGCGCACCAGGCCATCGGTCATGTCCATGGCGATGCAGCGCACGGTCCGCTCGCCCAGGTGCTGCGCCACCTCCAGCACCAGGGTGCTGTCGCCGTTCCGGGTGTGCAGCGCGTTCAGGATGGACGGCAGCTCGCCAGGGAACTGCACGTCCACCACGGCGCCGAGAACCTGGGCGATCTGCCCGACATTGTTCTTCATGGTCACAAGCTCCTCAGACGGCCTCGGCACCGGAGATGATCTCGATCAGCTCCCTGGTGATGTTGGCCTGGCGGGTGCGGTTGTAGTTCAGCGTCAGCCGGTCGATCATCTCGCCGGCATTGCGAGTGGCGTTGTCCATCGCGTTCATCTGGCTGCCGTAGAAGCCGGCGTTGTTCTCGAGCAGCGCGCGGTAGATCTGGATGGCGAGGTTGCGCGGCAGCAGCGTGGCGAGGATCTCCTCCTCCGCCGGCTCGTATTCGTACATGGCCTGCGGGCCCGTCGCCGCAACCTGGGCCCCGCCCTCGGGGATCGGCGCCGGGATCAGGCGCTGCTCGGTCGGGATCTGGTTGATCACGCTGCGGAAGCGGTTGTAGATCAGCGTGCAGACGTCGAAGCCGCCTTCCTCGAGCATCGCCACGATGCGGTCGGCCACCGCCTCGGCATCGGCGAACTCGATGCGCTTCTTGCCGAGAAGGCTGATCTCGCCCGCCATCCGGCTGGCGAATTCGCGCTTCAGGAAGTTGGCGCCCTTGCGGCCGACCGACAGGATGCGGACGGTCTTGCCCTCGGCTTCGAGCGTGCGGACGGCATTGCGCGCCAGGCGCGAGACGTTGGTGTTGAACGGCCCCGCCAGGCCGCGGTCTGCCGTGACCACGACCAGAAGATGCACCCGGTCCGCGCCGGTGCCGATCAGCATGCGCGGCGCGCCCGGCATGGTCGCCACCGCCTGGCCGAGCGAGGCGAGGATGCGCTCCATCCGCTCGGCATAGGGGCGGGCGGCCTCGGCCTGGCTCTGCGCGCGGCGCAGCTTCGCCGCGGCGACCATCTTCATGGCCTGGGTGATCTTGCGCGTGGACTTCACGCTGTTGATGCGACCGCGCAGGTCCTTCAGGCTGGGCATGACCCCGGTCCCCTATGCGCCGTGGGTCAGGCCGCGAAGGACTTGGCGAAGGCGTCGAGGAAGGCCACAAGCTTCTCCTCGGTCTCCTTCTTGATCTCGCGGTCGGTGCGCACCGCCTCGATGATCTCCGGCCGGGCGGCCTTGATCTCCGACAGCAGCCGCCGCTCGAACTCGCCCACCGCGCCGACCGGAATGCGGTCCAGGTAGCCGCGGGTGCCGGCGAAGATCGCCACCACCTGCTCCTCCACCGGCACCGGCTTGTACTGCGGCTGCTTCAGCAGCTCGGTCAGCCGCGCGCCGCGCGCCAGCAGCGCCTGCGTCGAGGCATCGAGGTCGGAGGCGAACTGCGCGAAGGCCGCCATCTCGCGGTACTGCGCGAGCTCCAGCTTGATGCGCCCGGCGACCTGTTTCATCGCCTTGATCTGCGCAGCGGACCCGACGCGGGAGACCGAGATGCCGACATTCACCGCAGGGCGGATGCCCTTGTAGAACAGCTCCGTCTCCAGGAAGATCTGGCCGTCGGTGATGGAGATCACGTTGGTCGGGATGTAGGCCGAGACGTCGCCGGCCTGGGTCTCGATGACCGGAAGCGCCGTGAGCGAGCCCGCGCCGAAATCGTCGTTCATCTTCGCCGCGCGCTCGAGCAGGCGGGAGTGCAGGTAGAACACGTCGCCCGGATAGGCCTCGCGGCCCGGCGGGCGGCGGAGCAGCAGCGACATCTGGCGGTAGGCGACGGCCTGCTTCGACAGGTCGTCGTAGAAGATCACCGCGTGCATGCCGCCGTCGCGGAAGAACTCGCCCATGGTGCAACCCGTGTAGGGGGCCAGGAACTGCATCGGCGCCGGGTCGGACGCCGTGGCGGCGACGACGATGGAATACTCCATCGCGCCGTTCTCCTCGAGCGTCTTGACCAGCTGCGCCACGGTGGAGCGCTTCTGCCCGATGGCGACGTAGATGCAGTAGAGCTTCTTCGACTCGTCGCCCGAGGCGTTGATGCCCTTCTGGTTGATGATGGTATCGATGATGACGGCGGTTTTGCCGGTCTGGCGGTCGCCGATCACCAGCTCGCGCTGGCCGCGGCCGATCGGAATCAGCGCGTCGATCGCCTTGATGCCGGTCTGCATCGGCTCATGGACGGATTTGCGCGGGATGATCCCCGGCGCCTTCACCTCGACGCGCTTGCGCTCCGCGTCCACGATCGGGCCCTTGCCGTCGATCGGGTTGCCGAGGCCGTCCACCACGCGGCCGAGCAGCCCGCGGCCGACGGGCACGTCCACGATCGTGCCGGTGCGCTGCACCGTGTCGCCCTCGCGCACGCCCTTGTCGTCGCCGAAGATGACGATGCCGACGTTGTCGCTCTCGAGGTTCAGCGCCATGCCGCGGATGCCGGCGCCGGGGAACAGCACCATCTCGCCGGCCATGACGTTCTGCAGGCCGTAGACGCGGGCGATGCCGTCGCCCACGGTCAGCACGGTGCCCACCTCGGCGACGTTCGCCTCGGTGTCGAAGCCGGCGATCTGCTGCTTCAGGATCTCGGAAATCTCGGCGGGACGGATGTCCATGTCAGGCGGCCCCCTTCATCGCGTACTGCAGGCGCTGCAGCTTCGACTTGATGCTGTTGTCGTAGAGCCGGGAGCCGATCCGCACGATCAGCCCGCCGAGGATGGACGGGTCCACCTGCTCCTGGAGACGGACGCCGGAATACCCGGCCTCCGTCAGCCGCGCGGCGATCTGCGCGCGCTGCGTGTCGCCGAGCGGATGCGCGCTGGTCACCACCGCGGTCTGCTGCCCGCGGCGTTCCGCGAGCTTCGCCCCGAAGGCCGTCGCCACCTGCGGCAGCTGCGACAGCCGGCGGTTGCCGATCAGCACGCCGACGAGGTTGCGCACCTCCGCGCCGATGCCGGCGCGCTCCAGGATGGCGAAGGCGCCCTTGCGCTGCGCCGCCGCGTCGAGGCGCGGATCGCCGACGAAGCTGCGGAAGGTCTCGTCGTCGCGCCACAGGGCGAAGAGGCGGTCGAGGTCGCCGGCGATCCGGTCGAGCGCGCCGGGGTCCTGCTGGCGCTTGTCGTCGGCGAGGCCGAGCAGCGCCAGGGCGTAGCGCGCTGCGAGCCCCGTCGGGTTCGGCGCCTGGGGCGAGGCAATGAGATCGGCGGAGGCCACGGGCGGTCCCGGTCCTGTTCCTGGTGACGCGCGGCGCGCGGGTGCGCGCGGCGTTCCCGCGGCGTCCCGGCTCGGCGGGGCGGCGCTTAGCATGGGGTTCCCACCCCCGCAACCGAGCCCCACCGGCATGCGTCATCAGTGGCCGAAACCAGAGTGGCGAAGGCTCATGCTATCCTTTTTCGAAGGTCCGGCGAGGGTGCATGGCCCGGCGGAGGGGGTTCTTCGGGTGGCAGGTTGTCGGTGCCTGCTTCGTCCTCGCCGTCTTCGCCTGGGGGACAGGCTTCTACGGCCCGGGCATCTACCTGCACGCGCTGCACGAGAGGGAGGGCTGGTCCGCCGGCCTCCTCTCCGGCGCCATCACCCTGCATTTCCTGGCCAGCGCCGCCATCGTCCCCTTCCTGCCGCGCATGCTCGGACGCTTCGGCACCGTCGCGGTCACGGCGGGCGGTGCTGTCGCGGCGGCGCTCGGCGCGCTCGCCTGGGCCTGGGCGAGCGAGCCCTGGCACCTTGTGCCCGCCGCGCTGCTGACCGCGGCCGGCTGGTCGGCGCACAGCACGGCGGCGGTCAACGCCATCCTCTCGCCCTGGTTCGATCGCCGGCGGCCCATGGCGCTCTCGCTCGCCTACAACGGGGCAAGCATCGGCGGCGTGGCCTTCTCACCGCTCTGGGCCTTCCTCATCGGTTGGATCGGCTTCGGCTGGGCCGCTTCCGTGGTGGCGGCGGCGACGCTTCTCGTGCTCTGGCCGCTGGCCGTACGCTGGTTCCGGCCGACGCCGGCTGCGCTGGGCCTCTTCCCCGACGGCGCCGCCGCGCCGCCGCCGCCCCGGCCCGCCGCGGCCGGCACCGCC
>JAIEOP010000028.1 GCA_019750465.1 Acetobacteraceae bacterium | reverse complement strand
AACGCGCGTTGATGTTGACACATCAACGCCCCTCGGACGCCGGGCGCCGCGCATCCGCGCGGCCTGGCTTCGCGCCAGTGGGCGCGGGCCGCGTTCGCGGCCTCGGCGCGCCATCCGGCGCGCCATCCGGCGCGCCGCATGGGTCAACAACTCGGCGCGTTGGTATGAACCTGCCGGGCGAGGACGGGCTTTCGCTCGCCCGCTGGCTGCGCGCGACGCGGCCGGGGATCGGGATCGTCATGCTGACCGCGGCAGGCGACACGGTGGACCGCGTCGTCGGCCTGGAATGCGGCGCCGACGACTACGTGGCCAAGCCCTTCGATCCGCGCGAGCTGCTGGCGCGATTGCGGGCCGTCCTGCGCCGGGCCCGGCCGGGCCAGCCGGTTGCCGCGCCGATGGCCGGTCCCGCGCCGACGCAGGCCGGCCTTGCGCTGGCGCAGATGCGCGTCGGCGCGGCGATGTTCGACTACGCGCGCGGCGTGCTGATCGGCGCGGACGGCCGGGAAGACCGGCTGGCCGCCACCGAGCTCGCGCTGCTTCGGCTGCCGGTCGAGAATCCGCGCCGGCCGCTGCACCGCGACCGGCTGCTGGAGCGTACCGCGCCCGAGGACGGCGAGGAGCCGCTGGAGCGCGCGATGGACCTGCGCATCCCGCGCCTGCGCCGCAAGCTGGAACGCAACCCGGCGCGGCCGGAGGTGATCCGCACCGTGAGCGGCGTGGGCTAAGCAAACCTCTGGAGGTTTGCGCACGACAAAAAACCTAAGCAGGCTTTCGCTACAATGGATTGGACCACACGATGTGTGGGCCAAGCCATGAAAGCCTGCTTAGGTGTACGTGCCGGCGGAGTAGCGCGACGGCGCGAGGTGGCCGCATCATCGGGGGAAACGGTTTGAAGCCGGCCCGCAATGCGGCGCTGCGATGACGGTGTCACCAACCTGGCAAGCAACATCCCAGAAGGAGCGACACCATGACCATCCGTACGTCGGACATCCCGATCGTCGCGACGGTACCGAAGCCCAGCCCCGGGCTTTCGCGTGCCATGGGGCCGCGGGAGGGCGACGCGCCGGTGCAGCACCCCACCGCCCCGCCACCGACCTGCCCGCCGCGCCGGCGGAAGGCAGGATCCGCCTCCAGGGCGTCCTGATCAGCGCCTCGCGGCAGCAGGCTGGCGACGGGCCGTCGGTGCTGCCGCGCAACGCCGATCCCCGCGACGGAGCCGGGCTGATGGGCATGGCCGCCGCCATTCCAGGTAGCGACGATGTCCTGCCCTGACACGGCCCGAGGTGCCGGTCGGTGCCGGCGCCTCTCGCGACGCCCGCGCAACGGTGCTTGCGGGGACTCCGCCGGCCGGTGCATGCCCCCTGCGTGCTGCACCTCATCAAGCTGTCGGTCGGCGTGAGGGATGTCGCGCACCTGCGCGAGATCCAGGCGCGGCGCGCAAGGACCGACCCGCCGCTGCGCCACCAGACGCGGATGTTCCCGAAGCGCGCGGCGGAGATCGCCGGCGATGCCGGGGGCTCGATCTACTGGGTGATCGCCGGCTTCGTGCAGGTGCGCCAGCGCATCCTGGAGATCCGCGCGGAGCAGTGGGAGGACGGCACGGCCTGCGCCGGGATCGTGCTGGACCGCGCGCTGGTGCCGGTGCAGGGGCGGCAGACCAGGCCCTTCCAGGGCTGGCGCTACCTGGCGGCGGAGGCGGCGCCGGAGGATGTCGGCGCGGCGATGGCCCCGACCCTCGGCATCGAGACACTGCCGCCGAAGCTGCGGCGGGAACTGGCGGCGCTCGGGCTGCTGTAGCCTCAGCCGCCAATGATCCACCGCACCGCCACCAGCGCCGCCAGCCCGCAGAGCAGCGCAGGCAGCAGCCGGCCGCGCAGCAGCGCGTAGCCCGCCAGCCCGCCCGCGAGCCCTGCCAGGCGCGCCGGCAGCGGCACGGTCGCCAGCATGCCGCCCGGCGCCGCCACCGCCAGCACCACGAAGGCGGCCAGCGTCGCCCCGCTGACCGCGGCCGCCCAGGCGATGAAGGGATGATCCGGCCGCAGCGCGCCGGCCACCGCCAGCCCGGCCAGGCGCAGCCCGAGCATGGCCAGCGCGGTGAGCGCGAGCGCCAGCTCCGCCTCGGTCATCGCCGGCCGATCAGGAAGGCCGCGGTGCCGCCAACCAGGCCCGCCGCCAGCAGCCCCCAGGCCGGTGGCAGCAGCAGCGCCGCCGGCGCCGCCGCCGCGCCCAGCAGCATCGCCCGGCGCGGCGCCGGGACGCGCAGGTCGGCCGCCATCAGGAGCGCGAAGTAGAGCGGGTTGGCGAAGAGCAGCGCCGCCCGCAGCGCCGGATCGAGGTGCGGCGCGAGACGGTGCCCCGCCGCCGTGGCCGCCGCGGCGGCGATCCAGCTTGCGTGGGCGAAGCCGAGGAACCAGGGCAGGCGCGCGGCCTCGGGCAGCGCGGGCAGGCGGCGCATGCCGGCGGCCCAGGGGGTGATGGCGATGAAGGGCGCTGCCAGCCAGCGCCGCCGGCCCGCGGCGCGGCCGCCGAGCAGGGGCGCGATCGCCACCGCCATCGGGAAGAAGCGCGCATTCGCCGCCGTCGCGCCCAGCACCGCCGGCAGCGCGCCGGCACCGCCCGGCAGGGCGACGAGTTGCAGCAGCACCACCTGCCCGGCCATGCCATAGACCAGCAGCGAGGCCGCGAGCGCCCAGCCGAGGCCGAGGCCCGCTTCCGCGGTGGCCGCGCCGAAGGCGAGGAAGGTGGCGCCCATGGCCAGCGCGGGGGCGCCGAGCGCCCCGACGAGGCCGGCGCGAAAGGGCGGGGTCAAGGGCCGGCCGCGGCCGGCGCGCGCGGGCGCGCCGTGCCTCAGCGCGAGGCGGACTGGCTGCGCAGCTCGCGCGCGCGGGCGAGGACCTTGTCCTCCAGCTCGGCATTGGTGGCGGTGGAGACGGGCGCATCCACCCACTGGCCGCGGTTCAGCACCTGGCGGAATACCTGCACGCGCACGCCGTCGGAGCGGAGCTGGCGGCCCATGACATAGGCCTGGGCGCGGAAGCGCTCGCCATCCGCGGCGGGGGGGGAGTACCACTCGGTGATGATGGTGCCGCCGAAGGGATCGGCGGAGGCGAGCGGCATGAAGGACAGCGTGTCGAGCGTGGCGCGCCAGAGGAAGGCGTTCACGCTCATGCCCGAGGTTCCGCCGGCGGCGGCGGCGTCGCGCGCCTGGCGCTCCCGGTCCACGCCGAAGACGACGATGCCGGAGGAGGCGCCCTGCGGCCGGTTGCGCACCTGGGTGTTGCGGTAGTCGCCGTACTCGTCGTTGCGGACCTGGCGCGTGTTCTCCCCGCCACAGGCGACAAGCAGGGGGAGGAGCAGCCCGAGGGCGAACGGGTGGGGCTTCATAGGTTCTTCGCGATGGGAATAGCAGCCCCTTAAAGCGCCATTGGCGAGCGAGGGCAACGGCAAAGGGCGGCGGTTGCCCGCCGCCCCCGGCCGCCGCGTCGCCTGT
Source organism: Acetobacteraceae bacterium (assembly GCA_019750465.1). Classification (GTDB taxonomy): domain Bacteria; phylum Pseudomonadota; class Alphaproteobacteria; order Acetobacterales; family Acetobacteraceae; genus JAIEOP01. The sequence continues at coordinate 1,679 of JAIEOP010000028.1, read as the reverse complement.
CAGAAGGCGAGGCGGACACCGGTGAGGAAGATGCTGGCGCGGGCGCGATCCGCGCAGTTGTTCACCTGTGTTGGACCACAGGCCCCGAGACCCTGCTGGCTGGAGCCCGGCGTTTTCGTTTCGTGATGGGTCCACTCGGCGAGGATGTCCATCCCCGGGGCAAGACGGTAGTTCGCGCCGACCGAGACCCCCCAGCGCCGGTTGCTCCGCTGTCCCGTCGGGTCCGGACCGATAAGCTGGCCGGCGGCGTTCGTGACCGGGGTACCCGCAAGCTGGCCATAGCTGCCCCAGAACGCGTTGGACCCGATGGTGATCGGCCCCATCGTGTAGGACCCGCCCACGAACCACTGCTCCATGTCCTTGCCGCCACGGGGCGTGGGGATGTAGAAGAGCGTCGTGTTGGCCCGCGTGTAGTTGACGCCCAGCGTGAAGCCCAGATAGGTCGCCTGCAGGCCGGCCTGATAGATCTGCGGGCTGCGCAGGTTCTTCTGGATGTTGCCGGCGAGATCGATGTTCCGCGTGACGCCGGATTGCAAGGTGCCGATCGAGGCCGCGATGCCGACGCCGGCGATGTTGCCGCGCCAGCGCAGCATCGCCTGCAGCTCGTTCAGCCGGCCACGGGCCGCGCCTTCGCGGAACGCGTAACTGCCGGTGTTGTTGGTCAGCGCGTAGGCGCGGTCGCACATCACGCTCGCGAAGCCGTTGATGCACCCTGTATCCTCGCCCGAGCCCTCGTTCGGGGCGTAGGAAACGCCGAGGTCGAAACCGAAGACCTGAGGAGACAGGTAGATGACCTTGGTGTTGTCGCCGAGGGCACCCGGCGAGGTCGTCGTGCGGTTCGGGCGGACGGTGAAGTTTTCCCAGTAGCCGTAGACACCGCCGGAGCCGAAATTGGTCACGTAGCCGGCGTTCATCAGGCCGCCCATCGGGCCGTCCTCGTCGCCGAAGCGGATCTGGCCAAGGGTAGGCGAGGAGATGAAGGCATAGAACTCGTCGATGTAGCCTGTGGTCTTCTCGTTCGTCGTGCGCCGGCCGCCCGGGCGGTCGGTGCCTTCCTGCTGGTTGAAGGCCATCTCGATCACCGCGCCGTAGGACAGTCCGTTGGCGGCCTTGCCATTGATGAAGACGTGCACTTCGGCGTCCGAGGAGAAGTCGTTCTTGCCGAGGCGCGCAGACTGCTGCGTGTTGCCGGCCGCGCTGCTCGCATCCGTGCCGATGTTGTTCATCGACACGTTCGTGGCGCTCATGCCGGTCTGCTGCGTGTTGCCGTAGTAGGCCTGGAAGTAGCCGCCGAGCCGCACCGTCGGCGCCTCCTGCGCGCTGGCGACGGCAGGCGTCAGCAGCGCTGCGCCAACCACCGCGGTGGTCCCCAGCAGAATCTTGCGCATCTAAATCCTCCTCACCCGCCGGGCCAGCCGGCTGTTCCCTCGACCCGCCCCCGCCCCCCGGAGAGAGCACCACCCGGCGATGGCCTCCCATCGGGTCCGGACGCATTCGGGCCTTGCGACACTATGGGCAGACGCAATGAAGGCGGGCAACCGGGCAGATGCGGGCACCGCGACATAGCTGAGACACTGTTGCTGGCCAGCCACATGGGCGCAACGGCCGTGGTGCCACGGTCAGCCGCGCCCGCCGCCGAGCGCGCCGATCGCGGCGACCCCCGCCGCGCGCCGCGGCAG
>JAIEOP010000107.1 GCA_019750465.1 Acetobacteraceae bacterium | reverse complement strand
GCCCTGCCGCGGCCGCGACTGCCGCAGCAGCTCGGCGCAGAGCAGCTGGCGCACCGACAGCGCCTCGCGCTCCAGCACGCGCTGCGCCTGGCGGCGCAGGATGCGCGTGGTGTGGCGCAGCAGGGCCAGGCTCGCGGCCGGGCTGCTGCACGCCGCCTCGAGGAAGGCATCGGCCGGCAGGATGCAGAGGCGCGATGGCAGCACCGCGGTGCAGCTCGCGGTGCGGGGCTCGCCGTCGATCGCGGCGATCTCGCCGATGAGGCCGCCGGCGGGAAGCTCGGCCAGCAGCAGCTCGCGGCCGCCCGGCGTGCGCATCTGCACGCGCACCTTGCCTTCGAGAATGAAATAGACGTCGTTCGACCGATCCTCGATGTCGAGGATCAGCGTGCCGGCGGGGTAGCTGCGCCAGCGGGCACGCGCCGCGGCGCGCTCGGCCGCCGCCGGCGTGGCGTCGCGCAGGATCGGCAGATCGAGGATGCGCTTCGCCGTGATCGCGGACGGCTCGGCGGCAGGCGCCACGGCCATGCCGGGCGGGTCGCCCTGCAGCAGGGCGCCGTCTGCGGGCGGTGGCGTGCGCATGGGCATGGCGCGCTGCGATAGCACCCTGGGGCGCCGCTGCCCAATAGGCATGAACCTGGTTGCGAAGGGATTAACCGCTGCGCAACGGGTTGTCCCTAGCCTTGCTCCGCGTGACGGAGAAGGGAGGACTCGCATGCTTTTGAGGCGTGGGATGACCAAGGCGGATGCAAATGACGGGCGCGTGCGCCATGCGCCGCCTGTGAGTCCGCCACCGCACGCAGGGCCGCCGGGCAGCAGCCGGGAGGTGCGACGCACGCGCCGTGAGCGCGTGATCTGGGGCGCGCGGCTCGATACCGGCGCCGCCGTGCTCGACTGCATCGTGCTCGATATCTCGGCGCGCGGCGCGCGGCTGCGCTTCGGCGCGCCGGTGGCGGTGCCGGAGAGCGCGACGCTGCACCTGCGGGACGGCAGGCGCTTCGAGGCGCGGCGGTGCTGGTCGCACGGCACGCTGGTAGGGTTGGAATTCCTCGCGCCAGGGGCTGCGCTGCAGGCCGATGAAGCCATCGCTCGGCGCGCCCGCGCTGCGCTGGAGGCGCTGCACCGCGCCGGCCCCGCCGCCTGGCTGCCGATGCTCCGCGAAGAGCGCTTCTTCGGCGACGACACGCTGCGCCAGGCCGCCGAGGCAGCCGAGGTCGCGCATGCGCATCTGGCGAAGGCGCTCGGCCCGCACGCGGGGGCCGGCGCGTAGCGGCTTCTACCCTGCCTCGGGCACCAGCCGCCGCAGCCGGTCCCGCGTCATCTCCGAAAGCCGGTTGATGCCGAGCATCGCCATGTCGCGGTCGACCTCGTCGCGCAGCAGGCGGATGCCATGCGCCACGCCGGGCTCGCCCCGCACCGCCGCCGCATACAGGAAGGGCCGCCCGACGAAGACGAAATCGGCGCCGAGCGCCAGCGCCTTCAGGACGTCCGTGCCGCGCCGCACGCCGCCATCCAGGATCACCGCCATGTCGCGCCCGACCTCGGCCGCGATCTCCGGCAGCACGCGCAGCGGCGCCAGCGCGCCATCGAGCTGCCGCCCGCCATGGTTGCTCACCATGATGCCGTCGCAGCCATGCTCGCGCGCCAGCCGCGCATCCTCGACCGCCATCACCCCCTTGATCAGCAGCTTGCCGGGGAAGCGGCGGCGGATCAGCGCCAGGTGCTCCCAGCTCAGCCCGTCGCGCCGGCCGACCCGGCGGATCAGGTCGGCGGAGAGCACCGGCGGGCCGCGCCCGGCATCCATGTTCTCGAAATGCGGCATGCCATGCGCGCGCAGCGTGCGCAGCGCGGTGCCGAGCAGCCAGCGCGGATGGCTGATGCCCTCCCAGGCGAGGCGCAGGTTCGGCCGCAGCGGCAGGGCGTAGCCGTTGCGCACGTTGTTCTCCCGATTCGCGGAGACGGGGACGTCGATGGTGAGCACGAAGGTGTCGAAGCCGGCGGCGATGACGCGATCCACCAGCGGCTCGATGCGCGCCGGCTCGCCGGGCAGGTAGGCCTGGTACCAGGTGGTCGGCCCGCCCGCGCGCCGCACCTCCTCCAGCGGGATCAGCGACGACGCCGAGAGGATCATCGGGATGTTCGCCGCCGCCGCCGCGCGCGCCAGCACGATGTCGCCCCGATACGCCGAGAGCGCGGAGGCGCCCATGGGCGGGATGCCGAAGGGGGCGGCGTGGTCGCGGCCGAACAGCGTGGTGCGCGTGGTCCGTCCCGTCACGTCCACCAGGCCGCGCGGGATGAAGCCCCATTCCTGGAAGGCGGCGCGGTTGTCGCGCAGCGAGAGGTCGGTCTCGCAGGCGCCGGAGACGAAGCCGTAGAGCATGCGCGGCAGGTGCCGCCGCGCCGCCCGTTCGAAATCCTCGAGGCTGAGGAAGCGCCGCAGGTCCGGCGCGACGTCGCTCTCCCGGCGCGTCTCGGCGATGCTGACGGCGCCGGCCGCGCGGGCAGGGGCCGTCGTGGCGGCGCTCTGGTCGTCGGGCATGGGCGTCCTCCTCGTCGCCGGAAGGGTCGGGCAGCGGCGCGCCCCGGTCAACGCGCGGTCAGGCCGGTTCCGGCCCAAACTCGAAGACCACCCCCGATACCGCGATCGAGAGCATCCGCTGGTCCGGGTTGCGCCCGTCGCGCAGCGGCACCCCGGCATGGCCCGAGGCGAGAAGCAGCCCCTGGCAGGGCACCGCGCCGCCGCCCTCCGGCTCCAGGCGGATGCTGAAATGCCCATCCTCGCCCCGTGCCACGGCGACCCGCGCCGGCAGGCCATCGAAGGCACCGGTCAGGCGTGGCGCCTCGGCGCCGTAGAGGTGGCGCACGCCGATGGTCACGCCCGCCACGCGCCGGTGCGGCTCCGGGTTCACCACCAGCGCCGCATCGGTCATCCAGCGGAAGGCGCCCCCTTCGTCCCCCTCGGGCCCGTGCCAGCCGACGGCGAAGTTGCCGGCGGCGGGCGGGATTTCGGCGCGGGTGCCGAGCAGCAGCGCCTCGGCCGGCGGCGGCGCGGCGGCGGCATCCGCCACCAGCCGGCGCAGCGCCGCCAGCCGCCGATCCTCCTCCGCGCCCGGCACCGAGCCGGAGCCCGCCAGCCGGTCCAGCAGCAGTGCCGCGGCGGTTTCGATGAAGGCGTCGCTGCGCTCGGCCAGCAGGGCGGCGTGGCGCCGTGTCGCCTCGGCCAGCGTCGCGGCCGCGGCGGCCGCCCCACCCTCCAGCCGTTCCACGCGGGCTTCCAGTTCGGCGATGCGCGGCGCCGGGTCCTCGGGCAGGCTGCGTGCCCAGGCGAAGCGCGCGACCGGCGCCTCCAGCCCGACCAGGTGCAGCGCGACGGACAGTCCGCTTTCCATCAGGTCGCCGGGCTCCAGGGGGAGGGAGAAGCGGAAGGCGCAGCCGCCCTCCGGCAGCGGCCAGGGCTTTTCCGTCACCACGCCGCGTGCGCCGGCGGCATTGATGCGGGCATACATCACCGGCTCGATGAGCCCGTTCGCGCGCTCGGTGGCGAGGCCGCGCAGCACGCCGCCCTCCAGCCGCAGGCCCTCGATGGCGGGCGGCGCGGGCGGGCCGAGCAGGGCGAGCGCGGCGGCGGCATTGGGCAGCGGCCAGGGCGGCGCCAGGTCTGGTCCCTCCGGCGTCTCGGCGAAGCGCAGCTCGGCGGGCAGCTCGATGCGGGGGATGCGGGCGATCGGCAGCTCGATCTCGGCGCCGGCGGCAAGCGGGACGGGAAGGGGGCGCCGCCCCACCTCGATGCCGCGGCAGAGGGCGAGCAGCGCGGCATCCGGCCCGGCCGGCACGTGGCCGCGCAGGCAGCGCAGGCGGATGCCCCGCTGCGAGGCGGCGAGCGGCAGGAAGCGGGGCGCTGCATCGTCCATGGGGGGGAGATGCCAGCAGCGGGCGCGCGACGGAAGCGCCCCTCGCAAGTGCCCGGGGCGCCATTTGCCCGCGGGCGGCTCGCATTGCAGGCTGCGCGCATGGCCGCCGCCGCCGACCGTCCCGCGTTGACCGTGTTCACGCCGCTGCCGCCGGCGCGCAACGGCATCGCCGATTATGCCGCGCTGCTGTTGGGCGCGCTGCACGGGACGCACCACGAATGCGCCGCCGCCTGCGAGGCGTGGGACGGCACGCCCCCGCCCGCGCCCGGCATTCCCGTACTGGACGCGGCGCTGGCACACCGGCACGTGGCGCGCAGCGGCGGGCGGGCATTGCATCAGCTCGGCAACAACAGCCAGCACGGCTTCGTGCTGCGGGCGCTGCGGCACACGCATGGCGTGGTGACCCTGCACGATCCCGGGCTGCTGCACCTGCATGAGGTGGCGGCGGAGCCCGCATCGGCGATCCTTGCCGGCATGGCGGCGGCCCCCGCGCCGCTTGGGCCTCTGCTGGCTCGGCAATTGCGCGACCATGGGATCTCGACGCGCGCCAGCCACGCGCTCTGCGACCTGACGGGCGAGGTGCTGGCGCGGTCGCGCGCGGTGGTCGTGCATTCGCGCTTCGCCGCCGCGCGGCTGCGGGCGCTGCATGGCCCGGCGCGCACCGCGCATGTCAGCGTGGTGCCGCACCCCCTGCCGCCGCGGCCGATGCCGTCGCGCGAGGCCGCCCGCGCGGCGCTCGGCATCGCCCCCGATGCCTTCCTGGTGGTGACCGCCGGCTTCGCCACGCGCGCCAAGCGCTTCGATTGGATCGTCGCGGCGCTGGCCGCGGTGCTCGCCGGGGGTACCGATCTGGCCTGGATCCATGCCGGGGCGGAGCGGCGGGAGGAGCTCGACCTCGCCGGCCTGATCGCGGGCGCCGCGCCGGCATTGCGGGCGCGCTCGCGCATCGCCGGCTGGCTCGACGACGCGGCGCTGGACCGGCACATCGCGGCGGCCGACGTGCTGGTGAACCTGCGCTTCCCGTCCCTCGGAGAGAGTTCCGGCGCGCTGGCGCGAGCCTTCGCCGGCGGCACGGCGGCGATCGTGACCGACACCGCCGCCTATGCCGAGTTGCCGCGCGCGGCAGTGCTACACATCCCGCCCATCGGCGCCGCGCGCGCCCTGGCGGCGGCGCTGGTGGCACTGGCGCGGGCGCCGGACCTGGCGCGCGCCATCGGCGCCGC
>JAIEOP010000182.1 GCA_019750465.1 Acetobacteraceae bacterium | reverse complement strand
CGGTGCCGGCCTGGCCGAGCGCCAGCCCCGACGCCTCCGCCGCCGCCAGCACGCCGCCCAGCCGCCGCGCCCCATCGAGCCGCGTCGGCACCAGGTGGCGCGCACCGAGCAGGGCGAAGCCGCGCGCCAGCTCCGCCGCCTCCGCAGGGTCGAGCCCGGCCGGCAGCACCAGCACCACCTCCGCCTCGATGCAGCGGACCAACGCCAGCAGGGCCCGTGCCTGGGCGGGGTCGAAGGGGTCGCAGCCTTCGGTGTCGATCAGCACGGGCTGGCCGGGGGCGGCATGGGCGCGCGCCTTGGCCAGGGTGCCGGGCATCTCGGCCAGCGCCAGGGTCAGCCCCAGCAACTGGGTGAAGGCGGCGATCTGCGCCGAGGCGCCCGCGCGGGCATGGTCGGTGCTGATCACCAGTGGCGGCGCGCCGTCCCAGACCAGCCGCGCCGCCAGCTTGGCGCAGGTCAGCGTCTTGCCCGCGCCCGGCGGCCCGGCGAGCAGCAACGGCCGCGGTGCGCCGCGCGGCAGGGCGCCGAAGGTGAGCTGCGCCGCGAGGCGCCCCGGCAGCTGCGGCGCCTCCGCCCCACGCAGCGCCAGCGCCAGGCTCTCGGGCAGGTTGTGCCGGACGAGCCCCTCGTCGAGCGGCGGCAGGGTCCGCGGGGGCGGCGGCGCCGGCTCGGGGCGGGGGTCCGGCGCCGCCGGCCGGATCAGCCAGGGCTCGGGCGCGACGGGCGGCTCCCGCGCTGCCGTCACCTCCACCCCGCTGGCGACGCGGCGGGTGCCGAGGATGACGGCATCCTCGCCCAGCGCGGCCCGCACCTGCGCCATCGCCTCCGCCATGCGTGGCGCGCGGAAGACAAGCAGCTTCATCGGCGCCTATCCCCGGTCACAGGCTGCCCACCGTGCGGATACGCGCGCGGGGGTGGATCTCCGCCTGTGCCAGCACCGTCGTCGCCGGACGGAAGCGCTCGACGATCGCGCGCACATGCGCGCGGATGCCGCCCGAGCAGACCAGCGCCGGCGCCTCGCCCGACGCGGCGGCGGCATCGAAGACCTCGCGCAGCCGCTGCATGAAGGCCTGCAGCCGGCTCGGCGCCATCGCCAGCTGCCGGTCCTCCGGCGGGCCGGCGAGGCTTTCGGCGAATTCCTGCTCCCACTCGGCCGAGAGCGTGACCAGCGGCACATAGCCTCCCGGTCCGCGCGCGGCATCGGAGAGCTGGCGCGCCAGCCGCGCCCGCACCATCCCGAGGATCGCCGCGAAGCCGCGCGCGGCGCCGCCCGCCGCATAGGCTTCCTGCACCCCTTCCAGGATGGTCGGCAGGTCGCGGATCGAGACCCGCTCGGCCAGCAGCGCCTGCAGGATGCGCTGCACGCCGGCAACGCCGACCGGCGCCGGCACCAGGTCGGCGACCAGCTTCTGGTGCTCCTTCGGCAGCTCCTCCAGCAGCTTCTGCGTCTCGGCGTAGGAGAGCAGGTCGGGCATGTGTTCCCTGACGGTTTCGGTCAGGTGCGTCGCCAGCACGCCGGCGGCATCGACCACGGTGCAGCCGCGCGCCAGCGCCTCCTCCCGCAGCCCCTCGGCGATCCAGAGCGCTGGCAGGCCGAAGGTGGGCTCGGTGGTGCGCTCGCCGGCCATGGCAGGCACGCCGCCCGCAGGGTCGATCGCCAGGTGCATGGGAGGGCGGAGCCCGCCGCGGCCCGCCTCGATCTCCTTCACCCGCAGCACGTAGGTGTCGGGCGGAAGCTCCATGTTGTCCTGCACGCGGACGCTGGGCAGCACGAAGCCCATCTCCTGCGCCAGCGTGCGCCGGAGGCCGCGGATCTGCTCGGTCAGCCGCGGCGCCTCCCCGGCGGCCATCGACAGCAACCCGTAGCCGAGCTCAACCCGCAACAGGTCCATGCGCAGGGCTTCCGACACCGGCGGCTCGGCGGGCGGGCCGGCCGGCTCGGGCGGCGGCCCGGCCGCGATCGCCTCCGCCGTCTGCCGGCCGCGCCAGGCCAGCCAGCCCGCGCCACCCGCAAGGGCGAGGAAGGGTAGCATCGGCATGCCGGGCAGCAATCCCAGCACGCCGATCGCGCCGGACGTGAGCGCCAGCGGCTTCCAGCCGCCGCCGAGCTGGCGCGCCATCGCCTCGTCGGCGCGGTCGTTGCCGGCGGCCTTGGTGACGACGATGCCGGCCGCGACCGAGATCAGCAGCGCCGGGATCTGGCTGACCAGCCCGTCGCCGACGGTCAGCGTGGCGAAGGTGGTCAGCGCATCGCCGATGCCCATGCCGTGGCGCAGCAGGCCGATGCCGACGCCACCGAGCAGGTTGATGGCGGTGATGATCAGCCCGGCGATGGCATCGCCGCGGACGAATTTCGCCGCACCGTCCATGGCGCCGTGGAAGGCGCTTTCCTCCTCCAGCTCGCGCCGGCGGCGGCGCGCCTCGTCCTCCTCGATCAGGCCGGCGGAGAGGTCGGCGTCGATCGCCATCTGCTTGCCCGGCATGGCGTCCAGGCTGAACCGCGCCGCGACCTCGGCGATGCGCCCGGAGCCCTTCGTCACCACCATGAAGTTGATGATCAGCAGGATCGAGAAGACGATCAGCCCGACCAGCACGTCCCCGCCCATCAGGAACCCGCCGAAGGCGGCGACCACATGGCCCGCCGACTGCGGCCCCTCATGGCCGGCGGTCAGGATCGCGCGCGTGGTGGCGACGTTCAGCGCGAGGCGCAGCAGCGTGGTCAGCAGCAGCACCTGCGGGAAGGCGGTGAAATCGAGCGGCCGGCGCAGCAGCAGCGCCACCATCAGCACGAGGACCGAGGCGGTGAGCGAGATCGCCAGCAGCGCGTCCAGCAGCAGGGTGGGCAGCGGCACCACCAGCACCGCCAGCAGCACCACCACGCCGAGCGCCAGCGCGATGTCGCCGCCGGGCCGGGCGCGCACCAGCAGGGGCTGCAGCCAGGCCGGCAGGGCAAGCGTGCCGCTGGCCATGGCTCAACGCGCCGCCGCTGCCGCGTAGCGGGACGCGGCGGTGAAGGGCTCGGCCAGGGCGAAGGGCTGCTGCCCGGGTGCCACCGGCACCGGCGCGCCCTGGGCGCGATACTCGTGCAGCTTGTTGCGCAGCGTACGGATGGAGATGCCGAGGATCTCCGCGGCGCGGGTGCGGTTGCCAAGGCAATGGGTGAGCGTCTCCAGGATCAGGTCGCGCTCCACCTCCTCGACGCGGCGGCCGATCAACGCGGCGACGCCGGCGCCGGGCGGCGGCGGCATGGCTGGCGTGTCGGACCCTGGGACCGTGACGGTGCGCGGTGCCGAAGGCAGCGCCGTCAACTCGATGGCGGCGGCATCGATGGCCGGGCCGGTTGCCAGCAGCACGGCGCGGTGCAGCGTGTTCTCGAGCTCGCGCACATTGCCTGGCCATGGATGCAGGGCAAGCAGCGCCAGCGCCTGGGGGGAGAGTTCCCGCCGCGGCATGCCGTTGGCATCCGCGAAGCGGCGGGCGAAATGCGCCGCAAGCACCGGGATGTCGCCCGGCCGCTCGCGCAGCGGCGGGATGTGCAGCCCGACCACGTTCAGCCGGAAATACAGATCCTCGCGGAAGCGGCCGGCCCGCACCTCGGCGGCGAGGTCGCGGTTGGTCGCCGCCAGCAGCCGCACGTCCACCCGCACCGGATGCGTGCCGCCGAGGCGGTCCACCTCCCGCTCCTGGATGACGCGGAGCAGCTTGGCCTGCAGGCGCGGGTCCATCTCGCCGATCTCGTCAAGCAGCAGGGTGCCGCCCTCGGCCTGCTCGAACTTGCCCTTGCGCGCCGCGACGGCGCCGCTGAAGGCGCCCCGCTCATGGCCGAACAGTTCGCTCTCCAGCAGGGTCTCGGGCAGCGCGGCGCAGTTGAGCGCGACGAAGGGGCCGCGGGCGCGGCGCGAGGCGGCGTGGATGTGGCGCGCCATCACCTCCTTGCCGGTGCCGCTCTCGCCGGTGATGAGCAGGCTGGCCTCCGACCGCGCGAGCTGGCCGGCGCGCGCCAGCAGCGCCGCCATGCCGGCGTCGCGGTGCACCGGCGCCTCCGCCTCGCCGGCGACGGCGGCGAGCATGGCCGCGATCAGCTCCGCGTCCGGCGGCAGCGGCAGGAACTCCTTCGCGCCGGCGCGGATGGCGGCGACGGCCGCCGCGGCATCGACGTTCCTGCCGCAGGCGATGACCGGGCAGGCGATGCGCTCCTCCGCCAGGCAGCCGACCAGCCAGGCCACGTCGTGCGCCAGATCGCAGAACACCAGGTCGGCGCCCTCGGCGCGCAGCCGCGCGAGGCCGGCGGCCGCGCCTTCCGCCTGGATCACGCGGGCGCCGCGCGCCGCGGCCATGCGCGCCGCCTGGCCGAGCTCCTCGGCGGGCGCCCCGATGACCAGCAGGCGCGTCATCCGGCACGCTCCGCCTTGACGATCTCCGTCATGGTGACGCCGAGTCGGTTGTCGTCGACCATCACCACCTCGCCGCGCGCGACGAGGCGGTTGTTCACGTAGATGTCCACCGCCTCGCCGAGCTTGCGGTCGAGCTCCACCACGGCGCCGCGGCCGAGCTTCAGCAGCTGGCTGACCTGCATGGTGGCGCGGCCGAGCACGGCGCTGACCTGGACGGGGATGTCATAGACCGCTTCCAGCTCCGCCGCGGCGGCGGGCGGCGCCTGCGGGACCCGCTGCGTGACCGCCGCCCCGCCGAGGCCGGGCCCCACTGCCGCGAAGCCGCCATCATCGGTCTCGGTTTCGGTCATGTGGCGTCATTCCCCGTTGGTTGCTGTTCGGGCCGGTGCGCGTCCAGGCCGAAGGCCGCCCAGATCGCGGCCAACGCCGCGCGGCGATCGGCCAGCGCCGCCACCGCATTGCCGCCCGGCCATTCGGCGCGGGCATCGCCGGCGGCGAGCGCCGGATCCTCGCGTACGGCGATGCGCGCATCGGCCAGCCGCGTGGCCACCGGCGCGGCGAGGCCCGGCGCGACGAAGAGCGTGATGCAAGCCGCGCGCTCCAGCACCGGCCGCACCGCCGCGGCGAGCAGGATTGCGCTGTCCGGCGCGAGGCGCGCGGCGGCGGCGGGCA
>JAIEOP010000342.1 GCA_019750465.1 Acetobacteraceae bacterium | reverse complement strand
GCGTGCGGCCAGAACGGGTGCGGCGGGTGGCGCAGGCGCTCGACCAGCGCCTCATGCGCCAGGCCCTGCCATTCGCCCAAGGCCTGCTCGCGCAGGTCGGGTTCCACGGCGAGCGGCTGGTCGGGGTAGCCGGCGGCGAAGATGGCGCGCGCGGTCAGCCGCGTGCGCGAGAGGCTGGTGACGACCCAGGTCGCCGGGCGTGGCAGGCGGTGCGCCAGCCAGCGATAGAGCGCCGCCTCGTCGCGCAGCGCCAGGTCGCAGAGAGCGACATCCATGTCGCCGTAGAGCATGGCGCGGGCCGGAGCCTCGACCAGGGCATGGCGGATGAGGTGGAGGCGGGTGACCGGCACGGCTTCGGGCATGGCCTTCGTCTAGCGCGCATTGCGTTCGCATGCGCTCACGCAACACGCTCCAGCCTTTGCTGGGTCGCGGGATTCAGCGTTTGCGGCGATTCTGCCTCAACGCATCCCGCTCTAACAGGCTGCGGAAATTCTCCATCGGACACGCAACAAAAGGCATGAAGGAATCCAGAAATGCCGTCGCCTGAATTTTCCTTTCGAACCAGGCGGATCCCGCGAATCAATGTTGCGCTGGCTGCCGTCGAAAATCGAATTTCCGCAACCTGCTAACGCCTTCCCGCCGGCACGGCGAGGCGGCAGGCTGCGGCGCCTGCAGGGCGCGCGGAGTCTCGGGAGTCTCGAGAGCCGGACGGCGGGGGTGACCGGCGGCGTCGCGGCTCCATCGGAGGGCGGGCTTCGCGGTGGCGGAACAGGTGGCCGCGGCGCAGTGCGGCCAACGGAGGAAGGAGGCGCGGATGGTGGTGCGGCCCGGGGCGCTAGGCCCTCAAGCCGCCGGTATCCCGAACCGGCGCCGATCCCAGTCCAGCCGCACCGGCGCCGCAGCGAGAATACGCACCGCCTCCGGGTGCCGTGGGTTGACCAGCCAATTCGGTTCGCGCGGCACCGGCACGGAGGGTACGCGCAGCAGCGCCGTGCGCCCTGCCCTCACCCAGGCCGCCCCCGCCGTGGCCGCTTCCGGGCTGCCGAGCGCCTGCCATCCCCGAGGCGGCGCGGCCAGCAGATCCTCCCAGGCCAGATCGTCCGGCGCGGTGGCCTCGACCAGCAGCGTGTCGCCGAGGTTCCGGCGCTGCACCAGCCGCTCCAGCATCGCCAGGGAAAGCGTGCCGGCGGCGTAGATCACCGGCACGCCCGGCGGGTTCCAGCGGCCGCCCGCCAGCGCCGCGCCGGTGCCGTCCCAGACCGGGTGCGCGCCGGTGCCGAGGCGGAACAGCTGCACGGGGTCGGATCAGGCCGGCAGCCCGTGCTCGATGTTCAGCAGCAGCCGCTCCACCTGCCGGGCGCCGAGGTCGGTGGCGGCGACCTGGATGGGCTGGCGGTCGCCGAGCAGGGGGTGCGGCGCGCCGAGCCAGGCCTGCGCTTCCTCCACCGTCCCCAGCGCCTGGCCGGCCAGCGCGACGATGCGCGCCAGGCGCTCGGCCCGCTCGCTGGCCGCGGGGGAGAGGCGCGGGCTGCGCTTGTAGGTTGCCGGCGAGACCACCAGCGCGGCGATGCGCTGTCGCAGGTCGCCCTTGGCCGGCGCCGCATGCGCCGCGATCGCCGGCACCACGGCGCGCGGCAGGCCATGCTCGACGGCGGCGGCGAGTTCGCCGAGGGTGGTAGGGCTGGCGCCAAGGGCCCTGCGCCCGCCGAGGGTCGTGGTGACTTTCTCCAGCGTGACGGGGTACATGGCGTGGCCTCCTGGCTCACATGACCATCCGGATATGGATCACGTGAGCCCGAACCGCAAGCATCATTCCCCGATGTTCAGCAGCGCCCCCTTCACCCGCGCCGCCTGGAGCTGCGTCATGAAGACCCAGCTCATCGCGGCCATCCAGGCGGCATCCAGCGCGAAGGCCCAGGCCAGGTGCGCCCAGTCGATCCGCCCCTCCAGCAGCGCCGCGCGCATGCCCTCGAAGACATGCGCCGCCGGCAGGCTGAGGGCCACCGGCTGCAGCCAGGCCGGCAGCACCGCCACCGGGTAGAACACCGCGGCAAAGGGGGTGATGCCGAACAGCACGCTCCAGGCCAGCGCCTCCGCCCCCGCGCCGAAGCGCAGGATGAGGGAGGTGACGCCCAGCGCCACCGCCCAGCCCATCAGCAGCAGCGCGCCGAAGAAGGCGATCACCACCGGCCCCATCTTCCAGATGCCGAAGGCATAGAGCACCCAGGCCAGCCCCATGGCCGGCACCACGCCGACCATCACCCGGATCACGCTCATGCCCGCCAGCGCCGCCACCATCTCGTGCGGCCGGATCGGCGAGACGAAGAGATGGCCGAGGTTGCGCGACCAGATCTCCTCGAGGAAGGAGAGCGAGAAGCCCATCTGGCTGCGCAGCGCCACCTCCCACAGCAGCACGCCGCCGAGCAGCACGCCGGCGGCCACGCTGGCGACATTGTTCTGCACGCCGGCGAGGTAGGCGGTCACGAAGCCCCAGACCACCATCTGCAGGAACGGCCAGTACATCAGCTCGATCAGCCGCGGCCAGGAGCGGCGGTAGAGCGCCAGGTGGCGGTACATCAGCCCCCAGACCCGCCGCAGGGCAGCCGGGGCGCCGGGACGGCGCAAGACCTCGATCGTCATGCCGGCACCGCCTCGGGCCGCGCCGCCGCGCCGGTGCCGCGGGCGATGTCGAGAAAGACCTGTTCCAGGTCGTCGCGCCCGTAGCGCTCGATCAGCGCCGCGGGGCTGCCCTGGTCCACCACGCGGCCCTGGCGCAGCATCAGCACGTGCTCGCAGAGCCGCTCCACCTCGGCCATGTTGTGGCTGGCGAGCAGGATGGCGGCGCCGCTCTCGGCCCGGTAGCGCTCCAGCCAGGTGCGCACCCAGTCGCCGGTGTCGGGATCGAGGCTCGCGGTGGGCTCGTCCAGCAGCAGCAGCGCCGGGCGGTTGACCAGCGCCTTGGCCAGCGCCACGCGCGTCTTCTGCCCGGCCGAGAGCTCGCCCGCCGGGCGGTCCAGCAGATCCTCGAGCTGCAACTGCGCCGCCAGCTCGGCGATGCGGCGCTCGGCCCGCGGCACGTCGTAGAGATGGGCGTAGACGCGCAGGTTCTCCCGCACCGAAAGCCGGTGCGGCAGCGCGATGTAGGGCGAGGAGAAGTTCATCCGCGCCAGCGCCCGGAAGCGGTCGCGCGCCATGTCGTGGCCGAGGCAGGCCACGCGCCCCGAGGTCGGCACCAGCAGCCCCAGCAGCATGCCGATGGTCGTGGTCTTGCCGGCGCCGTTGCCGCCCAGCAGCCCCCAGGTGGCGCCCCGCGGCAGGGTGAAGCTGAGCGCATCCACCGCCGGCGGCCGGTCCGGCTTGCCGTAGCGCTTGCTCAGCGCCTCGCAGCGGATGGCGGGAACGGGCGCCGCGCCGCCAGGAGCGGCAGCAGGCGCGGCGGGAGGGGGGGACATGTCGACCGGCATATGCGCGCCCCCCGGCGATCCGCCAAGCCGGGCCTCGCGCGATCGTCGGCACGGATGCCGCGCCGGCCGGGTCGGTCAGCCGCGCAGCAGCCGCCCCTCGAACAGGCGGATGCCCGCATCCAAACCCCAGCCGAGCGCGACGGCGCGATCGACCCCGGTCAGCACCACCGAGGCGGGCGGCAGCGAGGGCGGCAGGCCACGCGCCGGCAGGCTGTGGTCGAAGCGCAGCCGCACCAGGGCGACGCCGCAGCGCCGCGGCGGCAGCAGCGCCAGCACGGCGGGGTCCGCGGCATCCAGCGCCAGGCGCCAGCCGCGATCCGCCAGCACCTCGCGCGCCGCGCGGAAGCCGACGGGATCGGCCAGCACGGCCGCGGCCGGCAGGCCGATGACGCTGCGCGCCCGCACCTCCGGCGCCACCAGCGAATCCAGCTTGCGGAAGGCTGCGGAATCGAGCGCGGCGAGCCCGAGCGAGAGGCCGATGGGGCCGCGCTGCGTCGCCTCCTCGGGACGCGCCAGCTCGGCCAGCAGGCGCCCGTCCAGCACGCCGCGCAGGTGCGGGGTCAGCGCCGGCGAGGCCGCGGCGGCGCGCTCCCCCAGCAGGATGGCCGACAGCTCGGGCACGTCCACCTGCCATTCCGTCCATTGCGCGGAGGCCTCGGCCTCGGCCTCCGGCGCCACCCGCAGCACCGGCCGGCAGCGCAGGAAGGCGGAGAGGTTGGCGCCGCCCAGCGCCTGCGCCAGCCGGGTCGGGTCGGGTGCGCCATCCCCCTCGACGGCGGGGCGCGGCGGCAGCACGTGCATCAGCGGCGGCGGATCCTCCGCCAGCGCCTCCTCCAGCGCCGCCAGCACGATCGTGGCCTGGTCGGGCAGGCGCAGCAGGCTGGCGCCCTCGCCGGCCGCCTCGGCGCCGAGCAGCGTGATCAGCCGCTGCGCGACGTTCTCCATGTGCCAGCCGCGCTCCGGCCCCACGGCGACCAGGTCGCCGTTCGGCAGGGTGAACAGCCGGGCGCGGCTGGGCCGCAGCAGCGGCTCCAGCGTCTCGCGCAGCAGGCGCTGATGGTGCTCCTCCCGCAGCCGCGGCGCGAGCAGGGCGAGCCGGACCAGCAGCGCCTGGCGCGGGGCGTTGGAGGCCACGCTCTCCTGCACCAGGGCGGAGAGCGCGGCGGCGTCGGCCAGCTTCATCCGGCCCTGGCGCGGCAGCAGGGCTTCGGCCAGGCTGGTCATGCGGCGCCCGGCCTGGCGGGTGCCGGCATGCGGCGCGCCGCCGCCATCAGCCCCTCCAGCGCCTGGCCGGCGAAGCGCCGGATGCCGACGTCCAGGCCCCAGGCCAGCGCATCGGTCGTGCTGTCGCAGCCGGTCAGCACGACCCTGTCGAGGTCCCAGCCGCCCCGCAGCACCGCCATCGCCGCACGGTCGCCGAGCGCCGGCGACCAGCGCAGCAGCAGCAGCGCCTCCTCCGGCAGGCCCGCCGGATCGATCAGCGGCAGCAGCGCGGCATCGAGGCCATCGAAGGCCACGTCGCCCCAGCCGGCCTGCCGCAACGCCGCGCGCCGCGCCGCGAGCGCCTCCGGCTCGGCCGCCGCGGCGATGGGCAGCAGG
>JAIEOP010000242.1 GCA_019750465.1 Acetobacteraceae bacterium | reverse complement strand
GGCGCGGCTGGCGCGCGAGCGGCAGGGCGGCGGCGGCGACCCCGCGGCGCAACCGGCCGCGGCGACGACGCGGTAGTGCCGGGGCGGGCATCAGCGCGGGAAGGGACCCGGAGCCGTCTGCCCATGCCGGAGCGTGTCTCATCGAGCCCTGCCTCGGACGTCTCGGCCAGGCTGATGACGCCGGCCTCGTAGGCGCCGAGCAGGCGTTTGCCGGCGCGGCTCTTGCGCTCCATCCGCGTGCGGAGCAGTTGATCGGCGGCGCGCTCGCGGTCGGATCCATCCTCCACGGCGGCGAAGCGCGCGAACTGCGCCACCAGCCGCGCTGGATCGGCGAGAAGTTCCGCGACGTGGTCCCGGACCGCGGCCTCCGGCACGACGCCTCATGGCTGCGTGGCCCACGGCCACGGCGAGGCTTCTTGGGCGGCACCAAGGTGTAGCGGTTGGCATAGGCCGTACCCGCGTAGATCGGGTCGGCGAGGATGTGGTGCACGACCGATGGCGACCACCGATGCCGGCCCGACCGCGGGAAATACGAGCCGGCATTGAGACGCTTGAGGATCTGCCGAATGGCCGTCCCCCCGTCCGTGAGCCAGCCATAGATCATGCGCACCATCTCGGCCTCGTCGACCACGAGGTGGCCCGGTACTGCGTCGCGGCGCCGGATGCAGCGACAGCCGCAGGGAGCGCGCCTGCAGGCCCGCAGGGCAGCGACGTGGCTGTCGATGGTCTGCTGGCGCTCCTGCCGCTCGGTGGACACGCGGGCACAGGTGGCGACGGGCATGGCGGCTGATCCCCCATGCTGGCATCGACGGGGGGCGATGATCTGCTGGGTGCCGTGCCGGCCAGCAGGCGTCGGCAGGCCTGATCCACACGGTCCGGGCCGTCACGCGTCCGGACCGTGACCGAGCGGACCGTCCAGGCCGGTCCGCCAGAGGCGGACGAAAATCGCGGCATCGGCGGGGAGCTCCCTGTGAGGAGACCCCGCGTGAGGAGACCCCGCCGGAACGCCCATCCCCTGCCGCGAGGAAACCTGACGTCGCGCCGCTGGCGCTTGATGGCCGGTCCCGCTCCAGCGAAGGGAACCGAAGCGGCCAGCCGAAGGACGTCGATTGCGTTCGGATCGTGCACCTGCTCCGCCACAGCCTCGACGTCGTCCCCTGGAAGGACCGGCGCCAGGTGGCGGCCGAGCTGAAGGCGATCGACCGCGCCGTCGACCCGGCCGCGGCGGAAGCGGCGCTGGCGGCCTTCGAGGCCAGCCCCTGGCGACGCCAGCCCCTGGCGAGGCCAGCCCCTGGCGAGGCCAGCCCCTGGGGCCGCAGATACCCGGCCATCGGGCCGGGCCGGCGGCGCGCCTGGGCGGAGGTGGTGCCGTTCCACGCCTTCCCGCAGGAGGTGCGGCGCATGCTCTACACCACCGACGCCGTCGAAGCCCTGAAGGCGAAGCTGCGCCGCGCCCTCCGCGCCAGGGGCCACTTCCCGACCGACGGTGAGGCGCGGTGCGCCACCGGTTCGAGCACTGCGCCGAACGCGCCGAAGCTGCCCTGTCTCGTCTTGAACCGGACCGGGCGGGCGTGGAAGATGCCACCCCGCGAGTGGGCCATGGCCAAGGCCCAGTTCGCCGTGCTCTTCGGCCGGCGCTTCACACGGGCCATGGCCTGACCATGACGTTCAACCGACCGGACGCACACGGAAATCCCGACAGTCCCCTCAAAGTCAGTTTCCCCACGATCCAGGATGAAGAACGCAATTAGGCTTCTTTGCTACTCCGCACACGAGGCGCCGGTCCTTGCAAGGACAAGAGCCCTCTTTGGGTCGCAACCAGCCCTCCCCCACCTCCCGCTCCCCTTATACCAACGCGCGTTGATGTTGACACATCAACGCCCCTCAGACGCCGGGCGCCGCGCATCCGCGCGGCTTGGCTTCGCGCCATTGGGCGCGGGCCGCGTCCGCGGCCTCGGCGCGCCATCTGGCGCGCCGCATGGGTCAGCCTTTGACCGAGTTGGTATTACTCCTCCGGCGCCGCCTCCGTCACCGACACATGCGCCGCCACCACCTTCCACCCCACATCCGGGAAGCGCACCCAGGTCTGGCTCTGCCGCCCCGGCCGCTCCCGCCCGCGCATGCTGAACTCCAGGTTCACCGTGGCGATGTCGCGCCCGAGCGTGGTGATCACCAGCCGCCGCCGCGCCAGCTTGATTCCCGGTCCCGGCGGGCGGCGCACCCGGTGCGCGTGGATCTCCTCGAACCCGTAGCCGTTCTCGTGGATGGCGTAGCGGATGGTGTGCGGGCTCTCCCAGAAGGTGGCGTCCAGCACCGCCACGTCCTTGTCGATCAGCGCCGCCTCGTAGCGCTCGAACAGCGCGCGGACCTCCTCGACCACCTCGGGGATGTTCGCCTCCATCACGCGATCTCCTCCAGGGCCAGGGCGGTGCCGGCGAGCATGGCATCGGCGCCGCGCGCCGCCAGCAGCGAGAGACCCACCGGCAGCCCGCGCACCATGGCACCCGGGATGCTCAGCTGCGGATGCCCCGCCAGCCCGCCATGGGCGCAGAGGCAGAGGATGGCGTCGCGCACCGGCCCCAGCGCCGGCACCGGCAGCCCCTTCGGCGGCGCCGGGAAGGGCGTGGTGGGCATGGCCAGCACCGTCCCCGGCGGCAGCAGCTGCGCCAGGCGCCCGCGCACCTCCCGCCGGGTCAGCGCCGCCCAGCCGCGCTCCGCCTCCGGCGTCATGGCGCCGAGCACCAGGCCGCGGGCGACGGTGAAGGCCATGCGCGGGTTGTCGCGCTCCACCCAGGGACGGAAGGTCTCCCAGGCCTCGACGGGTTGCAGCGTGCGCTGGGCGCGGCCCCAGGCGACGAGGCCGGGCGGCGCCAGGATCTCCGCGTGCCAATCCGGGACCAGGCGCTTCAGGCGCTCCAGCATCGGCGCGAGCGCCGCCGCCGTGTCCGGGTCGGCGAAGCCGAAGGCATCGGTGGCGATGACGAGCCGCGCGGGCCGCGCCGGCGGGCAGGCCTCGCCGAGCATCACTGCGGAGACGCGGGCGAAGGTCGCGGCATCGCGCGCGAACCAGCCCGTGGTGTCGCTGCTCGGCGCCTGCGGCAGCATGCCCGCCAGGTCGAGCCTCCCATGGGTGGGGCGGATGCCGTAGAGGCCGCAGAAGCTTGCGGGCACGCGCACCGAGCCGCCCGTGTCGGTGCCGAGCGCCGTGCTGCACAGCCCCTGCGCCACCGCGCTGGCCGAGCCGGAGGAGGAGCCGCCCGGCACATGCCCCGGCGCTGCCGGGTTCAGCGGCGTGCCGTCGAAGGCGTTCTCGCCGAGGATGCCGAGCGAGACCTCGTCCGTCACTGTCTTGCCGACCAGCGTCGCCCCGGCATCCAGCAGCGCCTGCACCGCCCAGGCGTGGCGGGTCGGGACCGGGTTGAACCGCGCCCAGTCCGGGTTGCCGCCGCCCGTCGGGTGGCCGGCGACGTCGAACAGGTCCTTCGCGGCGAAGGTGAGGCCGGCGAGCGGACCGCCGGCGCGGCCCTCAATGCGCACCGACGTGCCGGGGACGAAGGGGGACATGGGGGCTCCTCGGTGGCGGTGCGACGCCGAGATGCCGCGGCAGGCCGCGCCTGGCGAGGCTGTCGCCGCACATCTCGAACACCGCCGCCCGCGCGCCGCGCGATGCCGCACCGTGC
This sequence comes from Acetobacteraceae bacterium, assembly GCA_019750465.1. Taxonomy (GTDB): domain Bacteria; phylum Pseudomonadota; class Alphaproteobacteria; order Acetobacterales; family Acetobacteraceae; genus JAIEOP01. Next base: position 1,361 of record JAIEOP010000242.1, on the reverse strand, counting down.
ACCTGCGTCACGGCGCGGCACGTGGCGCGTCGCAGGATGATGGCGTCGGGCCGCCCGCCACGGCCATGCCCAAGCCGGCGCGCGTCACGCGATGCTGTGCCGACCCATCTCCAGGAACTTCTCCCGGCGCCGCGCGCGCAGCGTGGCGCCATCCAGCGCCTGCAACGGCACCAGGCATTCGGCCACCTTCTCGCCCACCGCGGCGATCGCCACGCCGGGTTCGCGGTGCGCGCCGCCCATCGGCTCCGGCACCACCGCATCGACCAGCGCCAGGCGCCGCAGGTCGTCCGCCGTGAGCTTCAGCGCCTCGGCGGCCGTCGCCGCCTGCGCCGCGTCGCGCCAGAGGATGGAGGCGCAGCCCTCCGGCGAGATCACCGAATAGATCGCGTGCTCCAGCATCAGCACCCGGTCGGCCGCGGCCAGGGCGATGGCGCCGCCGGAGCCACCCTCGCCGATGATCGTCGCGACGAAGGGCACGGGAGCGTCCAGGCAGGCCTCGATGGAGCGCGCGATCGCCTCGGCCTGGCCGCGGGCTTCCGCGTCGATGCCGGGGAAGGCGCCGGCGGTGTCGACGAAGCTGAGGATCGGCAGGTCGAAGCGGCCGGCCAGCTCGATGATGCGGCGCGCCTTGCGGTAGCCCTCCGGCCGGGCCATGCCGAAATTGTGCCGCACGCGGCTTTCGGTGTCCTTGCCCTTCTCGGTGCCGAGCACCGCCACCGCCCGGCCCCGGAAGCGCCCCAGCCCGCCGATCACCGCGGCGTCGTCGGCGAAGGCGCGGTCGCCGGCCAGCGGGGTGAACTCCTCGACCAGCGCGGCGATGTAGTCGGAGGCGTGCGGCCGGTCCGGGTGGCGCGCGACCAGCGTCTTCTGCCAGGGCGAGAGCTTCGCGTAGGTGGCCTTCAGCAGCGCGGCGGCCTTGTCGCGCAGCTTCGCCACTTCCTCGGCGACGTCGATGCCGCCCGCGTCGGTGGTGCGGCGAAGCTCCTCGATCCTGCCTTCCAGCTCGGCGATCGGCTTCTCGAAATCCAGGAAGTGGCGCATGCAGTCCCCTTGAGCGCCGGGGGGTAGCGGAAAAGCCGATAGGGTGGAAGCGCACGCCGAGCGTCGTCCGACGAGAAGCGTGCAGGCGCCAGCACGGTACGTAGTGTGGAGCCGGATCAGGCCTGGGTCCGGCGCGACCGGCGATGACGCGCAAGCTCGGCCGGCGGCAAGCCGTTGTCACCCGCGAGCCCAGCGTGGCACCGTCGCTAAGAGTCCGGCTCTGAACTCACCCGGAACGAGCCCGGCGGCGGGTCAGCAGCATGACGGATGCGGTGTAGAGGAAGGCCTCGGCGGAGGCGATGGAGGCTTCGAAGTCCGTG
>JAIEOP010000316.1 GCA_019750465.1 Acetobacteraceae bacterium | reverse complement strand
GCAGCGCCTGCCCCTGCTGTGCGGGGCGGTGGCCTGGGCGGTGGCCGGCAGCGAGGCGGAGGGGGAGCGGATGCGGCGCCTGGCGCGTGGCTGCACCGAGGCGCTGCTTGCGCCGCCCGCCGCCGCCGTGGCGGCGACGCTGGATCCGGCGGTACGGCAGGTGTCGCGCGGGCCGCGCTGACCCGAGGCCTTGCCGGCAGGGTCCGGACGGGGCGAGAACGGCGGCGGCCGAAGACGGAGCGCGCCGCCATGACCAGCCACCGCCTCGACGTGCTGATCCAGGGCTATCCGGGGAAGTCGCTGTGCCATGGCGGGCTTGGGTGGAGCACCATCGCGCTGATCCGCGGCCGCATCGCAGGACGCGAGCGGGCGATCCTGATCGATGTCGGCGCCTTCGCCGTGCGGCCGGAATTCGGGCGCCAGCTGCAGGCCGCGGGCTGCGCGCCGGAGAGCGTGACCGACGTCGTGCTCACCCATGCGCATTGGGACCACGCAGTGAACTACACGCTGTTCCCGAATGCCGATGTCTGGATCGGGCGGGTGGAGATGGATTGGGCGACGGGCACGCCGGTCGGCTTCAACCCGCTGCCGGAGCTCTACGTGCAGGACCTGGCGCGGCACAAGCGGCTGCACCTGCTGGAGGATGGCGAACGCTTCCTCGATGCCTTCGAGGCGCATCTCTGCCCGGGCCATACGCCGGGCTGCCTGGTCTATCGCTACACCGGGCACGACGTGCCGGTGGTGTTCAGCGGCGACGCGGCGAAGAACCGGGCCGAGCTGCTGTCGATGGCCACCGACATGACCATGGACGCTGCGGCGAGCCGCGCCTCGCTCGACCGCATCTGGGGGCTGTGGCGGCAGGCGCCGGGGACGCTGCTGATCCCGGGGCACGACCTGACCATGCGGCTGGGCGAGGATGGGAGGCCGGCGTATGTCGGGCAGCGCCGGGCGGGCATCGCGGCGTGGTTCAGCGAGGATCTGGCGGTGATGGAGGAGTTCGACATCTCGGCGCCGCGGTTTTGAATGGAGGTCCCCTCCCGCGCCTGGGTCCGCCTGCCTTCCGGACGGCGCCTCGACCTGATCGCGCCGACGCCCTTCGACTGGACGGACGAGGACCTGGCGACCGGTCTCAGCCGCACCTTCCGCTGGGGCGGGCATTCGGTGTGGCCGGCGCCGCTCTCCGTGGCGCAGCACTCGCTGGCGGTGCTGGCGTTGCGGCGGGCGCGGTCGCGTGCCGGTCTGACGCAGCCGGAGCTGCGGCGCGAGCTGCTGCACGATGCCGAGGAAGGGCTGCTCGGCTTCGACTGCATCTCGCCGCTGAAGCCGTTCCTCGGCGAGGGCTTCGCGGCGCTCTCGGCGCGGCTCTCGGCGGCGGTGGCGCTGCGCTACGCGCTGCCGGCCTGGAGCGCGGAGGCGAAGCGCGCGCACAAGGCGGCGGACGTGGCGCTGGCGGCGGCCGAGGCGGTGCATGTCGCCGGCTGGACGGCGGCGGAGGTGCGCGGGACGCTCGGCATCAAGGCCACCGTGCTGGCGCAGGATCCGCTGGCGGCGGCACATGGCGAGGAGCCCTGGCGCCCCTGGCCGCCGGAGCTTGCGGCGGAGCGGTTCCTCGCCACGCTGAAGCGGCTGGGCTGACCGCTACTCCGGCCGCAGCCCGAGCCGCTCCGCCACGGCGCGGAAGGCGGTGACGTCGGCGGCGATGCTGCGGGCGAAGGCCGCCGGGCTGTCCATCACCGGCTCCACGTCCTTCGCCGCCAGCTCCGCGCGCCTGGTGCCGAGGAAGTGCCGAGCCAACTCCGCCTGGATGCGCGCCACGACCGGCGCCGGCGTCCCGGCGGGCGCGACCAGGCCGTACCAGAACACCGCATCGAAGCCGGGCACGCCGGAACCGGCGAAGCTCGGGACCTCGGGCAGCAGCGGCGAGCGGCGGGTGATGGCGAAGGCGCGCAGCCGGCCGTCGTGCACCAGCCCGACGGAGCCGGTGGGGTTGTCCAGCAGCACGGCGACCGTGCCGTTCGGCAGGTCCGGACAGACCCCCGTCGAGCCGCGATAGGGCACATGCGTCATCCGCACGTCCGTCAGGCTTTCGAGCTGGCGCGTCAGCAGGGAGCCGAGCGTCGATGTGCCGACCGAGGCGTAGTGCACCCCTCCCGGACGCGCCCGCGCATCCTCGAGGAACTCGCGCAGGGTGGCGCCGCGCGCCGCCGGTCCGCCGACCAGCACATAGGGCGTGATGCCGATCATGGTGATGGCGGCGAAGTCGCGCACCGGATCGTAGGGCACGTCGCGGCGCAGCACCACGGCGGCGGGGTGGGTGCTGCTGGTCGCGGTGCCGATGGTGTAGCCGTCCGGCGCCGCCGGCGCCGCCGCGGTTCTCCACCACCACCGGCTGGCCGATCGCCTGGCCGAGCTGTTGCGCGACGATGCGCGAGACCACGTCGGTGCCGCCGTCGGGCGGGAAGGGCACGATCAGGCGCACCGGCCGCTGCGGCCAGTCCTGCGCCGCGGCGGGGAGCGCGAGCGCGGCGAGCAGCGCCGCGAGAAGCAGGCGGCGCATCATCGGCCGCTGCCGCCGCCGCGGATCAGCGCCGGGTACACCACGCCGTCGCCGCGCTGCATCATCCAGGCCACGTCCTCGGGCGAGAGGTACTCGCCCTTGCGGCCATGCGCGGCGGCCAGCGTCTCCACGATGATGTTGCGCTTCACCTCGCTGCACAGCACGCAGGTGCGGTGACAGGCTTCCGAGACCGTGCGGCCGAGCACGGTGAAGCCGTGGCGGCGCATGATGATGCAGTTGGTGTCCTGGATGAAGGTCTTGATCGGCGCGACATCCTCCTCGACGTTCAGGTGCGCGGGCGGGTAGGCGGCCGGCTTCTGCATCAGGTAGCTGAAGGTGAGGTTGGTCGAGCGGATCTCCTCGAAGCCGGCGGCGAGGAAGGCGATGGTCTCGTCGTGGTGCAGGTGGATCACCGCGTTCACGTCGGGGCGCAGGCGCAGGATCTCCCGGTTCATCTGGTGCCCGACCGTGGTGGCGCGCTCGCCCCAGGGGATGCGGCGGCGGGGGAGGTCGGTGATCACCAGCTCCTCCGGCTCCACCTCCTCGAGGCTGAGGCCCTGCGACTTGGCATAGACGATGCCGTCCGGGTGGTCCGGATGGGCCACGCGCATGGCCATGCCGCCGAGGCTGGACTGCACCAGGCCGCGGGTGGCCGTCATGCGGGCATACTTCACGTAGGTGGCGGCCAGCTTCGGGTCGAAGGCGACGTTCGGGTCGGGCGCGTACTCGTTCACGCGGTAGCGGGGGCGGTGGTGCCGTCCATCGGTGCGGGCTCCCTGGCATTCCGGGGCCAAGCCTGCGCCCGTGGCGGCGTGGCGGACAAGGGGGCTCGCCGGCCCTTGGCCGCGCGCCCGGTTGGCGCTTGATTGCCGGGCCCAGGTCTGTCCCGAGCGCCGCAGGCGCCACGCCGGAGGAAACGCCATGAACGCCGCCGTCCCCATCGCGGGCAACCGCTTCGTCATCATCGGCGGTGCCAGCCTGGTCGGCTCCGCCACCGCCGGGGAACTGCTGGACCACGGCGCGGCGGAGGTGGTGCTGTTCGACAATTTCGCCTTCGGCTCGGAGGACGCGATCGCGCATCTGCGCGACAACCCGCGCCTGCGCCTGGTACGCGGCGACGTCATGCGCCTGCCCGACCTGCTGCGGGCGCTGGAAGGCGCCCAGGGCGCGCTGCTGCTGGCGGCGCACATGACGCTGTCGATGGACCGCGACCCCTGGGGCGGCCTCGACGTGAACATCCGCGGCGTGCAGAACGCGCTGGAGGCCTGCCGCGTGAACAGGGTGAGGAAGGCGGTCTTCGCCTCCTCCAACGCGGTCTATGGCTATGGCCCGAACGTCTCGGGCGAGCTGGTGGAGGGTACGCCCTTCCATACGGTGGGCGTGCCGCCGGCGGCGGTGATCTACGGGGCGACGAAGATCATCGGCGAGGCGCTGTGCCGCGACTACCACCGCAAGCACGGGCTGGACACCGTCGTTCTGCGCTACTGCACCGTGTACGGCGAACGGCAGCACTACCGCGCCACCAACGCGCTCTTCATCATCGAGACCTTGGACAGGGTGCGGCGCGGCGAGCGGCCGATCGTCCTCGGCGACGGGTCGGAGACCAAGCACTTCGTCTATGTCGGCGACCTCGCGCGCGCCAACCGCATGGCCTTCGCGGCGGATGCGACCGATGTCGCGGTGAACGCCTCGGGCCCGAGGCCGATCACCACGCTGGAGCTGGTGCGGCTGGTGACGCGGCTTGCCGGCGGCGGCCCGGAGCCGGAATTCATCGCCGAGGACCGGGGCAGGGTGCGGCTGACCTCCGGCGGCGCCTTCCGCATCGCGCACGAGGAAGCGGCGCGGACGATCGGCTGGCGGCCGGAGGTGGACATGGAGGAGGGGTTGCGGCGCCTCATCGCCTGGCGGGCTGGCAACGAGCCGCGGCCCGCGGCCGGCTGAGGGCATCGCACCGCGCGTGTGCGGGCGCGGTGGCGGCCCGGTATGCACGAATTGATCGTGGCCGGCACAACCACCGATTGACCTTGCGTGTCGGGAATGGCAAGCGGACAGCCGTGAATGCGCTCGATCCCGACATCGCCGGCGCCCTGGCCAGCGATCTGCCGCCGGCCGATTTCGGCCGGATCGTGGACAGCTTCGCCGCCGATGTCGACCGCCTCGCCGATGAGATGGAGGCAGGCACCCTGGCCGGTGACCGCCTGGCGGTGCACCGCGCGGCGCATGGCCTGGCTGGCGCCGCCGCCTCGGTTGGCGCGCTGGCACTCGAGCGTGCCGCGCGGCGTGGCCTCGGCAAGGAAGCCTTCCCCCCCGATCTCGTCGCCACGGTCCGTGCCGCCGGCGTGGAGGCGATGCGCGCATTGCGGGGCCTGGTGCGGCCCGAGGAGGGCGGCTGATACCAACTCGGTCAAAGGCTGACCCATGCGGCGCGCCAGATGGCGCGCCGAGGCCGCGGACGCGGCCCGCGCC
>JAIEOP010000212.1 GCA_019750465.1 Acetobacteraceae bacterium | reverse complement strand
AGGCCGCCCCGGATCGGAAGGTCGGCGCGGGCGGCGGCGTGCGGCGCGAGGGCGCCGCCGGCGGCAGCGCGGCGGAGGGTGGCGCGCCAGCTATCCGGGCGCCACACGCCCGCCCAGCCGGAATACCGAACCTGCAAAGGAACGCCCTTCGGACTCATCGGGCTTTCCGCGGCAGGGTCCGGGGCAACCGGCATTCCTGCACAGGCGCTCAATGCCCGTGATGGGCGGGGCCGCGCGCGCCGGCGGCCTGAATGGCGAAGCCGAGGCTGACCTCCCCGGCGCGCTCGAAGCGCAGCGTCACCGGCACCGTCTCGCCCTGGCGCAGCGGCTGGCCGAGACCGACGAACATCAGGTGCAGGCCGCCGGGGCGCAGCTCCACGGTCGCGCCCGGCGCGATGTCGATCGCCGGCACCTGGCGCATGCGCATCACGTCGCCGTCGCGGACCATGCTGTGCAGCTCCATCCGCCCCGCGGCCGGGCTGCTGGCCGAGAGCAGGCGGTCCGGCGCGGTGCCGCGGTTGGCGATGGTGAGATAGCCGGCGCCCTGGCCGCCCTGGCCGGCGGCGCGGCTCCAGGCCTGGGTGATGACGAGGTCGCCGGCGCGGATCCCCGGCTGCGCGGCGGCGGGAAGGGGCGGGAACGGCGCGAGGGCAAGGGCAAGCAGGACGCGGCGGGTCATGGTGGTGCGGCCTGTCTCGAAGGGGTCCGGCGGGCGATCAGCGTTGCGTGCCGGACGGCACGCGGCAACGGGGGGCGGTGGCGGTCAGGTCGCCGCGATGGCGGGCGCGCGGGCGCCGGCGGGCGGCCCACGGATCGCCGGTGGCGGGGCATCCGGCCGGGCCGGCCCCAGGCGGTCGCGGCACGCGCCCAGACTGGCGGCGAGGGCGGCGACCCCGGCATCGCCGCGGCCTGTGGCAGGGCATGGCAGCGGCGACCGGGCGGCGCGCCGGTCCACCGACGCCTAAGCCGCCAGTTGGAGTTCGTACTCCACCTCCGGCACGTAGAGCGCCTGCTCCTTCCCCAGATGCGAGGAATAGAGCGTGAAGCGCTCCACCGGCACCGGCGGCGCGCGGAACAGGTTGTGCGCCTGCACGAAGCCGATCAGCTTTTCCGGGGCCGCGCGCTCGGTGCGCGCCAGGGTCACGTGCGGGGCGAAGCGGCGCCGCTCCGGCTCGAACCCCGCCCTTTGCAGCGCCGTCTCCACCTTGGCCTGCAGGAAGCACAGCGCCTCGGTCCGCTCCACCCCGACCCAGAGCGCGCCGATCCGCCCGCCCTTCTCGAAGGTGCCGAGGCCGCGCAGCGACAGCGCGAAGCCCGGCGCGCGGATCGCCGCCAGCGCCTCGTCCGCCTCCTGCGCCCGCCAGGTCTCCACCTCGCCGATGAAGCGGAGCGTCAGGTGGTAGTTCTCCGGCGGCACCCAGCGTGCCCCGGGGATGCCGCCGGCGAGCAGCGAGAGCTGCGTCTTCACCGTGGCCGGCAGCGGCAGGGCGACGAAGAGGCGGATCATGGCGGGTCTCCTCGCGCGCTGCGTCAGCCGCCGGTTCGCGGCGCGCCCGGCGGCGGCACCAGCGCCAGCAGCGCCGCCACCGCGGGCAGGATGCGGCGGACGATCTCGGCGACGCCCGCCGCATTGGGGTGGATGCGGTCGGGCTGGTTCAGCGCGGGGTCGCCGGCCACGCCCTCCAGGAAGAAGGGGTAGAACACCACCGCCGGCCGCTCCCGCGCCAGGCGCTGGAACACCGCGGCGAATTCCCGGCCGTAGTCGGCGCCGAGATTGGGCGGCGCCAGCATGCCCGCCAGCAGCACCGGCAGGCCGCGCGCCGCCAGCCGGTCGAGGATCGCCGCGAGGTTGCGGTAGCTGCCCTCGGGCGGCAGGCCGCGCAGCCCATCATTGCCGCCGAGCTCCACCAGGACGCAGTCGGGGGTCTCGGCGAGCGCCCAGTCGAGCCGCGCCAGCCCGCCCGCCGTGGTGTCGCCCGAGACGCCGGCATCCAGCACCCGCACCGGGCGATGCGCGCCGGACCGGGCTGCCAGCGCCGCCTGCAATTGCGGCACGAAGCCCTGGCCCGGCGGCAGGCCGTAGCCGGCGGTCAGGCTGTCGCCCAGCGCCATCAGCCGCACCGGCCGGGGGGAGGGTGCCTGCACCTGCGCCCGTGCCGCGCCGGCGCGAAACATGCCGATACCCAGCAGCGCCTTTCCCAGCGCCGCGCGGCGGCCATATGCAGGGCCACGCCGTGTCGGGGGCAAGGGGTTGTCCGGCGCGGGGTTTCCGAGAGGCATGCCACCCATATCGGGTGCCGACGGGATCGGTCCACCAGCACCCCGGACGACCCGGACAGGCGCCATGGATGCCATCACCGACCACCTCCGACGCGGGCCCGCGGCCGGCCCGCGAATGGCCGCCGCCGAATCGCTCATCGCGGCCCGCGACCTGCGGTTCAGGGTGGCGGGGCCGGCCGGGGAGGTCAACATCCTGCGCGGCGTCGACCTCGACATCGCGCGCGGCGAGGCGGTGGGGCTGGTGGGCCCCTCGGGCTCGGGCAAGACCTCGCTCCTGATGCTGCTGGCGGGGCTGGAGCGGCCGAGCGGCGGCGTGCTGACCGTTGCCGGCCACGCGCTGGGGGACATGGGCGAGGACGCGCTGGCGCGCTTCCGCCGCCGCAACGTGGGCATCGTCTTCCAGGCCTTCCACCTGGTGCCCACCATGACGGCGCTGGAGAACGTCGCGGTGCCGCTGGAATTCGCCGGAAGGCGCGACGCCTTCGACCGTGCCGAGGCGGCGCTGGCGGCGGTCGGCCTGGCGCATCGGCTCGGGCACTATCCGGGCCAGCTCTCGGGCGGCGAGCAGCAGCGCGTGGCCCTGGCGCGCGCGACCGTCGCCGAGCCGCCGCTGCTGCTGGCCGACGAGCCGACCGGCAATCTCGATGGGGCCACCGGGGCGGCGGTGATGGACCTGCTGTTCGGCCTGCGTGCGCGGCTGGGCACCACCCTGCTGCTGATCACCCACGACCCGGCCCTGGCGGCGCGCTGCGGCCGGGTGGTGCGCATGGCGGACGGGCTGATCGCCGCCGACGGCTGACCGGGCACTCGCGACCTGTTGGATGGTGAAGCGCAACCGTTGGCGCGACTGAGCATGCGGCTCAACCGCCGAAAGCGCCGATGCAGAGGATGCCCTGGCTCCTGACCTTCGCGCTGGCGTCGCTCGCCTGCGCGGGGATCTGGTCCGTGGCGGCGCGGGACGACCGGCGTACCGTGCTGGACGCGGCGCGCGCCCAGCTGGCGGCCACGGCGCGGCTGCTGGAGCAGCACGCCGACCGTGCGCTGGAGGCGGGCGACCGCACCCTGCGCATCGCCGTGCAGGCGGCGGGCGACCCGCGCACCCTGCACGAGGGGGATCGTGGCCCGGCGCTGCACGCGGTGCTGCGCAACCTGGTGGACGACAGCCCGCAGCTCGGCTCCGCCTGGCTGATGGACGCCGAGGGCGTCACCCTGGTGGAGAATTGGAGCCATCCGCCGCGCACCGCCGGGGCCTTCGCGCATCGGCCCTATTTCCGCGCGCACCAGCAGGGCGAGCAGGGGCTGCATGTCGGCACCACCGGCGTCGGGACGCAGATGGGGCAGGCACGCTTCACCCTGAGCCGTCCGCTGCGGGATGCGCAGGGCCGGTTCGCGGGCGTCGCCGTCGCCGGCGTGTACAGCGCCTACTTCGCGGACGTCTACGCCGAATCCGGCCTCGGCCCGGCGACGCACTTCGCGCTGTTCCGCGCCGATGGTGCGCCGCTGGCGATCTGGCCGCCGCCGCCGCCGGAGGCGCTGCAGACGCCCATCGTCCCGGACGGGCCGCTGCCGCCGCGCGGCACGGGCGAGGTGCGCGAGACCGCGGACCGGATGCTGCTCGCGGTGCGCCGGCTGGAGAGCTACCCGGTCGCCCTGTCCGTCAGCCAGCCGATCGACGGGATCCTCGGCGAATGGCGGCGGCGCACCCTGCGGAGCGGTGCCGTGCTGGCCGCGGTGATCATGGCGCTGGCGGTGCTGACCATCTTCGGGCTGCGCGGCGCGCGCCGGCAGCGCGCGCTGCTGGGGGCGCTGCGCGCCGAGCGCGGCCTGCTCGAGCGCCGCGTCGCCGCGCGCACGGCGGCGCTGGCGGAAAGCGAGGCGCGGTTCCGCGACATGGCGGACAACGCCCCGGTGATGGTCTGGGTCACCGGCCCCGACGGCACCTGCACCTTCCTGAGCCGGTCCTGGTACGAGTTCACCGGCCAGACGCCGGAGACCGGCCTTGGCATGGGCTGGCTGGACGCCGTGCATCCCGAGGACCGGGAGCGGGCGGCGGAGATCTTCGATGCCGCGCGGGCGGCGCAGGCGCCGTTCCGGATGGAGTACCGCGTGCGCCGGGCCGATGGCCTGTGGCGCTGGGCGATCGATGCCGCCGCGCCGCGCTTCGATGCCGACGGGCAGTTCCTCGGCCATGTCGGCTCGGTCATCGACATCACCGAGCGCCGGGCGGCGGAGGATCGCCAGGCGCTGATGGCGCGCGAGCTGGACCACCGGGCCAAGAACGCGCTGACGGTGGTGCAGGCGGCGCTGCGCCTGACGCCCCGGCAGGACGCGGCGAGCTATGCAAGCGCGGTGGAGGGGCGGGTCGCGGCGCTCGCCCGGGCGCACACCGTGCTGGCCGAGGGGCAGTGGCACGGCGCCACCCTCGCCGCGGTGGTACAGGCGGAGCTGGCCACCTTCCTGGCGGAGACGCCGGGGGCGGCGCCGCGCGCCGTGCTGGATGGCCCGCCCCTGCTGCTGGTGCCGGGCGCGGTGCAGGCGCTGTCCATGACGCTGCACGAGCTGGCGACGAACGCCACGAAATATGGCGCGCTCAGCCGTCCCGAGGGCAGGGTGCGCGTGTCCTGGTCCACGGACGGGGCACCAGGGGTGCTGCTGCTGTGCTGGGCCGAGATCGGCGGACCGCCGCTGGAGACACCGCCCGCGCGCCGCGGCTTCGGCTCGCGCGTCA
>JAIEOP010000392.1 GCA_019750465.1 Acetobacteraceae bacterium | reverse complement strand
CCGCACCAGACCATGGGCGATTTCGACGCGCAGATGGCGGCGAACGCGGTCGGCGTGATGCGCGTGCAGGAGCTGGCAGGGCGCTACGGCGTGGCGAAGGTCGCCGCCGCCATGGGGGCGCTGCAGGACTATTCCGAGACGCGCATGCGCGCCGCGATCCGCGCGGTGCCCGACGGCACCTACCGCGGCGAGGAGGCGCTGGACGACGACGGGGAGGGCGAGGCGCCGATCGTCGTGCGCACCACCGTCACCGTCGCCGGCGACTCGATCACGGTGGACTTCGCCGGCACCGATGCGCAGGTCGGCCGCAACCTGAACGCCCCCTTCGCCTCCACCATCTCGGCCAGCGTCTCGGCGCTGAAGGCGGCGCTCACCAGCCCGGACATCCCGTTCAACGACGGCGCCATGCGGCCGATCACCGTGACGGCGCCGAAGGGCTGCCTGCTGAACCCGCGCCATCCGGCGCCGGTCCGGGCACGCATGCTGTCCTGCTCGCGCGCCTGGGAAGCCGTGATGGGGGCGCTGGCGCAGGTGGTGCCGGAGCAGGTGATCGCGCCCGGCTTCGACACCACCACGGCCTTCTGCCTCTCGCACCTCGGCGAGAACGGCTGGAGCGTCTATCTGGAAATCATGGGCGGCGGCTTCGGCGCGACGGCGGGCTCGGATGGCGCCGACGGCATCGACAACCCGCTGTCCAACTGTTCCAACACGCCGGCGGAGGCGCTGGACCAGGATTTCTCCTTTTTTCGCCTCACCGACTACGCGCTGCGGCCCGGCTCGGGCGGCGCCGGGCGGCACCGCGGGGGCCTCGGCTTCATCCGCCGCTACGAGATCCTGAAGGATGGCACGAAGCTCGCGCTCTACTCCGACCGGTTCCGGCGGCCCGCGGCGGGCCTGTCCGGCGGCGCGGCGGGGGCGACCGGCGGCTGCGAGGTGCGGCGCGGCAACCAGCGCCTCGACCTGAAGTCGAAGGACAGCATGAACCTGTGGCGCGGCGACGTGGTGACGATGGTGCTCGGCGGCGGCGGCGGGTTCGGGGAGCCGGGACAGCGGGATGCGCGGCTGGCGCGGCGCGATGCGGAGGATGGGTACGTCGATCTGGCGGCGGAGTAGACCTGGCGGAGGAGCGAGAGCCGGCTTGGTCAATTCGGACGGCCGCGGCGCTGCACGGCCGCTCGCGCGGCTGGCGCCGCTGCTGCGGCTTGCGTGGCCCGGCCCGCACGTCCTGCGGCCCGCGCCCTGGCAGGCAAGCCTGCCCTGGCTCCCGTCCGTGCGCAAACCCCCGGAGGTTTGCTGACGCCGCCTCCCGCTCATCGCGCCCACGGCGTGGCCTCGAAGACGTTCGCCAGCGTCCCGATGCCCCCGATCGTCACCGCCACCTCCATCCCCGCGCGCATCGGCAGCGCGCCGAGCGAGGTGCCGCAGGCGATCAGGTCCCCCGGCTCCAGCGTCATCTCCCGCGAGATCGCCGACACGATCCGCGCCGGCGGCAGGATCATGTCGCTGCACGGATAGTCCTGCCTGATCCGCCCGTTCAGCGCCACCGTCACCCGCAGCGCAGGCCAGTCCAGCCCCGTGGCGATGCAGGGCCCGACCGGGCCGAAGCTGTCGGGCGACTTCGCCCGCGCCCATTGCGGGAAGGACGGGTCGGCATTCAGCAGGTCCAGCGCCGTCACGTCGTTCACGCAGGTGAGGCCGAAGATGGCGCGCTCCGCCTCCGCCTCGTCCGCGTCGTGCACCCGCCGCCCGATCACCAGGCCGAGCTCGCCCTCGTACAGCACCCGGCCCGTGTAGCCCGGCGGCGTGCGGATCGCCTCGCCCGGCCCCACCACGCTGCCGGGCGCCTTCAGGAACCACAGCGGCGCCTCCGGGATGGCGTTGCCCTGCCGCTCCGCCAGTGCGCGGTAGTTGTTCCAGAGGCCGACGAAGCGCCCCGGCCGCACCGGCGCCAGCAGCGTCACCATGGCCAGCGGCAGCGGCTCCCCCGCCGGGGAGGCGTCCACGAACATGTCGCCGAGATGCGGCTGCACGGACCCGTCCCCGTGCAGCGTTCCGAACCCCTCCGCGCCGGTGTCGGCGCGGCGGAAGCGCACCCAGCGCGCCACGGTCAGGCGCTGCCGTCCGCGTACGGCAGTACCAGGCCCGGCTCGTCCCAGGGCAGGGAAACCAGCTTCCCCGTGAGCGACAGCGTGACATAGGCCGTGCGCATGCCGGGGCCGCCGAAGCAGATGTTGGTCGGCATGCGCTCCGGCATCTTCACCACGCGCAGGATTTCGCCCGCCGGCGAGACGGTGGTGATCTCGCCGCTCACCAGCGTGGCGACGCAGATGTTGCCCGCCGCCGTCACCGCCAGGCTGTCGAGCCGCCGGTAGCCCGGGAACTGGCAGATCACCCGGCCCCCGTTCGTCGAAGGCCAGGGATCCTTGCGCACCACGCCCGGCCCCTCCACGTCCCAGGCCCAGAGCCGGCCGGTCTCGGTCTCGGCGATGTAGGCCGTGCGGCCATCGGGGCTGAGGCCGACGCCGTTGGCGCCGCCGAAGATCGGGTAGGCGGCCTCGACGATGCGCGACCCGTCGCTCGCCGCCCAGTAGAGGCCGCCATGGTCGCGGTCGCGCGCGCGCACCTTGCCGAGGTCGGAGAACCAGAAGCCGCCCTCGCCGGGCGAGCCCTTCGGCGCGAAGACGATGTCGTTCGGGCCCTTCAGCGTGTTCTCGCCGCAGCGGTCGTACAGCACCCGCACGCTGCCGGTGCGGGGATCGGCCACCTCGATGCGGCCACCCCGGTAGTCCGGCGGCACGCCGGCGGGGCGGGTGCCCTCCGGCCCCTCATGCCAGAGGAAGCCGCCATTGTTGCAGACATAGATGGCGCCGCCCGGGCCGAGCGCGATGCCGTTCGGCCCGCCGCCATTCTCCGAGATCACGCGCTTCGCGCCATCCGCACCGATGCGGGTGATGCGGCCCGCCGCGATCTCCACCAACAGGACGGAGCCATCGGCCATGGCGATCGGCCCTTCCGGGAAGCGCAGCCCCTCGGCCATGGTGGTGAGCGCCGGTGTCTCGGCCTGGGTCATGCGGTTTCCCCTGCTTGGATGCGGAGAGGATCATGCGCCGCGCTCAGCGCCGCCGCCAGACCTCGACCGGCCCGCGTTCCTCGGCGACCGTCTCGGCCAGCTCATACCCCTCGTCCAGCGCGGCCTCGATCATCGCCGAGGCTTCGGGGCGCACGCTCCACCACCAGCCGCGGTCCACCACGATGAAGCGCGGCGCCGTGCCGAGGATGCGGCGCACCTCCTCGTCCGTGTCGATGCCGGTCAGGCGGTGGAAGGGGCCGGTGAGGTGCGCGGGGAAGATGAAGCGCGTCGGCACCTCGGCACCGGCGAGGAAATAGACCACGGGGTGGTAGTTGGCGACGAAGATGGTCTCGCCCGGCGCCAGCTCCTGCCGGATCGCGGCCGCGACCTCCTGCACCGGATCGGGCAGCGCGATGCCGATCCCCCGGTCGAGCCGGGGCACGAAGGCGCCGAGCCAGGAATGCGCCACCACCGCCAGGATGGCCAGCGCGTAGGCGAAGCGCCGCCAGCCCGGCCGCGCCACCCGCGCGAAGCACCAGGCCCCCATGGCGGCGAGGATGGACAGCGGCGGCAGCCACATCAGGAAGTAGTGCTGGAAGAAGAAGCCGGGGCCCACCACGGCGACGGTGGCGCAGGCGAACCAGATCAGGCCGGTGCGGGCGAGCCGCCCGCCGGTGCCGCGCCGCAGCGCCCAGCGCGCCAGCGCGGTGCCCGCCAGCACGAAGGGCCAGACCAGGGTGAGTGCCGCCACGGCCGAGAAGCGCAGCGCCTCCTCAAGCGGCAGCCGTCCCATCGAATAGCGCACGGGTGCCAGGAAGGAGCCGTCGGCGAAGGCCATGAACTCGCCGCGCAGCGCATAGGCCAGGCCGAACAGCGCGGTCGGCGTCAGCACCAGCAAGGCGTAGCAGGCTGCCCAGAGGGGGAAGCGCCGCAGCGGCAGCAGCCCGGTCGCCAGCGCCGGGAAGGTCAGCAGCGCGAAGGCCAGGCATCCCTCCGGCGTCACCACCGGCTTCACCGCGAAGGCGCAGCCCATCGCCAGGCCCATGGCGACCAGGTGCCGGCCGCGCGGCGGCGCGCGGAAGGCCAGCACGCCGCGCGCCGCGGCGATGCCCACCGCCATGGCCAGCACGACGAAGGGGGCGAAGAGGATCTCCGTGTTCGTCGCCGCGCCGCCCAGGCGCATGCTGAAGGCGATGTAGATCAGGCCGGCGCCGAGGCCCACCGGGCGCGGCGCGCCGGCCGCCCGCACCGCGAGGAACAGCGCCCAGGCGGTGCCCGCCACGCAGAGGATGCCGAGCAGGCGGATGGTGCCGATGCTCTGGCCGAAGGCGGCGAAGGCCGCGGCGAACATCGCCGGCGCGCCCACCGGATGCATGTCCCAGACCGCGACGATGGGCCAGGCGCCGCGCAGCCATTCCCGCGCCTGGACGATATAGAGCCCCTCATCGGTGTCGAAGACGGCCTGCAGGAAGGTGAGCGAGCGCAGCACCACGGCCGCCAGCAGGAACAGCAGCGGCGGCGCGGCGGCGCGGGCGAGCCGGCGCATCCGGCGCCCACCCGGGCGGGGCGGCGCCGGCCAGGCAGAGGCGGCGGCGGTGATCGGCGCGCGATCGGGAAGGGCGTCCATGCGGGTGAGGGGCTCGACCGGAAACCCTGTCCCATATCACGGCACGGGACGCCGCGCAGGAGTTTCGACGCGCCGCCTGGCCTTGACGCCGCCGCGGGAAGGGCCGGACCCTGCCGCATGACCCAGCCGCCGATGACCGTTCCCGTCACCCCCGATCCCGTCACCCCCGATCCCGTTACCCCCGATCCCGTTACCCTGGCCGTGCTCGACAACCGGCTGCGCGCCATCGTCGAGGAGATGGGGGAGGCGATGCTGCGCACCTCCTACAGCCAGATCCTGAACTCCTCGCGCGACTTCTCCATCGC
>JAIEOP010000426.1 GCA_019750465.1 Acetobacteraceae bacterium | reverse complement strand
GGCGGCGGGGGTGGCGGCGGCGGGGGCGGCGGCGCGGCCTCGGGCAGGGCCTCGAAGGCGAGCCGCGTGCCGAGCAGCGCGCCGCCGGCCATCAGGAAGGGCAGGATGGTGCCGAGGCCGGCGGCGAAATGCGCGGCGAGGCCGGTGCCCACCGCCATCAGCCAGGCCGCGCGTTTCGCATCGCCCCGCCGCCCGCGCCGCAACTGCCGCGCCGCCAGCAGCGCGAGCCCGAGCCCCAGCGCCGAGCCCAGCACGATCCGCTCGTCCCCGCCCAGCGCGGCCAGGATCGCGGCCGGCAGCAGCGGCCAGGCGTAGAGCGGCAGGCCAAGGCCGCGCAGCCGCGTGCGCAGGGCGACGAGCGCGTCAAGCATCAGTGGAACAGCGAGCCGAAGGCGCGGACCAGCGCGATGGCGCTGACCAGGAAGGTCGTGCCGGTCAGCAACAGGCTGCCGCCCGCCCAGGCAAGCGGCGTGGCGAGGCTCGGCGCCTCGGTCGGTGGGGTGGGGTCGTTGCGCCGGTCCATGGCCGGCCGTTACATCGGTCCCCCCCGCCATGGGATCAAGCGCGCGGCGCGCAACGAAGCGTGACCCCGCGGGCGGGATCGGAGGGAATTCTGGCATGGACCGCATCGCAGTCGTCGGCGCCGGGCTGATCGGGCGCGCCTGGTCCATGGTCTTCGCCCGCGCCGGCATGGAGGTGCGGCTGTGGGACAAGGCCCCCGGTATCGCCGAGTCCGCCATGGCGGTCATCCGCGAGCGGCTGGCCGACCTGCGCGCCGCGGGCCTGGTGCAGGAAGCGCCGGAGGCGATCGCCGCGCGCATCACGCCCTGCGCCACGCTGGCCGATTGCGTCGAGGGCGCGACGCATGTGCAGGAGAACGGGCCGGAACGCCTGGCGCCGAAGCAGGACCTCTTCGCCGAGCTGGACAGGCTGTGCCCGCCGGATGTCGTGCTGGCCAGCTCCACCAGCGGCATCCCGGCCAGCGAGTTCACCGGCAACCTCGCCGGACGCGCGCGCTGCCTCGTCGCGCATCCAGTGAACCCGCCCTACCTGGTGCCGCTGGTGGAACTGGTCGGCGCGCCCTGGACGGACCCCGCCGTGGTCGCGCGCACGCGGGCACTGATGGGGCGCGTCGGCCAGGTGCCGGTGACGGCGCACAAGGAGACGCGCGGCTTCGTGCTGAACCGCCTCCAGGCGGCGCTGGTGGCCGAGGCCTTCCGGATGGTGCGCGACGGCGTCATGTCGGTGGAGGATATCGACGCCTGCGTGAAGGATGGGCTCGGCCTGCGCTGGGCCTTCATGGGCCCCTTCGAGACGATCGACATGAACGCGCCGGGTGGCGTCGCCGACTATGCGGAGCGCTTCGGCCCCCTGCTCGGCGGCATCACCGAGGAGCAGACCCCCTACCACTACGATGCCGAGACCGTCGCCCGCGTCACCGCGGAGCGCCGCGCCGCGCTCGACCTCGCGGGCATCGAGGAGCGCAGCGCCTGGCGCGACCGCCGGCTGATGGCGCTGCTGGCGCACAAGCGGGGGCAGCCGGGGTAGCCCCGCCCCGCCGCCTGCCCGATGAACCCGACCGAGGCCGCGCTCTACCGCCTCGGCGTGGCGCTGGCGATCGGCCTGCTGGTCGGCGCCGAGCGCCACTGGCGGGCCCGCGACGAGGAGGCGGGGCGGCGCACGGCGGGGGTGCGCACCTTCGCCATCACCGGCCTGCTCGGCGGTCTGGCCGGCATGCTGGCGTCGCGCACGGAGTTCAGCGCTGCCGGCGGCGCGCTGCTGCTCGGTGCCTGCTTCCTCGGCCATGCCGCGGTGGTGGCGCTGTACGATTGGCGGGAGGCGGCGGCGGAGGGCCGCTTCAGCGTCACCAGCGTGGTCGCGGCCCAGGCCACCTTCCTGCTCGGTGCGCTGGCGGCGATGGGCGACGCGGCCGTGGCCGGCGCCGCCGCCGTGGCGCTGACGGCGCTGCTGGCGGCGCGCGAAAGCCTGCACGCCTTCATGGCCCGCCTCTCCTGGGTGGAGCTGCGCTCGGCGGTGGTACTGCTGGCGATGACGCTGGTGGCGCTGCCGCTGGTGCCGGACCGGCCGGTGGCGCTGCTGGGCGGGCTCAACCCGGCGCGGGTCTGGCTGCTGGCGGTGATCCTCGCCGCGGTGTCCTACCTCGGCTACGTGGCGATCCGGCTGTTCGGGGCGGGGGCGGGCCAGGCCGCGGCGGGCGCGGCCGCGGGGCTGGTCTCCTCGACGGCGGCGACGGTCTCGAATGCGCGCGCCTCAGTGGCCCGCCCGGCCGAGGCCGAGGCGCTGGCGGCGGGCACGCTGGTCGCCGGCGCCGTCTCCTGCCTGCGCACGGCGCTGCTCGCCTGGCTCGGCGCGGCGGCGGTGGGGGAGCTTCTGGCGCCGGCGCTGCTGGCGGCCGCCGCGGTGCAGGGCCTGGCGCTGCTCGCGCTGCTGCGGCCGCGGGAGATGGGCCAGGAGCCTCTCGGCGCCGCCATCGGCAATCCCTTCGAGCTGCGGGCCGTGCTGCAGCTTGCGCTGCTGCTGGCAGTGGTCGGCCTGGTCTCGCGGCTGGCGGCGGAGCGCTTCGGCGGGGCCGGGGCGATCGCGGTGGCGGCGCTGACCGGGCTTGCGGACGTGGATGCCGTCACGCTCACGGTGCCGGGGCTGGTGCCGGCGCAGCTTTCGCCGACGCTGGGGGCGCTGGCCGTTGCCGTGGCGGTGGGCGCCAACGGCCTCGCCAAGGCGGGCTATGCGCTGGCGCTGGGCACGCGGGGCTTCGGCATCCGCTTTGCGGCGGGCACGGTGGCGGGCCTCGTGGCAGGGGCGCTCGTGCTGGCGCTGACCGGCCTGCCGCCGGCTTGACGCCGCGCCATATGCTCGACGGACCGGGCGGAGGCGGCGATGGCACGGCACGAGGGCGACCGCATCCTGGACGTGGCCCTCGCGGTCGCCGCCGAGACCGGCTGGCACGACCTCCGGCTGCACCTCGTGGCGGAGCGGCTGGGCATGTCGCTCGCCGCGCTGCGCGAGCGGTTCCGGGATGCCGACGCCATGGCCGACGCGCTGTTCGGGCGGGCGCTTGCCGCCATGCTGGCGGCGCCCGTGGATCCCGCGCTGCCGCCCTCCGGGCGCACTGCGGCGGCGCTGCTGCGCTGGTTCGAGGGTTTTGGGCCGCACCGTGCCCTGGCCGGGCAGATGATCCGGGAGAAGCTCTGGCCCTCCCACCCGCATCACTGGGTGCCGATGGTGTTCAACCTGTCCCGCCTGATCCACTGGTGGCGGGAGGCGGCGCAGCTGGATTCCGGGGGGCTGCGCCGCCAGGCTGAGGAGGTCGGGCTGACCCTGACGCTGCTCGGCCTGCTGCCGGTCTGGCTGGGCGACCGTACGCCGGGGCTGGCGCGCACGCGGGCGGCCATGGCGCGGCGGTTGCGCTGGCTCGACCGGGTGGCGGGGGCGTAGGCTGGCGGCGCTTCAGGGAGGGATGCGGCAATGACCAGCGATTCGATCGATGCGGTGCTGCGCGGCGCGGTGGAGCGCGGCGAGGTGGCGGGCGTCTCGGCCACGGCGGGCAATGCCGCGGGCACGCTGTACGAGGGCGCCTTCGGCCGGCGCGGCGCCGACCAGGCGGCGGCGATGGCGCCAGACACGGTGGTGTGGATCGCCTCCATGACCAAGGCGGTGACCACCGTGGCGGCGCTGCGGCAGGTGGAGGCCGGCCGGCTCTCGCTCGATGCGCCGATCGCGGGCGTGCTGCCGGACCTGGCCAACCCGCAGGTGCTGGTGGGCTTCGCGCCCGAGGGCGGGGCGCCGATGCTGCGGCCGGCGAACCGGCCGATCACGCTGCGGCACCTGCTGACCCATACCTCGGGCTTCAGCTACGACATCTGGAATGCCGGCATCGGCGCGTACATGGCGGCGAAGGGCATTCCCGGGATCATCACCTGCCAGCGCGAGGCGCTGACCACGCCGCTGCTCGCCGACCCCGGCACGCGCTGGGAATACGGCATCGGCATCGACTGGGCCGGGCTGGCGGTGGAGGCGGTGACGGGCAGGCGCCTCGATGCGGTGATCGCCGAGGAGATCGCCGGGCCGCTCGGCATGGCGGACACCGCGTTCCGCATCGGCGCGCCGCAGCGGGCGCGGCTGGCCAGCATGCATGTGCGCGGCGAGGACGGATCGCTGACGGCGATTCCCTTCGAGCTGCCACAGGAGCCGGAGTTCCACATGGGCGGCGGCGGTCTCTACGGCACGGTGCGCGACTACCTGCGCTTCTGCCGCATGGTGCTGAACGGCGGCACGCTGGACGGCGCGCGCATCCTGGCGCCGGAGACGGTGGCCGAGATGCGCCGTGACCAGATCGCGCCGCTGGAGATGCTGCCGATGCGGACGGCGCTGCCCGCCTCCTCGAACGACGTCGAGGTGTTTCCCGGCATGCGGAAGGGCTGGGGCCTCTCCTTCATGATCAACGACCGCGATGGGCCGGACGGGCGGGCGGCGGGCAGCCTGTTCTGGGCGGGCCTGGGCAACACCTACTACTGGATCGACCCGACGCGCGACCGCGCGGGGGTGATCGCCACGCAGGTCCTGCCCTTCGCCGATCCGAAGGTGCTGGCGCTGCTCGGAGCCTTCGAGCGGGCGGTGTACGCCGAGGCGTGAGCCGCCGGCCCGGCATGGAAAAGGAGGCCGGGATGGCCACGCCTGCCCCGCCGCAGTGCGGCCAGACGGCCGGCGTCCCACGGCGCCCGGGGCTGGGCCCCGGGATGCTTCTGGCCGGGCGTTGCTTCCTCCACCCCCTTGCCTGGGTGCTGATCGGCGTCATCCTGGTCGGCGCGGCGCGCGGCCAGTGGCTGCAGGCCGTGCTCACCGGCGGCCTGCTCTGCGCGGCGGTCCTCCTCATCTTCCGCATGGACGACATGAGCGCCGCGCTGCCGGGCGCGGCGGGCGCCGGCACCGCCAGGCCTCGGTGTCAGGGGCGGGCCCGCAGCGGCGGCGGGTCGCGGC
>JAIEOP010000262.1 GCA_019750465.1 Acetobacteraceae bacterium | reverse complement strand
GGCGCCGCGGCGGCCGCGGCGTGGTCCGCTCGCGCCGGCCGCCGAGGGCGGGCGCTGGACCTGGCTGCGCATCGCCGCCTGGGGAACCGCCACCCTGGGCGGGCTCGGGCTCTGGGCCTGGGTGGCCGCGAAGCTGGCCGGATAGGTACCGCGGCCGGCACCGGCTCCTGCCCCGGCTCCTGCCCCGGCTCCTGCCCCGGCAGAACAGGCTCCGCACGACGCGGACGCGGTGTGCGGGGCCTGGAGGCGTCATACCAACGCGCGTTGATGTTGACACATCAACGCCCCTCAGACGCCGGGCGCCGCGCATCCGCGCGGCTTGGCTTCGCGCCATTGGGCGCGGGCCGCGTCCGCGGCCTCGGCGCGCCATCTGGCGCGCCGCGTGGGTCAGCCTTTGACCGAGTTGGTATCACATGTGCGGATCCTCCGTCATCTCCGGCGGCACCACGTCGGAGGAGATGATCACCACCCGCTTGCCCGTGCGGTTCTCCCACCAGTGGCGGTGGCCGGGGCCGAATTCCGGCGACCACTCGCCGGCGCGGTGGCGGATCGGCACGGCGCAGAGCGCGCTGTGCTCCCAGATCTCGCCCTCCTGGATGTAGACGATGGAGGGCCGGTCGTCGTGCCCATGCGTCGGCACGATGCCGCGCGGCGCGACCACCAGGCGGCGCGTGCGCAGGAACAGGTCCCCGACCCCGCGCCAGCCCTGCAGCCGCACCATGGCGAGGATCTGGCGCGAGACGCCGACATCGGGCGCGTCGCGGATCGCGCGCGGCGTGGCCAGCACCCGATCGGCGGGGCATTGCCCGGCCTGGGCGGCGCCGGCGGCGCCAAGCACGGCGGCAGCCGCGATCGCCGCGGCGGCAAGCAGACGGTTCGGGGCGAAGCGCATGGGGCGTGGTCTCCGGCAACGGGGCCGGCCCCTTGCCGACCCCCGCTGCCCCCCTGCTTCGCCGGCGCTGCCGCCACGGTTGGATGCCGCGCGGCATTCATCGCGATGCGGCGCGGGCATGGACGCGCCGCGGTTCAGCCCGGCCTGGCGCCGGAGCGGGTGATGATCTCGGCCAGCCGCGGGATCTCGCCGGCCAGGAAGCCGGCCAGGTCGTCCGGCCCCATCTCCGGCCAGAGCACCGTCGCGGTGCCGTCGAAGAAGGCCTGCACCCTGGAGTCCGCCATCGCCGCCCGCATCGCGGCCGAGAGCCGCAGGATCGCCTCGCGCGGCGTGCGGGCCGGCACGAAGAGGCCGGCCCAGGGCACCAGCTCCGCGCCCGGCACGCCGGCCTCGGCCACGGTCGGCACCTCGGGCGCGAGCTTCACCCGCTCCCGGTCCGTGACGGCCAGCGCGCGCAGGCGCCCGTCGCGCACGTGCGGCAGGCTGGTCAGCGGGTAGTCCCACATGACGTCCACGCGCCCGCCGATCACGTCGTTCAGGCCCTGGGTGCCGTTGGCATAGGGCGCGTGCACCATGCCGATGCCGGCGGCGCGCTGCAGCGTCTCGGCGGCGAGGTGCGGCGAGGTGCCGACGCCGACCGAGGCATAGGTCAGCCCCTCCGGCCGCGCCCGCGCCGCGGCGACGAACTCGGCCAGCGTCTTCCACGGGCGGTTCGGGTTCGTGACGATGAGGTGCGGCGAGGCGCCGATCCCGTGCACCGGCGCGAAGTCCCGCCGCGGATCGTAGCGCAGGTTCGGATACATCGTGACCGCCGAGGCCATGGGCCCCTGGCTGCCATAGAGCAGCGTGTAGCCGTCCGGCGCGCTGCGCGCGACGAACTCGGCGCCAATTGTGCCGCCGGCGCCGGGCCGGTTCTCGATGATGACGTTCTGCCCGAGCGTGCCCGTCATGTGCTGGGCCAGGGTGCGCGCGGAGGTGTCGGTGATGCCGCCGGCGGCGAAGGGCACGATCCAGGTGATGCTGCGCGTCGGGAAGCCGCCGGGCTGCGCGAGGGCGGCGCGCGGCAGCGCCATGGCGGGTGCGGCGGCGAGCAGCGCGCGCCGGCTGATGCGGATCATGGCGTTCCTCCCGTGGGATCCTGCGGCAAGGTAAGGTCCTGGCGCTCGCCACGGCAATCGCCGGGCGTGTGCCTCATGCAGCCAGCCGCCGCGCCAGGATCGCCAGCGCCGCCGGGTTGCGCGCGATCACCATGTGCGCGCCACCCACCTCGAACCGGTCCCCCGCGTCATCGTCGGTGACGCAGCTGCATGGGGCGATGATGCCGTCGTCGCGCGTCCAGATCACGGTCGCAGGAACCGGCGGCGGCGCGGCGAGGCGGGCGAGGTCGACGTCCCGCGCGTAGCGAGGCAGCAGCGGCCGCACGATGGGCGCCAGCGGGCTTGCCGTGGGCAGGCGCAGCGGGCTGCCGAGCGTCGCGACGTGCCGCACCAGAAGCGGCCCCGCCGCATGCGCCAGGTGTCTTGCCAGCAGCCCGCCCAGGCTGATCCCGACCAGCGCGACCGGCGCGCCGCCGGCCTCATCGGACAAGCGGCGCAGCCGGGACGCCAGCCCCGCGAGCAGCGCCGGCGTCGGGCCCCAGTTCACGCCGAGGCGCCAGCCATGGCTGCGATGCCCGCATGCATCCAGGAAGCGGCGCAGCGGCGCGGTGAAGGCGTCCGCGGTGAGGAAGGCGGGCAGCACCAGCACGGGCCCGCCATCACCGCGTGGCAGGCTGCGGGGATCGGGCGGCGGCGGCGGCCACGTCGCCAAGGCCCGCAGTTCCGTGACGAGCAGCCGGCGCGGCGGCGCGGCGACGCGGCCGAAGACCGCGCCCGCCTCCATGTCACGCCCAGAGCTTCGGGTTCAGCAGCACCTCCGCCATGCGCGCGCTGATCGCCGCCAGCAGCGCCTCGCCCTTCTCCGCCGTGGCGACGCGCGCATCGCCGACCACGCCCGACGGCGTCAGGTCCCTGAAGGAGCGCCGCATCGCCAGGCCCGGCGGCTGCCCCTCGACCCGCGTGGAGGATGGCCCATGCGCCTCCGCCAGCCGCTCGCGCCGCACCATCCCCGGCTCCAGGTGCATGATCATGGAGGTCTCCGCCTCGCAGGCATGCATCAGCCCGGGCTGGCGCTCCAGCAGCGGCGCGATCGCCTCCGGCACCACGTGCCAGTAGGTGCCGCCGGCCACGCGGATGCCGAACTCCACGGCGAATTCCGTGGCCGCGACGGCGATCGCCTCGGCGTTGCCGCCATGCCCGTTCAGCAGCATCACGCGCCGGAAGCCGCAGCGTGCCGCGCTGCGCACGATGCCGCGCAGCACGCCGAGGAAGGCGGCGGGGTCCAGCGTGACGGTGCCGCCGAAGGCCATGTGGTGCTCGGCCAGGCCCGACCAGACAGGGGGCGTCACCACCACCGGCTGCCCCGCCGCGGCGAGGCGCCGCGCGGTCGCCAGCGCGACGTTGCCGCCGAGCACGATGTCGACGCCGGTCGCCAAATGCGGCCCGTGCTGCTCCAGGGAGGCGACGGGGATGATCACCAGCGCGTCGGCCGCGGCACGCGCGCGCAGCTCCTCCGCGGTCAGGCGCATCCATTCGATTTCGTCGGTCATGCGGCGGCGTCCCTGTGCTGTGCGGCGGGCAGCGTAGCGCGTCCGTGCCACGCCGTCCCTCAGGCCCGCTCGTATGTCACCGTCGAGCCGTCGTCGCCCTTCGTCGTCCAGCCGATCCAGGTGCCGTCCGCCGCCCAGTCGCCGGCGCTGTCGCGGTCGCCGGCGCAGCGCCAGCGCCGGCCCCCGCCGGGCAGCGGCGTGCGCGTCCAGCTCAGCCGCAGCAGGCGGCCGGTGCTGTTCTCGAACAGCGGCCGCTGCGCCTCGATGCGCGTCACGTCCCACCAGGACAGCGGCGCCGCCTCGGCCGGCAGCCGTGCCGCCCCGTCCGGCCCGCGCAGCTGGATCGCGTCGCCCTCGGCGCGGGCCTGCATCTCGGTGACGGTGCCGTTGCGGTCCTGGCGGGAGGCGACGGAGACCAGCCGTGCGCCGCGCCAGACCTCCTGGAAGCGGTGGGTGAAGCGGAACACGGTGATGCCGGCGAGCCGCACCGCGATGTCCACATCGATCTGGGCCGCGACCCCGCCGTCGCCGGCCTCGGCGAAGCTCACGCGGTGGGTGCCGATGGCGCTGCCCTCGCGCAGGATGCGGAAGCGCAGCGGCACGGGCAGCGCGGCACGCGCCGGCCTGGCGGCAAGGAGGGCGGGCGGGGCGGCGAGGATTGCGCGGCGCGTCGGGAGCCTGGTCATGGCCGCCCTCATATCACGCCCGGAGGCGGCGGCACGGGGCTCCATAGCGTGACCCGGCCGGGCCAGCGGGGGCGGGACATCCGCGCCGCGCGCTGGCATACTCGCGGCGATGCGCCAGCTCCTCCTGTTGCGGCATGCGAAGTCCTCCTGGGACGATCCGGGCCTCGCCGATCATGCGCGGCCGCTGAACCCGCGCGGCCGGCGGGCCGGCGCTGCCGTGGGCCAGGCGATCCGCGAGCTGGGGCTGAGCCCGGAGGTGGTGCTGGTCTCCTCCGCCCGCCGCACGGTGCAGACGCTGGAGCTGATCCGCCCCGCCCTCGAGGCGGGCACCCTCATCGAGCCCATGGACGCGCTCTACCTGGCGTCCTGGCAGGCGCTGCTCGGCCTCGTGCGGAATGCGCCGGAGACCGCGCGCAGCGTCATGCTGATCGGGCACAATCCAGGGCTGCACGACCTGGCGATGGCGCTGGTCGGCCCCGCCGCGGCGACCGCCGGTGGCCCCGACGCCCGGCGCCTGGCCGAAGGCTATCCCACTGCCGCGCTCGCGGAGTTCAGCATCGCGGTGCCTTGGCCGCTGCTGGAAGCCGGAGGCGGGCGGCTGGTGCGCTTCCTGGTGCCGCGCGACCTGGCGCCGGCAACGGAGGTTTCCGCCTGATCCGCGCCGCCGATACCGCTGCCCCCGCCGCGCTCACGCCTCGGCTCGACGCGGCGCCGGCCGGCGCCGCACGCCGCGCGG
>JAIEOP010000521.1 GCA_019750465.1 Acetobacteraceae bacterium | reverse complement strand
GCGCGGGCCGCGTCCGCGGCCTCGGCGCGCCATCTGGCGCGCCGCATGGGTCAGCCTTTGACCGAGTTGGTATCACCTGTCTCCGGGCGCGTGTCACGCGGCGGCAAGGAAAGCGTCGCCGGCGCGTAGCACATCGGCCCTAGACCGCCCTCCCATCCGGAATGGGAGCGGCGCACATGGCGGCATGGATCAACGAGTTCCACTACGACAACGTCGGCACCGATGCCGGCGAATTCGTCGAGGTTGCCGGCACCGCGGGCACCGACCTCGGCGGATGGTCGATCGTCCGCTACAATGGCAACGTGCCGGGCGCGGCGGTGGTCTACACGACGCCGGGCAGCACGCTGCTCTCGGGCGTGATCGCGGACCAGCAGAACGGGTTCGGCACCATCTCCGTCAGCCTGCCCGCCAACGGCCTGCAGAACGGCCCCGCGGACGGCTTCGCGCTGGTGGACGGCGGCGGCACTGTCGTGCAGTTCCTCTCCTATGAAGGCGTGATCACCGCCGCGGACGGCCCGGCGGCGGGGCTGACGAGCACCGATATCGGCATATCGCAGGCTGGCAGCGAGCCGCTCGGCGCCTCGCTGCACCTGACCGGCAGCGGCAACGACTATGCCGACTTCACCTGGGCCGCAACGACCGACGACAGCCCCGGCGCGGTGAATGCCGGGCAGGGCTTCGGCGGCGTGGTCACCACCAGCGTCTCGATCGGCGATGCGGGCGTGCTGGAGGGCAATGCCGGGACGGTGCTGCTGAGCTTCGCCGTGACGCGCAGCGACAATGCCGGCGCCTTCACCCTGGACTTCGCCACCGCGGACGGCAGCGCCACGCTTGCCGACGGCGACTACCTGGCGAGCGCCGGGACGCTGGACTTCGCCGCCGGCGGCGCGCTGACCGCGCAGGTGACGGTCACGGTGAACGGCGACACCGCGGCGGAAGCGAACGAGACCTTCAGCGTCCTGCTCTCGAACCTTGTCAGCAGCGTCGGCACGGCGAGCATCACCGACGCGACCGGCATCGGTACCATCCTGAACGACGAGGTCACCTTCACCGAGATCGGCGCCATCCAGGGCGCCGGCCACAAGGCCCCCTCGGTCGGCGGCCCCGTCGGCAGCTTCGGCAACAGCGGTGCGACGCGCTTCGACGTGGAGGGCGTGGTCACCGCCATCACGGGCAACGGCGTCTGGATCCAGGACGCGGACGGGGATGGCGACGTCGCCACCTCGGACGGCATCTTCGTCTTCACCTCAGCCGCCCCCGCCGCGACCATCACCCTCGGCGAAACGGTGCAGCTGCTGGACGTGCAGGTGAGCGAGTTCCGCCCCGGCGGCTCGGGCGGCGGCAACAACCTGACCGTCACGCAGCTCGTCGCCTCCACCGGCACGCTGGTGGAGCTCGACGGCTTCACCGCCATCGCGCCCGTGGTGCTGGGCCAGGACCGGGTGATCCCGACCGGCATCGTGGAGGATGACGGCTTCACCAGCTTCGACCCGGCAACCGACGCCATCGACTTCTGGGAGAGCCTGGAAGGAATGGTGGTGCAGATCCCGACCTCCATCGCGGTCTCCCCGACCGCCAGCTTCCGCACCCGCGACCCCGCCGACCCTGCGAACGCGGAAGGGCCGCCGAACGAGGAGATCTGGGTCCGCATCCCGGGCAACACCGACCCGGCCTCGCTGACCCCGAATGGCGGGCTGATCCTCGGCCCCACCGATGCCAACCCCGAGCGCATCCAGATCGACGACCTGACCCCTGGCATCGACCTGCCGGATGTCGATGTCGGCGCGGTGCTGCGGCCGGTCACGGGCGTGGTGGGCTACGAGTTCGGCAATTACGAGGTGCTGACGGGCGCCGCGTCCGTGCAGACGCCCTCGGCGGTCGTGCCGGAGAGCACGACGCTCGCGGCCGGCCCGCGCGGCCTGACCATCGCCACCTACAATGTCGAGAACCTCGATCCGCGGGTGGAGAACCCGGCGAACGTCGCGGGCGGCGATCTCTACACCCGCCTCGGCAACGTCGATGACGACATCGGCAGCGGCAAGTACGCCCGCCACGCCGAGCAGATCGCGCTGAACCTCGGCGCGCCCACCATCGTCGCGCTGCAGGAGGTGCAGGACGATGACGGCGCCGAGATCTCCTCGGTGGTGGATTCAGCGGACACGCTGCAGGCGCTGGTGGACCTGATCGCGCTGAACTACGGCGTCAGCTATGCCTTCGCCTTCGAGAACCCGGTGAACAACGCGGATGGCGGCCAGCCCAACGCCAATATCCGCAACGCCTTCCTGTACCGGGCGGACCAGGTGACGCTGCTCGACACCTTCCGCATCCTCGACACCGATCTCTCGGACGGCGACGCCTTCGCCGCCAGCCGCAAGCCGCTGGTGGGCGAGTTCGAATACAACGGCGTCGAATTCACCATCGTGAACAACCACTTCAACTCGAAGGGCGGCGACAACGGCATCTTCGGCAACGTGCAGCCGCCGGTGCTGTCCAGCGAGGCGCAGCGCATCGAGCAGGCGGAGATCGTCAACGCCTTCGTCGATGCCCGGCTGGCCGCGGATGCGGCGGCGAAGCTGCTGGTGCTCGGCGACCTGAACGACTTCGCCTGGTCGGCGCCGAACCGGACCTTGATGGGCATGGGCGCGGACCAGGTGCTGTTCGACCTGGCCGAGGCGCTGCTGCCCGCCAACGAGCGCACCTCCTACAACTTCCAGGGCAATGCCCAGGCGCTCGACCACACGCTGGTCACTGGCAGCCTGCTCGGCGACGGCATGGCGCAGTTCGACATCGTGCGGGCGAACAGCGAGTATGCCGACCAGGCCTCGGACCATGACCCATCGGTCGCCGTTTTCGACTTCTCGGCCTTCGGCGAGGTGCTGGACCTGACCTCCAGCGCCGACACCGCCGACGGGGCCGGCGGCAACGACCGCCTCCTCGGCCGCAACGGGAACGACACCCTGGCCGGCGGCGCCGGGAACGACACGCTGGTCGGCGGCAACGGGGCGGATGTCCTGGTCTTCGCGCCGGGCGGCGGCATCGACCGGGTGAAGCGCTTCGTGCAGGGCGAGGATCTGCTCGATGTCACGGCCTTCGCGGCGCTCGGTGTGGACGGGTTCGAGGACCTGGCCATCACGGTGGCGGCGAACGGCAACGCGCGGGTGCGGTTCGACGGCGTGCCGGGCACCGAGATCCGGGTGCAGACGGCCGGCGTGCTGGAGGCGGCGGACTTCCTCTTCGCCTGACCGTCACGGCGGGCGCTGTTGATCGGGGCCGGGCGGCGCTATCTCTCCGGTATGCGCCGCCGCCTGCTGGCCCTGCTGACCGTGCTTGCCGCCCTGCTGCCGGCCCTGCCGGCCGGCGCGGGGGAGAGTGCCGCCGTGCGCTCGCCGCGGGCGACCGCGACCCTCGTCGCCGACCAGGCGAGCGTGGCGCCGGGCGAGACCCTTTGGGTCGGGCTTCGGCTGCGCCTGGCACCGGGCTGGCATACCTACTGGCGCAATCCCGGTGACGCGGGCGCGCCGCCGGAGATCGCGCTGACCCTGCCGGAGGGGGCGACGGCCGGCCCGATCGCCTGGCCGGCGCCGGAGCGCATCCCCTTCGGACCGCTGGTGAATTTCGGCTACACGGGCGAGGTGCTGCTGGCGCTGCCGGTGACCGTGCCGGCCACGGCCGAGCCCGGCGGGAATTTCCGCCTCGCGGCCGAGGCCAATTGGCTGGTCTGCGAACAGGTCTGCATCCCGGAGGAGGGGCAGTTCAGCCTCGACATCCCGGTGGCCGCGCCGCCGGGCCGCGCCGATGCCGGCCTCGCGCCGCTGTTTGCGCGGGCGGAGGCGGCGCTGCCCCGGCCGTCGCCCTGGCCCGCCACGGCGGGCTTCGCCGGGCGGCAGGGCAGCCTGACCCTGTCCGGCCCGGACCTGTCCCGCGCCACGGTGCGCGACGCCGTCTTCTTCCCGGACGCGCCGCTGCTGGACAACGCCGCGCCGCAGGCGCTGACCCTCGGCGGCGGGGTGCTGACCCTGGCGCTCGCGCGGCCGGAGGGCGCCGCCGGCGCGCTGCCGGGGCTGCTCGACGGCGTGGTGGTGATCACCGACGCCGCCGGCGTGCGCGCGGCCTACACCGTCGCGGCGCCGGTCGGTGCCCTGCCCGGCACCGTGCTGCCGCTGTGGCAGGCACTGCTCTGGGGCCTGGTCGGCGGGCTGATCCTGAACCTGATGCCCTGCGTCTTCCCCATCCTGGCGATGAAGGCGATGGCGCTGGCGCGGCTCTCCGGCGCGGCGCGGGCCGAGGTGCGGGCGCATGCCGCGAGCTACACCGCGGGCGTGGTGCTGACCTTCCTGGCGCTGGGCGCCGCGCTGGTCGGGCTGCGGGCCGCAGGGATGGTGGCGGGTTGGGGCTTCCAGTTCACCGCGCCCGCCTTCGTCGCCGCCATGGCCTGGCTGATGCTGGCGGTGGGGCTGAACCTCTCGGGCGTCTTCGGCATCGGCGGCGTCGTCGGGGTGGGCGGGGCGCTGGCGGCGCGCGGCGGCCATGCCGGCAGCTTCGCCACCGGGGCGCTGGCGGTGCTGGTCGCCACCCCCTGCACCGCGCCCTTCATGGCGGCGGCGGTGGGCGCGGCGCTGGCCATGCCGCCCGCTGCCACCCTGTCCGTGTTCGGTGCGCTCGGCCTCGGCCTGGCCGCGCCCTATGCGCTGCTCGGGATCGCGCCCGGCCTGGCCCGCGCCCTGCCGCGGCCCGGGCCGTGGATGGAGCGGCTGCGGCAGGGCCTGGCCTTCCCCATGTACGGCGCCGCCGCCTGGCTCGCCTGGGTGCTGGCGCAGCAGGCGGGGCCGGAGGGGCTCGGCTTCGTGCTGGGCGGTGCGGTGCTGATCGGCTTCGCCGCCTGGGCGCTGGGTGCGGCGCAGCGCAGTGCCGGGGCGCGCGGGCGGGGGATCGGCCGGGCGACGGCGCTGGCGGCG
>JAIEOP010000450.1 GCA_019750465.1 Acetobacteraceae bacterium | reverse complement strand
ACCCGCGCGGCGCCGGCGACCGCGGCCGCCACCTCCGCCGGCCCGGCGCCGCGCCCGAGGCTGTCCCGGCCGTCAGGCGAGATCCGCGGCGGGATCAGCCAGGCGCCGGTCTCCGCCGCGGCAGCGTCCCCGCGCGCCCCGGCCCGCCCAGTCGTGACCGGGGCGGGCATGGACTCCTCCGGGCCGCCCGCGCCGGCCCTGGCCTGCGCCGCCGCGTCGCGCCCCCCGCGGGCGCGCAATTCCGGCGTCAGCTCGTCGGCCGTGGCCCAGGCCACCGACGCCGCGCGCGTCTCGCCCCGGCCCATCTGCCACGCCAGCTGCGGGACGGAGGCGGCCGTCTCCCGGTCCACGAAGACCTGCGCCGTCTCGCGCTGGCGTGTCAGCGCCACGTAGCTCGCCGCCGCCCGCCAGTGCCGCGTGTGCAGCAGGTAGGTGTGATCCAGGGTCTTGCCCTGGCCCTTGTAGATCGTCCCCGCGTAGCCGTGCCGGAAGCCGGCGAACTCCTCGGCCGACCATGACACGTCGCGCCCGCCGTCGAGCCGCGCCTGCGCACCACCCGCGCCGTGCTCGCCGCCGCCCATCTGAACCACGACCCGCGCGACAACCGCCTGCGCAACCTCCATGCCTTCTGCCAGCGCTGTCACCTGCTGCACGACCGCGAGCATCACCGCGCGCAGCGCTGGAGGACCCTTCGTGGGCGCTGGGCCGTGGGCGACCTCTTTCTCGGCCCATACTCGCCGAGCTGATCGGGCCGGGCGTTCAGCCCGCCGGCGCCATCGCGCGCCGAACCCGTACGACCGGGCTCTCCTCGCCCCGCTCCGGGTCGAGCACCTCCAGTAGCCGCGCCGCGGGCCCGGACGGCCGCTTCGCGCCCCGCTCCCACTGCGCCACCGCCGACTTCTCCACCCCGAGCAGCCGCGCGAACACCGGCTGGCTCATCCGCGCCGCCGCCCGGATGCGACGCACCTCCGCGCCCCCGTATTCAGGGCGGGGCGGCAGGCAGAGCGCGTCGAGGTCGCGCATCGTCGCGGCGTCGACCGCGCCGACGCGGTGCAGCGCGGCGCCGAGCGCGTGCGTCGTGGCGAGGATCTCGTCCACGGTCGTCGCGCGCCGCCGGATCGGCGCCCGCTTCGCTGCCGCCGCCTTGCCTGCCGTCCGGACAACGGCCCGCTTCGTCACCACCCGCCCAGCGGGGGTCTTAGCCTTCGTCGCCATCGCACCTCACCTCCCACACGTCTTCGGCCTCCAGCAGTGCGCCGATCTGCGCCTCGGTCGCGCCGACGAAGGCCGCCGCCACCTTCGCCAGCGCCTCGTGCCCAGCCGGCGTTAGCGTCGAGGCGGCGTTCTTCGCGAACAGGAAGGCGAAGAGCACCCGGTCGCTCCGCGGCCGCCGGTAGGCCACGACCGCCCGGAAGCCGCCGCTCTTGCCGCCGCCCGGCCGTGCCAGGCGCTTCTTCCAGAGCCCGTCCCCGAGGTCCGCCTCGCCCGCGCCGAGCCGGCCCGCCACCACCTCCCGCGCGACGGCGCAGAGCGCCGTTTCGGGGAGCCGCTCCTTGCGGAGCAGGCGCGTGACCTGCGGGAGGGCGAAGACTCTCACCGGCCATCTGTAGCACCAAGTGCTATGGGTGCCATCTGATTTCAAGGACGGTGGAAGGAGGAGGAGCGGGCGTCTCCCCCGCTGCGCGGGGGCCGGGCTGTCGGGCTGCGCCCCGAGCCGACTGCGTCGTCTCGGCCCTCCGGGCTTCCATCCCTGACGCGGCGTCGGTGATGGGCGCCGCGCCCGTCCCGGTGGGCCGGAGGCTGCCGGCGTGCTCGCGCGCGTCAAGGACGCTCGGCCCTGCCTCGCGCCGCTCCGCGGTCGCCTGCGGCGATCCCTGACCCGCCCTGCGCGCGCCAGCCACACCAGGTTGGCCCTGACCCAACAGTTCTGTCACGAGCCGCCACTTTGGTTCAGGCGAGGGCGTCGATGCGGGTGACGGCGCAGCTCGTAGGGCGCCTCGACGGCGACCCGCTGACGGGCGGCCTCCAGCTCGGCCGGGCTCCAGTCGGCGAACAGGTCGGCCGGCAGCGCGAGCCGGCGGACCGCGTCCAACCTGGCCAGCTCGTCGCGCAGGCTGACCGCGCGCGACCTGCACGCCTTGACCCCGCTCTTCTGGACGCACGTGAACCCCTATGGCCGCTTCGAACTCGACATGGCCACCCGCATCGACGCCCTCGCCTGAACCAAAGTGGCGGCTCGTGACAGAACTGTTGGGTCAGGGCCAACCTGGTGTGGCTGGCGCGCGGGATCGCGCTTGGGCGCGAGGGGCGCACGCGGCACGAGGCACACCGCTGGCGCATGGCAGAGCGGGGGCGCGAGAGCGTGGCGGAGCGGGAGAGGGCCGCCAGCCGGCAGCGACTGGGGCTGCCGCCGGAGGAACCGAGGCGGGAGCAGCAGCATCAGCAGCGGCAGGGACGCGGGATGCGGATGTGACAGAGAACCTGGGCTATCGCCCCCAGGAGTTCGCGCCGCGACCCGTTCGATATCCTGCCTACCGGCGACGGTGCGTCGGCGTTGCAGCGGCGGCCGCGAAGTCGGGCAGCAGCCCGTCGCCGGGCCGGCCGCGGAAGGGAATGCCGTAGAGCGCGGCCAGCGCCGCCGGCCGCAGCACCGCCGCGGGCGGGCCGCAGGCGGCGAGCCGCCCGGCCGAGAGCAGCGCTACCCGGTCCGCGACGAAGGCGGCCTCGTTCAGGTCGTGCAGCACCACCAGCACCGCGGTCCCCGCCGCGGCCAGGCCGCGCAGCGTTACCAACAACCCGGCCCGATGCGCCGCGTCGAGGCTCGCCGTCGGCTCGTCCAGCAGCAGCGCCGTGGGCGGCTCCGCCCCGTCGAGCTGCGCGAGCGCGCGCGCGATCTGCACCCGCTGCCGCTCGCCGCCCGAGAGCGTGGCGTAGGCCCGCCGTGCGAGATGGGCGACGCCGGCGCGTTCCAGCGCCGCCGCCACTGCGGCCGCGTCGCGCGCGGCGCCACCGCCGGAGGCGCCGTGCCAGGGCAGGCGGCCGAGCGCCACCACCTCCGCCGCCGTGAGGGGAAAGGCCAGCTCCACCGCCTGGCTCACCACCGCGCGCCGCCGCGCCAGCAGGCGCGGCGGCCAATCCGCGGCGGGCACGCCGCAGACCGCGGCGACGCCCGCCGAGGGACGCAGCTCCCCGGCCAGCGCCCGCAGCAGAGTGGACTTGCCGGCCCCGTTCGGCCCGGCAACTGCCACCACCTCGCCGGCGCCGACTCGCAGCGACATCGCCTCGATCAGCATGCGCTCGCCCGGCGCGGCGCGGACATGCAGGTCCACCGCCTCGATCACGGCGCGCCCCCGCGGCGGTGCAGCAGCCAGAGGAAGAAGGGCGCGCCCACCAGCGCGGTGACCACGCCAACCGGCAGCTCCGCGGGCGCCGCCAGGCTGCGCGCCGCGAGGTCGGCCAGCACCATCAGCGCGGCACCGAGCACGGCCGAGCCGGGTAGGACGATCCGGTGGTCCGCGCCGAAGGCAAGGCGAACCAGGTGCGGCACCACGAGCCCGACGAAGCCCACGAGCCCCGCCAGCGCGACGCCTGCCGAAACGGCGATGGCGGCGAGCAGCACCGCCCAGCGCTTCGCCGTCTCCACCCGGATGCCGAGGTGGAAGGCCTCGCGCTCGCCGAGCACCAGGGCGTTGAGCGGCCGCGCCAGCGCCAGCGCCAGCAGCGCCGGCAGCAGCACCAGCAGGGCGGCGACGGGCAGCTGCGGCCAGCGCGCCCCGCCGAGGCTGCCCAGCGTCCAGAAGGTGATGTCGCGCACCTGCCGGTCGTCGGCGGCGAAGACCAGCAGCCCGGTCAGCGCGCCGCAGAGCGCGTTCACCGCGATGCCCGCCAGCAGCAGCGTCGCCACGCCGGTCACGCCCTGTCGCGTGGCTAGGCGCGTGATCAGCAGCGTGGCACCGAGCCCGCCGGCGAAGGCCGCGACCGGCAGCAACCAGAGGCCGAGCAGCCCCGCCGCCGCGCCGAACAGCCCGGGCCCGAGCACGATGGCCGCGACCGCCGCCAGCGCCGCGCCGGCCGAGACGCCGATCAGCCCGGGATCGGCCAGAGGGTTGCGGAACAGCCCCTGCATCGCCGCCCCGGCCACGGCGAGGCCGGCGCCCAGCATGGCCGCCAGCAGCACGCGCGGCGCCCGCACCACGCCGAGCACCGCCGCGTCGCGTGCATGCTGCTCGGGCAGCGGCGCGAGGCCGAGCGCCTCGGCCAGCGTCGCCAGCAGCCCTGCGGCGCTCACCCCGGCCGGGCCGAGCAGCGCGCCCGCCAGCAGGGCGAGGACCAGGCCGCCGAGACCAAGCGCGGCGAGCCGACCGCCCCTGATCCGGGTAGCGGGCGGCGCCGCGCCCGCCAGGGGCCTCAGGCCGCTGCCGTCCATGGTCGCTCCGGCAGGCTGGGGAGGTACAGGCCCGGGTGCAGGGCGCGCGCCAAGTCGCGCCGCGCATGCGCCGCGCGGGGCCCGAAGTTCAACAGGTAGGGCCCGTCCAGGGCGATGACGCGCCGCGCCGCGGCCGCCGGGGTCACCGCCAGCGCCGGCACGCGCAGCGCCGCATCCAGCCCACCCGCCTCGCGCAGCGCGTGGTCCATGAGCAGGATCACGTCCGGGGCGAGGGCGGCCGCCGCCTCGGCCGAGAGCGGCCGGAAGCCCTCGTAGCTGTGCACCGGGTTCTCGCCCCCGGCGGCGGCGATCATCGCATCCGCATGGGTGCCGCGGCCGGAGACCAGCGGCGCGCCGCGCGCGAGGGAGAGCACGAAGAGCACGCGCGGCGGCCGCCCCGCCCGGCGTGCGAGGGGCGCGTCCAGCGCCGCCCAGTCCTCCTCCAGCGCCGCCGCCAGCGCCGTGCCGTCGAGGCCGAGCGTGCGGGCCACCGCGCGCGCCTTGGCCGCCGGCGC
>JAIEOP010000350.1 GCA_019750465.1 Acetobacteraceae bacterium | reverse complement strand
TGGCCTGCCCCGGCCCGGCGCCGCCCTGGGCCGGGGACGCGCCGGGCCAGCCGCTCGCGCCGCGGCCGACCGGGGACGCGGTGTTCAACACGCCCTCCTCGATGCTGTTCGCGCCGGTGGTGACGGTGCCGCTGCTGGCGGTGGGGGGGATGCCGGTGGGGTTGCAGGTGATGGGCCAGCGCGAGGAGGATGCGCGCATGACCGGCATCGCCCGCTGGCTGCTGGGGAATGTGGCGCCGGTGGAGGCCTGAACCCACCAGGGGGAACCCCCGCCCCCGCCTCCGTGTTTCGCTGCCAGCACGGAGGGTGGATGCGATGACAGGCAGGGTTTCCCGGATCGCGGCGGCGCTGGGCGTGTCGGTGCTGCTGGCGCTGCCCGCGTCTGCCCAGCAGGCGGCCGCGCCGGCATTGGCCTATTCGCAGCCGCTGGCGCCGGCGGCGGTGATGCGAGTGCAGGAGCGGCTGCGCGACCGCGGTGCCTACCAGGGCCGGGTGGACGGGATCTGGGGGCCGGACAGCCAGCAGGCGCTGGAGCGCTTCCAGCAGGCCAGCGGGCTGCAGGTGACGGGCCAGCTCAACCAGGCCACCGCGGCGACCCTTGGCCTGGAGCCCGCGGCGCTGCTGGCAGCCCGCGGCGGGGTGCCCGCGACGGGGGCGGATGCGGGGGCGGCCGCCGCGCTGTCCGGCCCGCTCGGGCCGCAGGCGGTCCGTCAGGTGCAGCAGCGGCTGCGCGCGCTCGGCTTCTATCGCGGCGGCGTGGACGGCATGTGGGGCGCCGGCACCCAGGCGGCGCTGGAGCGCTTCCAGCAGGGGCGCGGGTTGCAGGCGAACGGCCAGCTCAACCCCGCCACCGCGCAGGCGCTCGGCCTCGATCCGGCGGTGCTGGTGGGGCGCTGAGGCGGCTCAGCGCCGGGTGGCGAGGGCGGCATTCGAATCCTCGAACAGCCGCATCGCCTTGCCGACGTCGTAGGGGCCTTCGCGCAGCGTCTCGGGGTCCCACTCGCTGCGCTCGGCGGCGAAGAAGTCGCCGCCATAGACATGGATCGCCCCGGTCAGGCGCGGGACCGGGTTGGTGACCGAGTGCACGATGTCGGGCCCGAGCGGCACGCAGTCGCCGGCACGCAACGCCTGTGCCCCGGCGGCTTCCAGCCGCCCGCCGTCGCCTGGCAGGCGGCGCCAGTAGATGTTGTCCTCGCCGCCGGCATAGACGCCGATCACCGCCCACATGCCGTGGTCGTGCGGCATGATCGTCATCATCGGGCCCCACACCACGTCGAGGATGGTCAGGTGGGGCCTGCGATGCAGCGCGTGGATGCCGGCCCGGTCCGGCGTGCCGAGGCCGCGCAGCACGGCGGCGGGATCGGCAACGGCGCGCGCGATCACCTCCCGCACGGCGCGGTGGCTGCCCGGCGCCTCGGCCAGGGCGGCGCGGCAGTCGGCAACGAGGCGGTCGGCGTCGAGCATGGCGCGGCGTCCGGCGTGGCGGTGCCGCAGCATCGCATCCGCCGCCGGTGCCTGTCCAAGCCAATCCCGGGCCGCGGGGCCCCGGTCAGCGCGCGGGCCGCACCCCCATGGCGATGGTGCGCTCGTCCATGCGCGGGTCGTGCGTCAGGCCGCGGCGGTGCGCCCAGGTATTGAGGTACTGCAGGAGCTGGATCATCGGAACCTGCTCCGCGTAGTAGGCGACCGCCTCCTTCCAGATCGCCTCCCGCATCTCGTCGTCGAGAGTTGCCGAGCCGCGGGCGACGAAGTCGTCGATCCGCGGATCGGAATGCCGCGTCATGTTGGAGGCGCCGGTGAGCCTGGCACGGTCATGGGTGGCGACGATCGCCAGCAGGAAGTTGCTCGCCTCGCCCGAGCTGCTGCCCCAGGCGCCGATCTGGATGGCGTGCTCCTGCCGCGTGCGGCGGGGCACGAAGGCGGTGAAGGGCATGGCGTCGATCGCCGT
Source organism: Acetobacteraceae bacterium (assembly GCA_019750465.1). Taxonomy (GTDB): domain Bacteria; phylum Pseudomonadota; class Alphaproteobacteria; order Acetobacterales; family Acetobacteraceae; genus JAIEOP01. Next base: position 2,966 of record JAIEOP010000350.1, on the reverse strand, counting down.
GCGCACGCCGATGCGGCTCCACATCTGCGCGACGGCCTGGGCGATGCGCGCATCGTTCGGCCAGCGGTCGTTCGGCGTGGCCAGCGTGACGCGGAAGCCGTCCGGGAAGCCGGCCTCGGCCAGCAGGCGCTTCGCCGCGTCCGCATCGAAGGGCATCGCGCGCACCGCGGGGTTGAAGCCGAAGGCGCCCTCCGGCAGCCACTGCCCGGTCGCCGTCGCGGCGCCGTCCATGCCGCGTTCCACCAGCGCGTCGCGGTTGATCGCCATCGACAGCGCCCGGCGCACCCGCACGTCGCGGAACGGGTTCTGCGGCAGCGGCTGGCCGGCATGGTCGGTGATCAAGGGGTGCCCGCCCGTGCGCGAGTAGTCCGGTGAGATGAACAGCGTGCGCAGCGAGGGGATCTCCGTCACCACCAGGCGCCCGTCGCGCTTCAGGCGGGCCAGGTCCGTCGTCGGGATCTGCTCGATCAGGTCGACGTCGCCGGCGAGCAGCGCGGCGGTGCGGGCGCCGTCGTTCAGCAGGAAGCGCACGGTGACGCGCTGCCAGGGCTCCTGCCCGCCCCACCAGCCGTCGTTGCGCACCAGCTCCACCCGATCGCCGGAGCGGTAGGCGGCGAGCCGGTAGGGGCCGGTGCCGACCGCGGCGCGGCCGCTGTTGAACTCCTCCGTCCCCGCGCCGGTCGCGGCGTGGCGCGCGATGATCGACACCGAGGCGAGATCGAGGGGCAGCAGCGGATGCGGCTGCTTCGTGTGGATGCGCAGCGTGTGGGGGTCGATCACCTCCACCCGCGCGACCGCGCGCAGGAAGCCGCCGAAGCCGCCCGGGCTGTTCGGCACGTTCGGCGCACGCTCGAAGGTGAAGACCACGTCGTCGGCGGTGACGTCGCGCCCGTCATGCCACTTGATGCCCCGGCGCAGGCGGAACTCCCACACCGTCTCGGACAGCGCACGGTAGCTCTCGGCCAGCGCGGGGTAGGGGCGGGCGCGGCTGTCGCGCTCCACCAGGCGGTCGAAGATGTGCATCCCCAGCATGTTGTTGGGGCCGAGGTTGTGGTAGTGCGGATCGATCGTCGTGACCGAAGCGGCATAGCCCATGGTCAGCGATTGCGCCGCGGCGGGCGCGGTCCAGGCCGCGATCGCCCAGGCTGCGGCTGCGGGGGCCAGCGCGGCGGCGATGCGGCGGCGGTTGGGCGAGTGGCTCGTCATGCTGCTGTCCCCGGACCTTGCCAGGGCAGGTGGGGCGGGGGCCGCGTCGCTGCAATCTTTCGAACCGTCCTGGAATTCAACGCCACCGGCGCCGCCGTTAACCGGTCCGCAAGCCCGGTCCCGCATTTTGCACCTGCACGCGGCAGGCACGGCGGCATGGGGCCGCCACGGGGTGTCCGCCCGCGATGCCGGGGGCTGGAAAATTCATGGCGCTTGTGGTGGGGAAGGTCGGGCGAAAGCGCCTCGACGGGACGGACGCGGCCGACACGATGATCGGCACCGCGTCGGACGATCAGATGAACGGGGGCGCCGGCAACGACCTGATGCGCGGCGGGTTCGGCAACGACACCATGCTGGGCGGCGACGGCGAGGAGTGGCTGGAGGGCGGCCTCGGCAACGATCGCCTGCTCGGCGACGCCGGCCGCGACACGCTGCTCGGCGGCGATGGCGACGACCTGCTGCGCGGCGGCGACGGCAACGACCTGCTGGAGGGCGGCACCGGCAACGACACGTTGAACGGCGGCCTCGGCGACGACCTGCTGCTCGGCGGCGACGGCGACGACCGGCTGCAGGGCGCCGACGGCAACGACATCCTCTGGGGCGGCGCTGGCGACGACCAACTGAAGGGCGGCGACGGCGCGGACGTCCTGCTCAGCCGCTCCGACGCCGGGGAGCCCACGATCACCGCGGCACCCGGGCTGCCGCGCGTCATGGCGGGCGTGGTGCTCGGCGGCTCGCAGGACACGCTGGATGGCGGCAACGGGCCCGACATCTTCCGCTTCGAGCTGCTGCTGAATGCCCGCGCCGGCGTGATCGCGCGCAACCTGAACGCCGATGGCAGCATCGACTGGCAGCGCGTCACGGGGGAGAACGGCGCGCCGCACGACCACTGGGTGGAGGGGATCGGCAACGACATCATCAAGGACTACAGCCGTGCCGAAGGCGACCGCATCGAGATCCTCGGACATGACGTGAAGCTGTCGGGCATCACGTACCGCGACGTTGACGGCGATGCGCGGCTGGACAGCGTGATCACGCTGCACTCCTCGCTGGAGGGCGGCGTGCACACCGGTGACGCGCTGGGCAGCATCACCGTGCTCGGCCAGCGGGTGATGGCGTCCGAGCTGGTGCTGCGGCCCGACGTCGTGATCGGCGCCTTCAGCCGGCCGGAGCTGGGGCCGCTGCCGGACGAGCGCTTCGGCCTGCTGCCGCTGGGCTGGACCGGGCCCTCGGACTGGGTCGGCCCGTAGCGCGGAGGAGGCGGGCGGCAGGGCGGGTCAACCGGACCGGTCAGCCGGACCGGTCAGCCGGACCGGTCAGCCCTGGCGCTCCACCATCATCTGCTTGATCTGGCCGATCGCCGCCGCCGGGTTCAGCCCTTTCGGGCAGGTCCGCGTGCAGTTCATGATGGTGTGGCAGCGGTAGAGTCGGAACGGGTCCTCGAGGTCGTCGAGGCGCTGGCCCGTCGCCTCGTCGCGGCTGTCGGCGATCCAGCGATAGGCCTGCAGCAGCACCGCGGGGCCGAGGTAGCGGTCGCCGTTCCACCAGTAGGAGGGGCAGGCGGTGGAGCAGCAGAAGCAGAGGATGCACTCCCAGAGGCCATCCAGCTTCGCGCGCTCCTCCTTCGACTGCAGGCGCTCCGCATCCGGCGGAGGCGGCGTGTCGGACTTCAGCCAGGGCTCCACGCTGCGCAGCTGGGCGTAGAGGTGCGAGAGGTCGGGGACGAGGTCCTTCACCACCGGCATGTGCGGCAGCGGGTG
>JAIEOP010000021.1 GCA_019750465.1 Acetobacteraceae bacterium | reverse complement strand
GAGCCCTACGGAGGCTGACCCATGCCGAAGCTGAAGCTCGGCCCGATCCTCGACGACCGTCCGGTGAAGCTCACCGTCGAAGTGCCGGCCGCGCTTCATCGTGACCTGGCCGCCTACGCGGAAGCGCTCTCATGCGAGACGGGGCAGCAGGTCGAGCCCACGAAGCTCGTCGCGCCGATGCTGGCGCGGTTCCTGGCGAGCGACCGGGGGTTTCGCTCTGCACGCCGGCCCGCGCCTCGATCGCGCGGGCCGCAGGCTCAGCCAGCGCGCGATCCCTGAGTCGCATGCAACTGCGCCAGGAAACGACGCAAGGCGGGGTTGTCGCGCTTGGGGTCCCAGTACGCCGCGGCCTCTACCATGGTCGGTCCAGTCTCATCGGCGACGGGCCGGAACACGACGCCGGGATAGGACGCCCCCGAGGCGGACTCCGCCAGCACGGCGACGCCGAGGCCCGTGCTGACGAGGTTGAACATCGCCTCTCGGCCGACGTCCTGCTCGACGAAACGCGCTCTATGGCCGGACGGCAGCAGCGCTTCGATCTTCCTTCGCGCTTCCGGCCCCGACCCTCGGCGCGCGATGATGAAGGTCTCCGCGATAAGGTCGGACCAGAACGCCATCGGCTGGCTGGCCAACGTGTGCTCCTCCGGCAGCGCAATCATGCCGACTTCATGCCACAGACCCAGCCGGTCCAGGCCTGGCTCCTCCATCGGCCCCAGCAGAAGCGCCAGATCGACCTCGCCACGCCGAACGGCGGTCAGTAGTTCGTCCCGACACCCCTCGCGCAGCCAGACCTCGACCCCGCGGTTCTGCTGCACAAACCCCAGCAGCGCCCCGCGGAACCCTCCTTTCGAGGCTGAGAAATAGGTTCCGATCTCCAGCCGCCCCGTCGCCGCCGATCCAGCCTCCCTGGCCCGCGCGGCGGCCGACTGCATCCCGCCCAGCACGCGCGCCGCCTCGACGAGGAAGTCCTCGCCGGCGGCCGTGGGCTTCATGCCGGATGGGCGTCGCTCGAACAGCGACACGCCCAACCCATCCTCCAGGGCACGCAGCCGCCGGCTCACCGCCGATGCCGGCAGCCCGACCTCGAGCGCCGCGAGCCGCAGGCTGCCCGTCCGCGCCACCACCACCGCCAGCATCATCCCGCGCAGGTCTATGGCGCCCAGCAGGGACGCCGCCTGCTTGCGCCGCTCCGGCCGCCGCGACACTTCACCAGCCTCCGCTGCCGGCCGACCCCGATCCCGGTCGCGCACGGAGTTTGGAGCGCGCCTTAGGCGCGCAGGACCGAGCCTCTATGCAATCGAAGCGGGTAGCCTGCCTGAGCCACGGAACAGGCTGCAATCACATTTCAGCGGGAGGGGTGTCAGGGTGGTGCGGTCACGGAACCGTTGCAGGAGCGCCCTAGACGCCTCGGCGTCACGATTTGCAGTCCCGGACGGACGAGAAAATCGGGCGCCACGCCTGATTCGGCCGGCCCGCCGTACGACGCATTCCCCGCCGATTGCTTCCGTGGTGCTTCCGTGAGCACTTGCAGCACGACCAAGCGGAAAACTGCTTCCGCTAGAGCGTTGATTAGTGTAGATAAATTGGCGGACCCGAAAGGATTCGAACCTTCGACCTCTGCCTTCGGAGAGATTTCAACTGGGCATACCGAGGGCGCGACAGAGCCTGCCGAAGCTCTACGATCTCCGATAATTCAAAAGCTTAAGACCGCCGCTGACGCGACGATGCTTCGCGGGATTTCCGTGTTCGTGCTACCTATCTGCTACCTAGCCAGATGGTGGAGGCACGTAGCATGGCGATCGAACGTCGGCGGATCGGGCTCCGAGAGGTGGCCGCGCTCGCGCCGAACCAGGAGGTCTGGGATAGCGCGGTGGCAGGCTTCGGCGCCCGGCGGCAGCGCAGTAAATCCATCGCCTACGTGGTTTTATATCGGACGCGCGACGGACGTCCCCGCCGCTACACAATTGGCCGCCATGGCGCCCCATGGACGCCGGAGACGGCGAGGATCGAAGCGAAGCGGCTGCTCGGTCTCGTCGCTGATGGCGCGGATCCCGCAGGCGACAAGCGCCGGCAGCGTTCCCAGATCACGACCGTTGCTGAACTCTGCGACGAGTATCTGCAGGAAGCCGAGGCTGGTCGCCTTCTCACGCGACGCCGGGCGGGGAAGAAGCCGAGCACATTGATGACCGATCGCGGCCGAGTGGTTCGCCACATCAAGCCGCTGCTCGGCAAGCTGTCGGTGGCCGCTGTTGCGCGGGATGACGTTGAGCGCTTCATGCACGCGGTCGCCGAAGGTAAGTCCGCGGTCCGCGTCAAGACAAAGGCCCGAGGTGTCGCGAACGTTCGCGGTGGCCGCGGCACCGCAACGCGCACTGTGGGCCTTCTAGGCGCGATCTTCGGCTATGCCGTGCGACAGGGCCTTCGCGTCGATAATCCCGTGCACGGCGTGACCCGCTTCGCGGATGGGAAGCGACAGCGTCGTCTGATTGATGCGGAATACGCGCTGGTCGGCATGGCTCTGTCGAGGGCAATCGAGCAGCAGATCTGGCAGCCCGCAGTCGATGCAATACGCGCTCTTGCCCTCACTGGGTGGCGTCGCGGCGAGGTGCTGGCGCTGAGGTGGTCCGAGCTCGACCTTGCTCGTCGCACCGCGTGTCTGGGCGATACGAAGACCGGCGCATCGATGCGGCCGCTGGCCAGACCGGTTATCGCAATTCTGGCGGCCCGCGAGCGTGACCGCGAACTTGTGTTTCCCGCATCGAGGGGTGACGGGTCGCTGACCGGGTTCACCGGTTTTTGGGAACGCGTCATGAAGCTCGGCGATGTGCCGCGAGACATCACGCCGCACGTGCTTCGCCACTCGTTCGCGTCTGTAGCGGCCGATCTCGGTTACGGTGAATCGACGATTGCCGCGCTGATCGGCCATCGCAGCGGGTCGATCACGGCACGGTACATCCATTCGGCGGACGCTGTCCTTCTCGGCGCAGCCGATAGGATTGCGGCCCATATCCAACAGCTGATGAAACCCGTCGGCCCCAAGCGGGCCCGACGTCGGCGCATTGAAGCTCAGGGGCTCGCCGGTCCAAGCGTTCCACTCAGTTCGGCGGCCCCCGCACCTTCTTCGTAGGGACGCGCGTCTCGTTCAGGCTGGTCGTGAAGCCCGAGCCAGGGTTGACGTTGACGATGCTCGCGATTCACCCCCGACGGTGCGTGCAGCTTGCGAGCAGCCTCGACCTGCGCACGGGATTTGCGACCATGACCGAGGCTGTTCATTCACCGCGGCTCGTGCCGCGAGGAAAATCGGTCCGATAACAAATTGCCGGTTCAACTCGGTCTCCCTGTACCGCATCGAAGCCTGTCACGTCGGGCGCTCGGTTCCCGAAATGTGATTGCAGTTCGGCGGTTGGCTCAGGCACGCTGCCCGCATTGATTGCAGAAAGGCCCGGTCCTGCGCGCTTGAGGCGCGCTCCAAACTCCGTGCGCGACCGGGATCGGGGTCGGCCGGCAATGGAGGCTGGCCTAGGTGCCGCGACAGCCTGAAAGGTGGGGAGCGAGCGCTGGCCTCCTGGGGGCAATCGACCTGCGTGGCCTGACGCTGGCGATCGCGGTGGCTCGAAGCGGCAGTATCCGCGTGGCGGCGCGCGGGGTGGGTCTGACACCATCGGCGGTCAGCCGGCGGCTTCGTGCTCTGGAGGATGGGCTCGGCGTGTCCCTTTTCGAGCGGCGATCATCGGGCGTAAAGCTGACAGAGGCGGGCGAAAGGTTCCTCGCGGACGCGACGCGGCTGCTCGACGAGGTGCGCGACGCGGCGAGCCGCGCGCGGGACGCCGGATCGGCAGCGACCGGACGGCTAGTGATCGGCACCTACTTTTCGGCTTCAACTGGCCGCTTCCGGGACTCTTTGGTCCGATTTGTCCGGCAGCGTCGACGAATCGAGGTGTGGCTTCGGGAGGGAGGGAGGCACGACCTCCTGACCGCGGTTCGTCGCGGAAATGTTGACCTCGCCCTGCTGCTGGGCCCGAACGACGAGCCGGGGCTCGACCGTCTGGCTCTTTGGCAGGAGGCCGGCATGGTCGCCCTACCCGAGCGGCACCGCCTTGCCGATCGATCGATCGTCCCATGGCACAACCTGTCTGGTGAGACCTTTATCGTCACGTCCCGCGGCTCCGGGCCGGAGGCGCGCGCAAAGGTCGAGGGGTTGCTGCCGGCTGGTCACGGAGCACGCTTCGCAGCGCACGATATCGGCCGCGAGGCGCTGTTCAACCTCGTTGGCGCCGACCTCGGCGTCGCGGTGCTGGCGGAATCCGCCTCGGGTGCGTCCTACCCGGGTGTCGTCTTTCGGCCGGTCGGCGACGAAAACGGCCCAACGATGGTGGAGGCTGCGGCATATTGGGATCCCAAGCGTGACAATCCGGCGTTGCGCCGGTTCCTTGCGTTGCTCTGCGCGATTCAGGATCCGCCTTCGCGCGGCGGCGCAGACTGACGCTGCGGCGCGAGCATGGGAGGCGCGGCCCGTCGCGCTGAGCGGAACCCCCGGTCGCTCGCGAGGAATCGCGCCAGCATGGGCGCGACGAGCTTCGTGGGCTCCACCTGCTGCCCTGTCTCACGCGAAAGGGCCTCGGCGTAGGCGACCAGGTCGCGGTGAAGCTCGGCAGACAGTTCCACGGTGAGCTTCACCGGACGGTCGTCGAGGATCGGGCCAAGCTTCAGCTTCCGCATGGGTCAGTCTCCGTAGGGCTCGAGCACGAGGTCACGGTGGACGATGACGCGCACCGGAAAGCCGGGGCGCACGGTCAGCGTCGGCGGGACGGAGAGCTGCCGACGGACGATCTCCTCGCCCGCGCGGCCGACGGTGTCCTGGCCGCTCTCGCGGATGGCGCGGGCGATGTCGCTCTCGTC
>JAIEOP010000503.1 GCA_019750465.1 Acetobacteraceae bacterium | reverse complement strand
GGCGCGGCGTCCGCAAGCTGTACCCCGGGCCCCGGGCGGTCCTTCGGGCGCGGCAGGGCGGCCTGCCCGGCGCTTTCGATGTGGGAGGGCGGCGGGCCCGCGACGGCTTCCGCCGCGGGCAAGGCCAGGATCAGGGTGGCCGCGATGGCGGCGGCCGGCATGCTTCCCGTGCTCATCCGTTGACGTCTGCCGTAACACGCCAGCGGTGGCAAGTCCCGATGGCCCAGGCACAAGGATCGCTCGGTCGCATCCATGTCCTGTTGTGTTGCCATATAGAAATGAGAGTCGCGGATGCTTCTTCATCTCACCGCTTCCAACGTTTGGACTATGTCTTAACAACGCCTCGGAAACGCCTTGTTAACTCGGCTGTTTTTCCGGCAGCGGCAGTGCACCAGCGGCGGCGGGTTTCGCTGTGCGCCGGCCGGATGCGCTATGCTGGGCGCATGACCATCAGCCACCGCACCGTCTCCGCCGAGGAGGCCGATACCCGCCTCGACCGCTGGTTCCGCCGCCACTACCCGCAGCTCACCCAGGGGGCGCTGCAGAAGATGCTGCGCACCGGCCAGGTGCGGGTGGACGGCAAGCGGGCGGAGGCCGCCACGCGCCTCGCCGCCGGCCAGGCGGTGCGCATCCCCCCCCTGCCGGAGGGCCCCGCGCCGGTGCCGAAGGAGCGCGCCGCCGTCTCCGAGCGCGACGCCGCGGCGCTGCAGCGCATGCTCCTGCACCGCGACCGCCACGTGCTGATCCTGGACAAGCCCCCCGGCCTGGCCGTGCAGGGCGGGCCGGGCATCACCCGCAACCTCGATGCCATGCTGGACGCGCTGCGATTCGAGGCGGAGGAACGGCCACGCCTGGTGCACCGGCTGGACCGCGACACCTCCGGCGTGCTGGTGCTGGCGCGGACCGCCGCGGCCGCCGCCTTCCTGGCGAAGGCGTTCCGCGGGCGGGACGTGCAGAAAACCTACTGGGCCGTGGTGGTGGGAGAGCCGCCCGGGCGCGAGGGCGTGATCGACCTCGCTCTGGTGAGGGAGGGCGGCCCGCGCGGCGAACGCACCCACGCCGTGGACGACCCGCGCGCGGGCGTGCGGGCGATCACCGAATTCCGCGTGCTGGACAGCGCCAAGCGGCGCGTCGCGTGGCTGGAGCTGCGGCCGCTGACGGGGCGCACGCACCAGCTGCGCGTGCACTGCGCCGAGGGGCTGGGCACGCCGATCCTGGGCGACGGCAAGTACGGCGGCGCGGCGGCGCATCTGGAGGGGCTGCCCGGCGCGCTGCACCTGCACGCCCGCGCGCTGCGCCTGCCGCACCCGGACGGCGGGTGGGTGGAGGCGAGCGCCGGATTGCCGACGCACATGGCGGAGACCTTCCGGTTCTTCGGCTTCGAGGCGCCGAAGGCGGGCGGGGTGCGGCGGGGACGATAGGCCGGGGCGCTGCCCCGGCCCCGGCGGGGCGGTGCCGCCTCCTCGACCCCCGCCGTGGGGCGCCCCGGCCCCCGGACCCCGCCCGATGCCTGGCGGCGGGGCGAGGGTGGGGGGAGACAAGCCTGCGATTCGAAGGGCTTCGGGGCAGGCGGGCGGGTGGCGCGGGCGGGGTTCGGACAAATGCCCCGGCGGGCGGGGGGTGGCCGTGACCCCGCGAGATCCGGCCGGTTTGCACGCCCGATGCAGGTTGCGGGCAAACCCCCCGGGGAATCGGGGAAACGCGGCCTGGCGCCGGGAGCGGGGCGGGAGAGGGGCGTCGGGGGGGAGAGGGGTGCGGAGTGGGGGCATCCCCGGATATAGGCATAAAATCCTTTACGATGCACGCTTTATCGGCGCCCTGGACGCCGGGCCGCCGGCGCCATCCCGGTCACGCCCGACCCCGAATTCCCTGAGCCGTCGCCTCCGGTACCCGCCATGCCCGGCACCCGTCATGCCGGCCTTGAGCCGGGCATCTCCGAGCCCGCCGCCGGGACCGGACGTATACCTCCGATGGAGCGGCGCCCCGGCAACGCTTGCCCCGTCCCACCCGCCGGGCCGATCCTCGCCCCGACCACCCGCGCGAGGAGCCGCCCCATGTCCGACCCCGCTGCCCCGCTGCGCGAGGCTGTCGCCGCTGGCGCCGTCCAGGGCGTGGTCGCGCTTGCCGCCGACCGCGGGGGCGAGATCTACCGCGGCGCCTTCGGCCGGCGCGGCGTTGAGTCCGACGCGGCGATGACGCCGGACACGGTGTTCTGGATCGCCTCCATGACCAAGGCCGTCACCTCCGTCCTGGCGATGCAGTTGGTGGAGGAGGGGCGGCTGGCACTGGATGCGCCGCTCGGCGCGCTGCTGCCGGGCCTCGCCGCGCCGCGGGTGCTCACCGGCTTCGATGCGGCGGGGCAGCCGCTGCTGCGCCCGGCGCGGCGGGCGATCACCTTGCGGCACCTGCTGACGCACACGGCGGGCTTCTCCTACAACACCTGGAACGCCGATATCGGCCGCTACATGGAGGCCACCGGGTTGCCGGCAACGCGCAGCGGGCGGCTGGCGTCGCTCGACGCGCCGCTGGTCTTCGAGCCCGGCGAGCGGTGGGAGTATTCCATCGCCACCGACTGGGTCGGCCGCGCGGTGGAGGCGGCCGGCGGCGACCGGCTGGAGGTCGCCGTGCAGCGGCGCCTCGCCGGGCCGCTCGGCATGGTCGATACCGGCTTCGTCCCCGGCGCGGCGCAACAGGCGCGGCGGGCGCGGGGGCATCGGCGCGGCGCGGATGGCACGCTCGTGCCGATCGACGTCCCGCCGGTGCCGGAGATCGACCCGCCGGAATTCCATGGCGGCGGCGGCGGGCTGCTCTCGACGGGGCCGGACTACCTGCGCTTCCTGCGCATGCTGCTCGGCGGCGGCGCGCTGGAGGGCACCCGCATCCTGCAGCCCGACACAGTGGCCGAGATGGGGCGGAACCAGATCGGCGGCCTTGAATTCCGTGCGATGCGCAGCGTGCTGCCGGCGATGTCGAACAGCTTCGATCCCTTTCCCGGCGTGGTGAAGCGCTGGGGCCTCGGCTTCCTGATCAACGAGGGGGACATCCCCGGCCGGCGCGCCGCCGGCAGCCTGGCCTGGGCCGGCCTCGGCAACACCTGGTTCTGGCTCGATCCGCGGAGCGGCGTGGCGGGCGTGCTGCTGACGCAGATCCTGCCCTTCGCCGATGCGCCGGTGCTGGACCTGCTCGGCCGCTTCGAGGCGGCCATCTACCGGGGGTTGTAGGGCGATGCCGCATTTCCTCTGCCGCACCTGCGGGACGCAGTTCGTCGAGAGCCTCGTGCCGCCGCCGGCCTGCCCGATCTGCGAGGATGAGCGGCAATACGTGCCCGCCTCCGGCCAGGCCTGGACGACGCTGGAGGCGCTGCGCGGCGCGCATGCCAATGCCTGGCGGATGCTGGAGCCGGACCTCCTCGCCATCCGCAGCCTCCCCGCGGTGGGGATCGACCAGCGCGCGCTGCTGCTGCGCACGCCGGCGGGCAACCTGCTGTGGGACTGCATCGCGCTGCTGGACGACGCGACGGAGGCGATCATCCGCGGGCTGGGCGGCCTGGCCGGGGTGGCGATCTCGCACCCGCACTACTATTCGGCGATGGTGGAGTGGGGCCGGCGCTTCGGCGTGCCCGTGCACCTGCACGCGGCGGACCGGGCGCTTGTGATGCGGCCGGATCCCTGCCTCGAATTCTGGGAGGGCGAGGCGCGCGCGCTGCTGCCGGGCGTGACGCTGCACCGGCTCGGCGGGCATTTCGCCGGCGGCGCCGTGGCGCACTGGGCGCAGGGTGCCGGCGGGAAGGGGGCGATCCTGTCCGGCGACATCCTGCAGGTGCTGCCCGGCGGGCGCTGGCTCGGCTTCATGCGCAGCTACCCCTGCCTGATCCCGCTGCCGGCGGCGGAGGTCGCGCGGATGGCGGCGTACCTGGCGCCTCTCCCGTTCGAGGCGATCTATGGTGCCTTCCACGACCGCGAGATCGTCCGGGACGGCAAGGCGGCGCTGGCGCGCTCGGCGGCCCGGTACCAGGCGTGGTCGACAGGGATGGTGGCGCCTTGAGGGACGACCGACAGGGCTGGACAGCCATGCCCTGCTTCTCCAAGGGCAAGCGGCGTCGGCGGAACCGGCATCGCGGCGCCTGGCGGGCGCCCGGGTCGCCGGCGCAGGACGTGGACCGCCCGGCCGCCGGCTGCGGGCGCCTTGCGCCGGGCCGGGTCGGCGCTCGCCAGCCTGCGTCCCGCGGTGGAGCCGCGAGGCCGGCGTTGACAGCCCGGCGACGGGCGCGATAACCCCGCGCTCCGCTTGGCGGAACGGCCTTGACGGGGCCTCTGGAGGGGTGCCCGAGTGGCTAAAGGGGACGGACTGTAAATCCGTTGGCTTGCGCCTACGTTGGTTCGAATCCAACCCCCTCCATTCCCCGCCGCCCGTTCCTGGCGGGCCGCGGCGTGCCATCCTGGCTGGCGGGTGCGGGTGTAGCTCAACGGTAGAGTCCCAGCCTTCCAAGCTGGTTGTGCGGGTTCGATTCCCGTCACCCGCTCCAGCCGCCACGCCTGCTCCGCTTCTCCGTTGACAACCCGCGCGGAAGCGGCACCTAGAGCGCGTTGCGTTCGCATGCGCTCACGCAACGCGCTCCAGCCTTTGCCGGGTCGCGGGATTCAGCGTTTGCGGCGATCCTGCCTCAACGCATCCCGCTCTAAGCGCCGCTTCCCGCCCGGCCCCTTTCCGGCCACGAGGCAGATGCACGGGCGGGGATCGAGCAGGGAGCCGTCAGATGGCGAAGGCGAAGTTTGAGCGGACGAAGCCGCACTGCAACATCGGGACGATCGGGCACGTTGATCACGGCAAGA
>JAIEOP010000214.1 GCA_019750465.1 Acetobacteraceae bacterium | reverse complement strand
TCTTCGGCCGGCGCTTCACACGGGCCATGGCCTGACCATGACGTTCAACCAACCGGACGCACACGGAAATCCCGACAAGCGCTCGGCGCGTCGGTCTTGCGACCCGGCACATTCTTCACATGCGCCGCGTTCGCCAGCACCAGCGGCAACTCGCCGTCCGACAGCACGTGCCAGACCGGGCGCCGGTAGACCCCTGTCGCCTCCACCGCGGCGTGGGTCACGCCCGCCGCCGCCAGCCACTCGCCAAGCGCCAGCAGACCCGGCGTCGTCGTGTCGAACCGCCGCACCTCGACCGAAGCCCCGCCCGGCGCGGCAATCCGCGCCTCCGCCACCACGCTGCCCTTGTGCACGTCGAGCCCCGCACAGCGGGCATGCAGCACTTCCATCGCGCGTTCCTCCTCTGCCAAGCCCGGTGAAGGCCCAAAAGGGGAAATCTAGACAGCGCGCTCCCGGGCCTCGCGGCCCATGGCGCATGCGGGGGTGCTCCGGGCCTTCCGGGTCCAACTGATACGCGGGCTTTGGCGCACCACGACCAGGCCGACCTCGCCACCAGCCAGACCACCATGCCACAGGTTTCATCTACGGCGGATCGGCCGTTCCGGTGGGCAACTGATACCCGCTTCACGCAGGCTGCGCCGCGGCCACTATGCCGCTTGGGCGCGCAAACTGGCACACGAGGAGGAACGGCAGCGCGCTGCCGCTGTCGGAGTATGCCCTTTTCCGGGACGCTCAGCGTGAGCCGGGGTGCAAGTCGATGAGCGGCGCGAGCGTCTCGAACACCTTGGCAAGGGCAGGGGCTGCGGGCGTGGTGCCAAACCGAGCCGCGCCGCCGAACCGTCTAACGCCCAAGCAGGGCATCGCTATATTCGTCGCCTGCCAAGCCTGCCTATTGGTAGATGGCGTTGCCGTCCACTACCTCGGACCAAGCGTCGGAGTTGATCGGCTCACGCTCTTCCGCGGCCTTGGATCCTGCGTCTTCGCGGCAGTGCTCGCGCTCCGGGCGGGACCCGACGCGCTTCTGCATACACCGCAACCCGGGCTGCAACTGCTGCGCGGCGCTCTCACGCTGGCGTCGCTCTGGCTCGTATTCTACGGGCTGTCGAACCTGCCACTGGCCGATGCAGCTGCGCCAAATTACACGAGGCCGTTCTGGATGACCGTGCCAGGCGTGGTGTTGCTCGGCGAGGTGGTGTCGCGCAAGCGTTGGACGGCGACCGCGTTAGGATACGCAGGAGCGACCTTCGTCGTTGGTCCCGCATTCGGCCACTGGCTTCCGGCTTATCTGGCTGCGCTTGCCGGCGCCATGGTGAATGCCGGGGCAATCATTGCAAGGCGGCACCTTGGCCGCCGTGATGCGCCGGCCACGACGCTCGCTTGGTTGACGGCGGTGACCCTGCTGGGGTCTGTCACTGCCTTCCGCAAGCCGCTGCCGCTGTCCGAACGGCCAGCGCCGCTACCGCTCGCAATCGCCGGTACGCTGGGCGTTTGGTTCGGCCCAGTCGCGGTGCGTGCCGCGGAAGTTTCGCCGCTCGCGCCGTACGACTATCTCCGCCTGCCGATCGTGGTGCTGCTCGGCGTTGTACATTTTGCCGAGGTGCCCGGCGCAATGATGCTCTTCGGCGCTGGGCTTATCCTGGTGTCTGGTCTGCTGCCGCTGCTGCGGCCGGATCGCGATGGTACCCTATCGGCGTATCGCCCCCGCCTCACCCCGCCCGATCCGGACTCCACCGCGCCACCTCCGCCGCCACCGCGCCCGGATCATCCACCTGGCACGCCTCGAACCCGCGCCGCAGCTGCGGCCGGTTCAGGTCGCGCCCGATGAAGACGATCTTGCTGCGCCGCGGATCGCCCGCCTTCACCGGCCCGATGAAGTCGCCATCGGCGATCATGTGCACGGCCTGGAAGGCGAAGCGGCGGTCGTCGCCGGCGTAGTGCAGGATGCCCTTGGTGCGCAGCAGATCCTGGCCCTTCTGCTGCAGCAGGGTGCTGATCCAGGCGTTGAAGCGCTCCGGGTCGATCGGCCGCGACGCCTCGAAGCTCACGCTGTGCACCGCCGAATCATGCTCGTGATCGTCCTCGCCGGAGAGGAATTCCGGCTCGCGCTCCAGGATGCGCTCCAGGTTGAAGGCGTCGCGGCCGATGACGGCGTCGATCGGCACGTCGGACCTGGTGCTGCGGCGGATCTCGGCATACGGGTTGATGGCACGGATGCGGCGCTCCACCTCCGCCGCCTCGGCCTCGCTCACCAGGTCCATCTTGTTCAGCACGATGATGTCGGCGAAGGCGATCTGCTCGCCGGCCTCCTTGCTGTCCTCGAGCCGCGCCGGCAGGTGCTTGGCGTCCACCACCGTCACGATCGCGTCCAGCTTGGTGCGCGCCTTCACGTCGTCGTCGGCGAAGAAGGTCTGCGCCACGGGGGCCGGGTCGGCGAGGCCGGTCGTTTCCACGATGATGCCGTCGAACCGGTCGCGCCGCTTCATCAGCCCGCCGATGATGCGGATCAGGTCGCCGCGCACGGTGCAGCAGATGCAGCCGTTGTTCATCTCGAACACCTCCTCGTCGGTGTCGACGACGAGGTCGTTGTCCACGCCGAGCTCGCCGAACTCGTTGATCACCACGGCGAACTTCATGCCGTGGTTCTCCGAGAGGATGCGGTTCAGCAGCGTGGTCTTGCCGGCGCCGAGGTAGCCGGTCAGCACGGTCACTGGCACCGGCGCGTTCGCGGTCTCGCTCATGGAAGGGGCTCCGCGGGAAGGTGGGGCGTCGGCGGCTATATGGGGCGCCGCGTGGGCGGCGGCAAAGCCCCGGCCCCGGACCGGCGCCGCTAGAGCGTATTGCGTCCGCATGCGCTCACGCAACACGCTCCAGCCTTTGCCGGGTCGCGGGATTCAGCGTTTGCGGCGATTCTGCCTCAACGCATCCCGCTCTAGCGCAGTCCATGGTGCTGCAGATGCCGGTGGCGATCGTCGGCGGCAGGACATCCAGCCGGGCGATCCCGCCCCGATGGATATTGCCCTACCCGATCGCCGTGCCCTGCATCCAGACCAGGTTGGCGTCGTCGGTCAGCAGCAGCATGCCGCCCTGCGCGAAGGCCGGCGCCAGGGTCACCGGGCCGGACAGGCGCTGCTCGCCCTTCCGCTCGCCCGTCAGCGGATCGAGGATCGCCATGCGGGCGTGGCTGCCGGCGATCAGCAGCTGCCCGCCGGCGAGAGACGGCGGACCCCAGGTGATCGGGTCGCGCCGCCGGTCCGGCTGGGCAAAGCGCCCGAGCGGGCGGATCCAGCGCACCCGCCCGTCATCCCGCCCGAAACACACGGCGTCGCCCGAGGTGCTGACGACGAACACCGCATCGCCCGCCGTCCAGGGCGATTCGGCGACCGCCAGGTCGCGTTCCCAGACCCGCCGCCCGGAGCGCAGGTCAAGGGCGACGAACAGCCCGCCCAGGCCGCCCCCGAAGACCCGGCCGCGGTCGATCACCGGCAGGCCGGTGATCGCCGCGATGTCGGAGAAGCCGCCGCCGCGGGCCGAGGTCAGCGCCTCCGTCCAGATCGCCCGCCCGTCGGCCGTGCGGATGGCGGCAAGCTCGCCGGAGCCGAAGCCGGCCAGCACCACCTCGCCCTCCACCGCCGGCGCCGGCAGGCCGAGCGCGATGGTCGCCGCCTGCTGGGCACGGTAGGTCCATTGCCGCTCGCCGGTCTCGGCCGAGAGCGCGAGCAGTTGGTTCTCCACCGTCGGGACATAGAGGCGGCCGCCGGCGACGGTCGGCGCGCCGCGCGCCGGGCCAGGCAGCGACACGCGCCAGCGCTCGGCGCCATCCGCCGGGTCCAGCGCCATCGCCTCGGCGAGGCCGGTGACGACGTAGAGCACGCCCGCCTCGAAGGCGCAGCCGCCGCCGAGGGCGCCGTCGCGGTCGCGCCGCGGCCGGGTGTCCTTCTCCCAGCGCAGGCGCCCGCGCTCGATGTCCACCGCGCCGACGCGGCCAAAGGCATCCATGCCGTAGCCGGTGCCGCCGGCGATCAGCGGCGGCGCGGTGAGGCGCCGGCGATAGGCCGCGCCGGTGCCGACCGAGGTGCTCCAGCGCTGCACCAGCGGCGCGGGAAGGCTCGGATGGCCGGGGGCATGGGTCGGCCCGCCGCCGGCCTGCGGCCAGGCATCCCGCGGTACCGGGGCCGGGATCTCCAGCGGCGCGCCGCCCTCGTCCACCTCGAGCGGCCGTTCGGCGCTGAGCACGGGCAGGCGCTCGCCCGACAGCGGCACCTTGCGCCGGCCGAACAGCGAATCCGTCCAGTCGGTCAGCGTCTCGCAACCCGCGAGCAGCGTCGCGCTGCCGGCGAGCAGGGCGGTGCGGCGCGCCAGGGCGGTGCGTGGTGGTGGTCCGGACATGCTAGCCGCCATCAGCCACCGAGCCCCGAGAGCAGCCGTCCGGCCCGCTGGCGTACCCCCTCCGGTGCCGTCTGGTCGCCAGCAAGGCCGGCCAGGGTGCGGCGCGCCTGCTCCGTCTCGCCGCGGCGGATGGCGGCGAGCGCCCGCACCTCCTCGGCCGAGAACCGCCAGGTGCCCCCGGGCGCGGCAAGCGGCGCCAGCCGTGCCTCGACGGCAGCGGCGTCGCCACCATCCAGCGCGTGCAGGCCCCAGAGGAGGGTGGCGAGGTCGCGGTAGAGCGGCGTCACGCCGGTGTCGCGCGAGATCGCGTCCCAGCCGGCCAGTGCCGCCTCGCGGTCCCCGGCCTCGGCCTGCAGCGCGGCCGCGCGCAGCCGGGACAACGTGGCGTAGCCGGGCGGCGCGGCGGCGGCGAGGGCGGCGAAGCGGGCGGCGAC
>JAIEOP010000250.1 GCA_019750465.1 Acetobacteraceae bacterium | reverse complement strand
AGCAGCGCCCGGCGGCTGCGCCGCGTCACCGTCCGACCGCGGCGGGGGCGGTGTAGCTGGCGGGGATCGGCGCGGGCCTGGCGCCCGTCGGCGCCGGCAAAGGCGGCACGCCGGTGCCGGCCACCGGCCGCGCCGCCGGGTCGCGCCGCGGCTGCACGAAGATGCCGTGCGGCGAGCGGCCGACACGCATCGTCTCGAGGGTGCCGCTGGCCGGGTCCAGGGCGGCGATCCGCGCCACCCAGCGCAGCGTCATCCAGACCCGCCCATCCGGGCCAAAGGCCAGGCAGTCCGGGCCGCCCGGGATGTCGTGCGCCTGCCGCACCGCCAGCGTCGCCGGCTCGATGGCGGTGAGGCGGCTGTCCACCCGGCTGGTGGCCCAGAGCGTCCGCCCGTCCGGGCTGCGGAAGATGGTGTGCGCGCCGCGGCCGACCACGATGGTGCGTTCCACCACCCGCGTCTCCGGGTTCAGCACGGCGAAGTGATCGGCGCCCATGATGCCGACGATCAGCCGCGGCCCGAGGCCGGGGATGTCATGCCAAAGGATTCCGGCCGGCTCCGGCCCCACCGGCGCCTGCCACAGCGCCTCCCGCGTCTCGAGGCTGAGCGCCATCACCGCGCCGTCGCCCTGCAGCGTCACGAACACCGTCGCGCCGTCCGGGCTGAAGGCGATATGGCTCGGCTTGTCGCCGACCTTCAGCCGCTGCACCAGGCGCAGCGGCCCGTCGGAGCCCGCGGTGGCGTCGTAGAAATCGACCTGGTCGCGACGCAGGCTGGCGATCACCAGCCAGCGCCCATCCGGGCTGTATTCCAGGTGGTAGGGGTTGCTGATGCGCTCGCGGCGCATCGTCTCGCCGGTGGCGGGGTCGAGGTATAGCAGCTCGTTGCCGCCGGAATCCGCCACCACCAGGAAGCGGCGGTCCGGCGTGAGGACCAGGTGGTGGGGCTCGCGCAGCGTGGGGATCCGGCGCAGCTCGACCCGCGCGCCGGCGTCCAGCAGGCTGATCGAGGCATCGCCCGAGTTCAGCACGTAGACCAGGTCCGCCCGCGCGGCAGGGGACGCGGCGAGCAGGAGGAGGCAGTACAGGGGGGCCAGCAGGCGTCGCATCGGGAGTCGTGCCTTCGCCGCGACGGGGGGGAGGGGCGGATTCGGCACGAACCGGCCCGCTTGTCCAGCGGCAAGCGGATCACGGCATGGGAATGCGGCCGAATTCCGTGCGAGGACGCCAGGCGTGCCGGGCCGGCGGGGCTGGGGGTGCGCCCTACCCCGCCGGCTCGAACCGCATCGCCACGCCGTTCATGCAGTAGCGCTGGCCCGTGGGCGGCGGGCCATCCGGGAAGACATGGCCGAGATGCCCGCCGCAATTGGCGCAGTGCACCTCGGTGCGCACCATGAAGAAGCTGCGGTCGGTGGTGGTGCCGACACCCCCGGCCAGCGGTTCCCAGAAGCTCGGCCAGCCGGTGCCGCTCTCGAATTTGGTGGCGGCATCGAACAGCTTCTGCCCGCACCCGGCGCAGAGGTAGGTGCCGGCGCGCTTCTCGGCGTTCAGCGGGCTGGTGCCGGCGCGCTCCGTGCCGTGCCCGCGCAGCACGTGGAAGGCCGCGGGCGGGAGCTGCGCGCGCCACTCGGCCTCCGGCTTCTCGACGGGGAAGGACTCGGCCGGCGGCGCGACGTCGCGCTTGAACAGGGCCATGGCGGGGTCTCCTTCAGGCCGCGGACCGCTTCAGCCGGTCCGCGTAGGTCTTGCGGAATTTGGCGACCTTCGGGGCGATGATCGCCTGGCAATAGCCGCTCCAGGGCGTGCGCATGAAGTAGTCCTGGTGCTCCGGCTCGCCGGGCCAGAACACGTCCAGCGGCGCCACCTCCGTCACCAGCGGCGCCGGCCAGAGCCTTGCCGCCGTGACCTCCGCCATCACCTCGCGCGCGGTGCGCTCCTGCTCCGGGGTGTGGGTGAGGATGATGGAGCGGTACTGCGGCCCGACGTCGTTGCCCTGGCGGTCCCTGGTGGTGGGGTCGTGGATGGTGAAGAAGACGCGCAGCAGGTCGGCGTAGGAGATCTCGGCCGGGTCGAAGGCGATCTGCACCACCTCGGCATGGCCGGTGCGCTTGCCGCAGACCTCCTCGTAGGTGGGGTTCCGGGTATGGCCGCCGGCATAGCCCGAGACCACGGAGCTGACGCCGCGCAGGTCGCGGTAGACGGCGTCCAGGCACCAGAAGCAGCCGCCGCCGATGGTGGCCAGTTCGGTCGTGCTCATGCGGGCGGTTCTCCCTCGTGATCCGGCAGAGATAGGAAGGCAGGGCCGTCAGCGCAAGGGGTGGCGGCGGCGACCCGGCCGGGCGCCCCGGCCGGCCTACGCCGCCAGCACCGCCTTCAGCCCGCGCAGCGCCAGCTCATACCCGATGAGCCCGAAGCCGCTCACCCCGCCGCGCCCGGCCGCCAGCACCTCCGAGACCAGGCCGCGCTTCGCCGGGTTGGAGATGTGCACCTCGATGACCGGGAAGCGCACCCCGGCGATGGCGGCGTTCAGCGCCGGGTAGCCCCGGGTGAAGCCGGCCGGGTTGATCAGCGCGCCGCCGACCGAGGCATCCTCGTGCGCGGCATGGAGGCGGTTGATCACCTCGCCCTCCAGGTTGGAATGGAAGATCTCGACCTCGATGCCGAGCGCCGCGGCGTAGCCGCGGATGGCGGCGTCGTATTCAGGCAGGGTCATCCTGCCGAAGACCTCCACCTGCACCTTGCCGCGCATGTCCATGCCGGCGCCGTGGATGACCAGGATCTTCGTCATGCGCGTTCCCCTCCCGCATCGGGTGCGCCGCGATGCTCGGGCGTTTCGCCGCGCGCGGCAAATTCACGCGGGCCCGCATCGCCGAACCGCGCCGTTCCTGGCATGCTGACCCTGGCATGCTGGCGGCAACCAGGGCGTGAGGGCGCATGCGGGCAAGGCGGCTGAGGATCGAAGGCCGGGTGCAGGGCGTGGGCTACCGCGACTGGCTGGAGCGCGAGGCCGGGCGGCTGGGCCTGGATGGCTGGGTGCGCAACCGCACCGACGGCAGCGTGGAGGCGCTGCTCGCCGGGGAGGAACCCGCCGTGCAGGCGCTGCTCTCGGCCTGTCGGCGCGGCCCGCCCCTGGCGCGGGTGGACGCCATCGAGGAAAGCCTGGCCGAGCCGCCGGACCAGCCCGGCTTCCGGCGCCTGCCGACGCGCTGATGCCGTGCGCCGCCGCCGCCGCCGTCGCAGGATGGCAGCCCCGGCGCCGGCGTGCCCGCACGCCTGGCCTGCGGACCGCAACCGCGATTTCGCTTGCTTTCGCACCTGCGAGATGCCACCTCTGCCGTGCCGGCGGCGCCTTGCCCCGGCTGTGCCCCGGCCGCGTGAGCGGCCCGCGGGTGGCCCCTGCCCTGGTGGGACGCGCCGCCCCTGGATTCGAACTGCCGGGCACGACAGGCTTTTCCCCGGATCGACCCAGGCACGCGGGGTCGCCACACGAAACCCGCGGCAGGCCGCGCCGGGCAGGACCCGGGCGCGCCCGCCCCGCCGCGTGACCCAGGACAGTTCCAACCAGTGACCCAGTTCTCCGACCTCGGCCTCGCCGCGCCCCTGCTGCGCGCGCTGAGCGACGCCGGCTACACCACGCCCACCCCCATCCAGGCCCAGGCCATCCCGGCCGTGCTGGAGGGGCGCGACCTGCTCGGCATCGCCCAGACCGGCACCGGCAAGACCGCCGCCTTCGCCCTGCCCATCCTGCACCGCCTGATGCAGCAGGGCGGCCGCCCGCCGCGCGGCGGCTGCCGCGTTCTGGTGCTCAGCCCGACGCGCGAGCTCGCCAGCCAGATCGCCGACAGCTTCAAGACCTATGGCAAGCATCTCGGCTTCTCCGTCACCACCGTCTTCGGCGGCGTCGCGCACGGGCCGCAGCGCCGCGCGCTCGCGGCCGGCGTCGACGTGCTGGTGGCCACCCCTGGCCGCCTGCTGGATCACCTGGGCGAGCGCACCGTGCGGCTCGACCACGCGCAGACCTTCGTGCTGGACGAGGCCGACCAGATGCTGGACGCCGGCTTCCTGCCGGCGATCCGCAAGGTGGTCGCCGTGATCCCGAAGCAGCGCCTGACGCTGTTCTTCTCCGCCACCATGCCGGCCGAGATCGGCAAGCTGGCCGCCGAGCTGCTGCGCGACCCCGTGCGCGTGGAGGTGACGCCCGTCGCCTCCACCGTCGATCGGGTGAGCCAGCGCGTGCTGCACGTGGAGGCCGGCGGCAAGCGCGGCCTGCTGGCCGGGCTGCTGCGCGGCCCGACGGTGGAGCGCGTGCTGGTCTTCGCCCGCACCAAGCACGGCGCCGACAAGGTGGTGAAGATGCTGGAGCAGGACGGGCTCTCGGCCAACGCCATCCACGGCAACAAGAGCCAGGGCCAGCGCGAGAACGCGCTCGCGCAGTTCAAGTCCGGCCGTGCGCCCATCCTGGTGGCGACCGACATCGCCGCCCGCGGCATCGACGTGGCCGGCGTCTCGCACGTCGTGCAGTACGACCTGCCGGACACGCCGGAGAGCTACGTGCACCGCATCGGCCGCACCGCGCGCGCGGGGGCCTCGGGCGAGGCCGTCTCGCTCTGCGCACCGGACGAGATCGAGAAGCTGCGCGCGGTGGAGCGGCTGATCCGCCAGGCCATCCCGGCCGAGGACATGCGCGCCGACACCTCGCGCCCGATCGTGGCGGTGAAGCCGGCGCCGCGGGCGCAGCGCGGCGGCGGTGGCGCGGGGCATCGCGGCCGCGGCG
>JAIEOP010000119.1 GCA_019750465.1 Acetobacteraceae bacterium | reverse complement strand
CGGGCCGCGTCCGCGGCCTCGGCGCGCCATCTGGCGCGCCGCATGGGTCAGCCTTTGACCGAGTTGGTATCAGGCCGAGTGGCGCCGCCGCAGCAGCACCAGCCCGGCCACCCCGGACAGCAGCAGCAGCGCCGAGGCCGGCTCGGGCACCTCGGTCACGGCGTCGAGCGGCGCCGCCCCAGGCGAACTGGCCGGCAGCGCCGATCGGCCCGGTATTGGTGAAATTCGGCGGAACATGCAGCCCGGCCTCGTAGTCGCCATTGGCTCCGTTGTTGCCGGCGCGTGCCTGGGCGACGAAGATCCCGTTCGCCGGCAGGGTGACGCCGCGGCCGGACAGGAAGCTCAGGAAGGCCGCGTCGGTCGAGAAGTGCGACGACACGACGGGCGCGGCCTGGGCGACACCACTGATCGCAAGGGCGGCGGTGGCCGCCAGGGCCAGCTTTCTGATCATGAGAGGCTTCCCGACATTCAAGCGACGTTTTCAATGGCCGGCCGCATACCTGAATGATGCAGCAAGTTCAATATTTTCAGATGTCTCCTCGAAAGATAACGCTCCAAAATCATGCCTCATGGGCGACTATTCGACCCGCGCGCCGGACGCCTTCACCACCGCGGACAACAGCGCCTCCTGCTCGCGGCGATAGGCCTTGTAGTCCTCCGGCGTGGTCCACCACGGCGTGGCGCCGTTCTCGCCGTAGTGGCGCAGCACCTCGGGCCGGGCCAGCGCCTCCCGCGTCAGCGCGTTCATGCGGGCGACCATCTCGGGCGGGATGCCGGCCGGGGCGACCACGCCGTTCCACGAGGTGATGTCGAAGCCCGGCAGGAATTCCGTCAGCGGCGGCAGGTCCGGCGCGGAGGGGTTGCGCTGCAGGCTGGACACGGCGAGGCCGCGCGCCTTGCCGTCCCGCACCGCGCCGATGGGGCCGGAGATGTTGTCGAACATCACCTGGATGCGACCCGCCATCAGGTCCACCAGCGCCGGCGCCCCGCCGCGATAGGTGACCACCGGCAAGTCCACGCCGGCCCGCGTCTTGAACATCTCGCCGCAAAGGTGCGGCGTGGTGCCGATGCCGCCGATGCCGTAGCTGTACTTGCCCGGGTTGCGCTTCAGCAGGCTGATCAGCTCGGGGACCGTCCGCGCCGGCAGGTCGTTGGTCACGAACAGCAGGTTGGGCTGCTGCCAGAGCCCGGAGATGAAGGTGAAGTCGTTCTCCGGGTGGTAGGGCAGGCTCGGGAAGAGCGAGGGCGCGATCGCCAGCGTCGCCACGCTGCCGAGGCCGATGGTGGTGCCGTCCGGGCGGGACTTGGCGATGGCGTCGGTGCCCACCGTGCCGCCGGCGCCGGCGCGGTTCTCCACCACGAATTGCTGCCCGGTGATCGCCGTCATCGCCGCGCAGTAGGCGCGCGAGGCAAGGTCGGTCGCGCCGCCAGGGGCGTAGAGATTGATGTAGCGCACCGTCTGGGTCGGCCAGTCGGAGGCGCGGGCCTGGGCGCGCGCCAGTCCCGGCGCCGCCAGGGGCGCCAGGGCGGCACCAAGGATCAGGCCGCGCCGTTGCAGGGTGAGTTCCGCCATGTCCGAGCCTCCGGCTCCGCCCGGCGCTGCGGCCGGATCGGTGCGGAGCATAGGCGAAACTGCCGGCGCGGCGAGGCGGTTCGATGCCGTGCCGGGGTCAGCGCGCCGCGCCCGGCCACACACCGGGCCTGACCGCGGAGGCGGTGAACACGCCATAGGCCGCGATCCCCAGCGCCACTGCCAGGAACTGCCCGGGCAGGCCGAACCCCAGCGCCTCCGCCAGCAGCCAGCCGCCCCCCACCGCCAGCGCGATCCGCGACAGCCCGGCCACCACGAGCCAGCGCACCCGCCCGGCGCCGAGCGAGGCGAAGTAGAAGGCCATGCCCGCCCCGAAGACCGGCATGGCCGGCCCGATGATCGAGAGCGCCGTCGTGGCGATCGCCACCACCTCGGCGTCCGACGCGAAGGCGCGCGCCGTGGCGCCGGGAAACAGCGTGACGAAGAGGCCGACCAGCCCGGTGACGCCGAAGGCGAGCAGCCCACCCGTCCAGGCCGTGCGCCGCGCCGTTGCCCAGTCCCCCGCACCCACCGCCCGGCCGACCAGCGCCGTCAGCGCCGAGCCGACGCCGAAGGCGATCGGGATCATCAGGAATTCCAGCCGCGCCGAGACGCCATAGGCCGCGACCGCCGCCGGTCCATGCGCGGCGATGCGGGCGGTGACCAGGATGGTCGCCAGGTTGGCGACCGTCGCGAGCGCCGAGGCCACCAGCCCGACGCGCAGGATGCGGGCGAACAGCTCGGCGCGCAGCGGCACCAGGAGCCGCGGCGTGAAGCCCGCCCCGCCCCGCATCACCACCCAGCCCTGCACCCCGGCCGCCGCGGCCTGGGTGAGCGCCATGGCGAGGCCCGCGCCCGACAGCCCCATGCCGAGCGGCTCCATCAGCGCCCAGGCCAGCGGCGGATAGGCCAGCCCCGTCACCACCATCACCCGCGCCGACAGCGCGTGCCGCCCGCCGCCGCGCAGCACCGAGGCGAGGGTATTGGCCAGCCAGGCCGGGATGGCGCCGAGGCCGAACAGCAGGATCGCATAGGTCGCCGCCGCCTCGGCCGCCGCCGCGCCGCCGACCAGGCCGAAGATGGTGCGCGGGAAGCCGGCGAGCAGCACGGTGAAGGCAAGCCCCGCCGCCAGCGCGATCACCAGCGCATGCGCCACCAGCGCCGCCGCCTCGTCGCGCCGGTTGGCGCCGAGCGCGCGGGCGATGGCGCCCACCACCCCGCCGCCCATGGCGCCGGCCGACATCATCTGGATGAGCAGCGCGAAGGGCAGCACCACCGCCCAGCCGGCCAGCGCCGCCGTGCCCTGGCGCGCGGCGAGCCAGGTCTCCGCCAGCATGCCGGCGGATTGCAGCAGCGCGACCGCGAAGGTCGGCGCGGCCAGCGAGAGGATGCGGCGCAGCAGCACGCCGGACGCGGGCGTGGCGGCGGGCGCCGGCGCGAGCGGCGCGACGGCCAGGGCGGCGTCAGGCGGCATCAGCGGGGTCCTTGGGTGTGCGGGCGAGGCGCGCACGCAGCGCCGGCGGGGCGCCGGGGCCAGGCAGCGCCACCACGTCCTCGGGCATGAGCGGCAGGCCATCGCTGCGCAGGGGCGGCGGGGCCGCCACCTCGCGCCCGGTCGCGCGCTCGCGCAGCTCGACCAGCGGGCCTTCCGGCGGAGCCATCCAGCGATCGCCCCAGCGCTTGAGGGCGAGATAGAGCGGGAAGACGTCGCGCCCCTTCTCCGTCAGCCGGTATTCATGCCGGCCGCCTTCCGCGGGCACCCGCTCCAGCACGCCGTGCTCCACCAGGCCGCGCAGGCGGGCGGCGAGGATGTTCGGCGCGATGCCGAGCCGCCGCTCGAACTCGTCGAAGCGGGAGGCGCCGGTGAAGCACTCGCGCAGGACCAGGATGGCCCAGCGTTCGCCGAGCACCGCCATGGTGCGGGCGACGGGGCAGAGCTGCTGGGCGAAGTCGGTGCGGGGCGGCATGGCTTGCATGATGCAAGCACGCCTGCTTGCATCATGCAAGCCCCCTCCCCCGCATTGCGGGGGTTCGACGTACACGTCGAACCGGGGTGGGGGTTGTCGCTACCCGCCGGCCAGCAACTCCCCCGTCACCTCCCCGAGGCTTGCGCACCCGGCCAGCCGCAGCGCCGTCGCCAGCTCCGCCACCACCCGGTCCAGCACCGACTGCACGCCGGGGGCGCCGCCGAGCGTGAGCCCCCACCAGACCGGCCGCCCGAGGCAGACTGCATTCGCCCCGGCGGCGATCGCCTTCATCGCATCGACGCCACGCCGGATCCCGCTGTCCATCAGCACGGGGATCCGTCCCTCCACCGCCGCGACGCAGCGCGGCAGGGCGGCGAAGGCGGCCGGCGCGCCATCGAATTGCCGGCCGCCATGCGAGGAGACGATGATCGCCGCCGCCCCGGCCGCGACGGCCCGGCGCGCATCGCCCGCTGCCAGGATGCCCTTCAGCACCACGGGCAGCCCGGCCCGCGCCGCCAGCCATTCGATGTCGGCCCAGCGCAGCCCGGCATCGGTGCTGCCGACCAGCGCATGCGCGTAGCCCGGCCTGTCGTTGCCCGAGGTCAGGGCCGGCGGCACGGCGAAGCCGTTGGCCAAGTCGCGCTCGCGGAAACCCGCGGCGACCGGCGCATTCACCGTGACCACCAGCGCGCCATACCCCGCCGCCCGCGCCCGCGCCGCCAGATCGAGCGTGATGCCGCGGTCCCGTGGCACGTAGATCTGGAACCAGCGTGGCGCCTCCGGGCCCATGGCGGCGGCCACCTCCTCCAGGCTGCGGGTCGCCACCATGGCCGGCATGAACAGCGCGCCGGCCGCCGCCGCGCCCTCCGCCGTCGCCACCTCGCCGCGCGGATGCGCCAGGCCGTGCAGCCCCATCGGCGCGACGAGGACAGGGTGGCGCAGCGCCGCGCCGAGCAGGGTGAGCGAGAGGTCCGGCTGCGCCCCCGCCGCGCCGGTCAGGACCCGCGGGGTGATGGTCGCCGCGTCCAGGGCGGCGCGGTTGGCGCGCGCGGTCAGCTCCGCCCCGGCGCCGCCGGCGATGAAGTCGTAGCTGGCGGCCGGCAGCACGGCGCGTGCCTCCGCCTCCAGCCGCTCGGGCGAGATGATGCGCAGCCGGCGCTCGGGCCCCGTGGGTTGCGGGGGCGTGTCCGGCGACGCTGCGCCTGCCGCTCCCGGCGCGGCGG
>JAIEOP010000122.1 GCA_019750465.1 Acetobacteraceae bacterium | reverse complement strand
CGCAACCAGTCCGCCGCCTGCACCGCCATGGCACACCTCATGCCGAGACAGGTCTCAACGCAGAACACCGGCTGTGGCATTAGCGCGGATGGCCCACCCCCACCCCGGCCCTCCAGCGGGGGAGAGAGGAGCGTCGCCATGATCCGCCTCACCCGCCGCGTCGTGCTGACCGGTGCCGGCGTCCTTGCCGCCCAGGCCCTCCTCCGCGCGCAGACCATCGCCCGCCCCGCCCGCATCATCGTCGGCTTTCCCGCCGGCGGCTCCTCCGACGTGATCGCGCGGCTCTACGCCGAGCGCCTGCGCGGGCCGGCCGCCTACGCCACCCAGATCGTCGTCGAGAACCGCACCGGCGCCGCCGGGCGCATCGCCGTGGAGACGGTGAAGGCCGCCATCCCCGATGGCGAGACCATCCTGCAGACCCCGGCCTCCATGCTCACCCTGCAGCCGCACGTCTTCCCGCGCCAGGTGCGGTACGACGCGCTGGTGGACCTGCTCCCGGTCTCGACGGTGGTGAGCTTTCCCTTCGCCCTTGCCGTGCCCGCCGCGCATCCGGCGCGCGACTTGCAGGGCTTCGTCGCCTGGGCGCGGACGCAGCCGGAGATCCCCTACGCCTCGCCGGCGGCGGGCGCCGCGCCGCACTTCCTCGGCGTGATGCTGGCGCGCGCGATCGGGGCGCGGATGGAGCATGTCTCCTACCGCGGCGCCGCGCCGGCCATGCAGGACCTGCTCGCCGGGCGCATCCAGGCCTTCATCGGCGTGCTCGGCGACATCGCCCCGTTCCAGGCGCAGGGCGTGCGGATCCTCGCCGTGTCGTCCGAGCGGCGGCTGCCGCGATACCCGGACCTGCCGACCTTCGCCGAACTCGGCCATCCGGCGCTGACCAAGGATGAGTGGTTCGGCATGCTGCTGCCCTCCGGCACGCCGGCGCCGGTGGTGCAGGGGCTGTTCGAGGCGATCCGCCGCGCGGCGGCGGACCCCACCATGCGCGAGGCGCTGGAGCGGCTGGACTATGCCGCCACCGTCTCCGACAGCCCCGCCGCCTTCGCCGCCCGCATCCGGCGCGAGCGCGAGGAATGGGGCGTGATCGTGCGCGAGAGCGGGGTGCAGCTCGATGATGGCTGATCGGCGCGGCCGCGGCGGTTGACGCCGGCGCCGCGCCGTTGCCATCTCAGCCGGAGCGGCATCCGCGCCGCCGTTGCCGGGATGGAGACCGAATTCATGACCCCGATCCACCGCCGCGCCCTGCTGCTCGGCGCTGGCGCCGCCACGCTGGCCGCACCGGCGCTGGCCCAGGGGACAGGGGGCGGCGCCGACTGGCCGCGCCAGCCGATCCGCGTCGTCGTGCCCTTCCCGGCGGGCGGCACCACGGACATGCTGGCCCGCCTCTTTGGCCAGCGCCTGTCGGAGACGCTGGGCCAGCCCATGCTGGTGGAGAATCGCGGCGGCGGCGGCGGCTCGATCGGCGCCGACGTGGTGGCCAAGGCGGCGCCGGACGGGCACGTGGTGCTGTTCCACAACCTCACCTTCGTCACCACGACGAGCGCGCTGCAATTCATCGGCCGCGCGCCGCACGATATCGAGCGCGACTTCATCGCCGTCTCGGTCGGCGCCTTCGTGCCGGGCATCATCCTGACCCAGGCCTCGCACCCGGCGAACAACCTGCGCGAATTCGTCGAATGGGCGCGCGGACGCACGGATGTCTTCTACGGCTCCACCGGCCCCGGCAGCGGCATGAACCTCACCGGCGAGACGCTGAAGCGCGACGCCGGCATCCAGATGGAGCACGTGCCCTACCGCGGCGCCGCGCCGCTGGTGCAGGAGCTGGTCGCCGGACGGGTGCAACTCGGCTCGGACCAGATCTCGACCGGCATGGTGCATGTGAACAACGGCACGCTGAAGGCGCTGGCCACGCTGGCGCCGACCCGGCCGCGCGTGCTGCCGAACGTGCCGACGGTGCGCGAGATGGGCTTCCCCAACCTCGAGCAGCAGGGCTGGAACGGCTACTTCGTGCCGGCGCGCACGCCGGATGCGGTGGTGCAGCGGCTGCAGCGGGAAGTGTCGGCGGCCGCCCAGGTGCCGGAGATCAATCGCCGCATCCTGGAGACCGGCGGCGAGCCCGGCGGCGGCACCAGCGCGGAGTTCCAGGCCATGCTGCGCACCCAGATCAGCAGCATCCGCGCCCTGGTCGAGAGCGTGCGCATCCGGCCGGAGTGAGCGCTCGGCCGCTGTTCCTCTACGGCACGCTGCTCGATCCGGCGGTGCTGGCGCGGCAGGCGGGGCAGCGCGGGCTGGCGCGGCGGCTGCTGCCGGCGCGGCTGGCGGGCTGGCGGCGGGTGGCGTTGCGTGGGACCCCCTGGCCGACGCTGCTGCGCGATGCGGAGTCGGCGACGGAAGGGGTGGTGCTGCGCACGGACGCGGCCGCCCTGGCCCGGCTCGTCGCCTATGAGGGGCCGGAGTATCGGCTGGTGCCGGTGCGCATCCAGACCCGCCGCGGCCCCCGCGCGGCGCGGGCCTGGATCGCGCCGCGCTGGCGGGCGGATGCGGGGCGATGCTGGGCGCCGCCGCGATAAGGGACGCGGCCGGGCTTTGCGCCTTCCTTGCGGCGACGCCCGGGCTGGCGGACGCGCTGCGGGCCGTCGCGGCGCTGGCGCTGCCGGAGGCCTGGATCGGCGCGGGATGCATCCGCAATGCGGCCTGGGATGCGCTCAGCGGCCTGCCCTTCGGCAGCAACCCGCCGAGTGATACCAACGCGCGTTGATGTTGACACATCAACGCCCCTCAGACGCCGGGCGCCGCGCATCCGCGCGGCTTGGCTTCGCGCCATTGGGCGCGGGCCGCGTCCGCGGCCTCGGCGCGCCATCTGGCGCGCCGCATGGGTCAGCCTTTGACCGAGTTGGTATGACATCGATGTGGTCTGGTTCGATCCCGCAGGCACCGCGGCCGATGACCTGGCCGTCGAGGCCCGCCTGGGCGCAGCGCTGCCCTGGTCGGTGCGCAACCAGGCGCGCATGCACGGCCGCAACGGCGACGCGCCCTATGCCAGCACGCTGGATGCCGTGGCGCACTGGCCGGAGACGGCGACGGCGGTCGTCGCGCGCTGGACGCCGCGCGGCGTGGAACTCGCCGCACCCTGGGGCCTGGAGGACCTGCTCGGCCTGGTGCTGCGCCCGACGCCCGGCTTCGCGCCCGGCACCGCGAAGCACGGCGCATTCCTGCAGCGGGCGGCGGCGAAGCGCTGGCAGGCCCGCTGGCCCCGCCTTGTCCTGCACGCCGATCCTCCCGCACGCCCGGTGCCTCCCGAAGAATGACCGGCACGAAAAGGAGGGGATCCGGGGGAGTTCATCTTCCCCAGCGCTTTCTGGCCCGCGCCCGCGCCCCTACCCTGCCCGCGAGGAGGACCGCCGCCATGCTGCAACCGCCCCCCGCCGAGCCCGGCATGCACGAGCAGGAGATCGATACCCCCGCCCTGCTGCTCGATCTCGATGCCTTCGAGCACAACCTGGATACGATGGCGGCGCTGCTGGCGCCCACGGGGGCGAAGCTGCGCGCGCACGCCAAGACGCACAAATCGGCCGTGATCGCACGCCAGCAGATGGCGCGCGGCGCGGTCGGGCAGTGCGTGCAGAAGGTGGCCGAGGCGGAGGCGCTGGCCTGGGGCGGCATCCCGGACATCCTGGTGAGCAATCAGGTGGTCGGCGCGCGCAAGCTGGCGCGGCTGGTGGCGCTTTCCGGCATCGCCAGCGTGGCGGTCTGCGTCGACGACGAGGTGCAGGTCGCAGCCTGCGAGGCGGCGGCGGAGGCGGGCGGAATCCGCCTGACCGTGCTGGTGGAGATCGATGTCGGGGCCGCCCGTTGCGGCGTGCCGCCCGGCCCGCCCGCGGTCGCGCTGGCCGAGCGCATCGCCGCCAGCCCGCACCTGATCTTCGGCGGGCTGCAGGCCTATCACGGCAGCGCCCAGCACCGCCGCTCGCCGGAGGAGCGCGCCACCGCGATCGCCGGTGCCACCGAGGCAGCGCGCCGCACGGTGGAGCAGCTGCGCCAGCGTGGCCTGGCATGCCCCATCGTCGGCGGCGCCGGCACCGGCACCTTCCGGCACGAGGCGGCGTCGGGCGTGTTCACCGAGATCCAGGCCGGCTCCTACGTCTTCATGGATGCCGATTACGCCCGCAACCAGGACCCGCCGCCGTTCCGACAGAGCCTGTTCGTGCTGGCAACCGTGATGAGCCGGGCGATTCCCGGCGTCTGTGTGCTGGATGCCGGGCACAAGGCGGTGCCGACCGATTCGGGCATGCCCCTCGTCGCGAGCCGGCCCGGGCTGCGCTATGCCAGCGCGTCGGACGAGCACGGCAAGCTGCTGATCGAGGATGGCGGCGCGGCGCCGCCGCTCGGCGAGAAGCTGCGCCTGGTGCCCGGCCATTGCGACCCGACGGTGGACCGCTACGACTGGTATGTCGGCGTGCGCAAGGGGCGGGTGGAGTGCCTCTGGCCGACCGCGGCGCGAGGCGGAATGGCGTAGGCGGTGCCTGCCCGACGCTACTTCCGCGACCGAGTCGGCGTCGCGGGCACTGGCCGTGCCGGTGCAGCGGCAGGGCGGCGGATGGTGCCGCGGCTGGTATCGCCCTGCTCGATCCTGGCGGTGCTGCGCGGCGGCGCGGCGGTGGCGGTGCGCAGCATCATCGGCCGCGGCGCCGGCGTCGCGTTGCGGGCGGCGAGGCTGGCCGTCGCG
>JAIEOP010000411.1 GCA_019750465.1 Acetobacteraceae bacterium | reverse complement strand
CGATGAACAAGGTCGCCAACCTCGCCGAGATCCGTCCGACCTCGGCCATCAACACGCCCGACACGACGGTGGACGCGCGTGCCGCCTTCGGGATCGACATCGACCTGGCGGTGCCGGCCTTCTCGACGCGCACCGAGCACGTGCCGGAGTTCGACAACGCCTACGTCTTCGACAAGGAGACGACGCTGGCGATCGTGGCGGGCTTCGCGTTCAACCGCCGCGCCATCATCCAGGGCTACCACGGCACCGGCAAGTCCACCCATATCGAGCAGGTGGCGGCACGGCTGAACTGGCCCTGCATCCGGGTGAACCTCGACAGCCACATCAGCCGCATCGACCTGATCGGCAAGGACGCGATCGTCCTGAAGGACGGCAAGCAGGTGACCGAATTCCGCGAGGGGATCCTGCCCTGGGCGCTGCAGCACCCCTGCGCGCTGGTATTCGACGAGTACGACGCCGGCCGCCCGGACGTGATGTTCGTGATCCAGCGGGTGCTGGAGGTGGAGGGCAAGCTGACGCTGCTCGACCAGAACCGGGTGATCCGGCCGCACCCCTTCTTCCGCCTGTTCGCCACGGCGAACACGGTGGGGCTGGGCGACACCACGGGCCTCTATCATGGGACGCAGCAGATCAACCAGGCGCAGATGGACCGCTGGAACATCGTCGCCACGCTGAACTACCTGCCGCACCAGATGGAGACCGAGATCGTCCTGAAGAAGCTGGGCGTCGAGGGCGATGCGAAGATGAAGAAGCAGGTGGAGGCGATGGTGGCGCTGGCCGACCTGACCCGCGCCGGCTTCATCGCCGGCGACATCAGCACGGTGATGTCGCCGCGCACGGTGATCACCTGGGCCGAGAACGCCAAGATTTTCCACGATATCGGCTTCGCCTTCCGCCTCACCTTCCTGAACAAGTGCGACGAGGCGGAGCGCAGCACGGTGGCCGAGTACTACCAGCGCTGCTTCAACGAGGAGCTGCCCACGGGCACGCAGCTGAAGAAGGCCAACTGAGGGACGCCATGGCGCTGCAGCTCGGAGCTTTGCGGGATGCCCTGAGGGAGGCCGGGGCCTCCGACGAGCTGGCGCGCAAGGCGTCCGAGGAAGTGGCCGGCTATGAACACCGCTTCAGCGGGATCGAGCAGAAGATCGAGGCGCTGGATCGGAAGATGGACCAGCGCTTCGCCGCGGTTGACGCGAAGATGGACCAGCGCTTCGCTGCGGTTGACGCGAAGATGGACCAGCGCTTCGCCGCGGTTGATGCGAAGATGGACCAGCGCTTCGCCCTCATCGACCAGCGCTTCGCCGTGGTGAACACGCGCTTTGCCGAAGCTCATGGCAGGATCAACCTGCTGACGTGGATGGTGACCTTCAACCTCGCCTTGACCGCGCTCGTGCTCGGCAAGCTGTTCGGCGTGATCGGCTGATCCGATGTCCAAGCAGGACCTGACCCGGCAGGAAGAATTCAAGCGCGCCACCGCCGGCGCGCTGCGGGCCGTGGCGCATGCCGAGCCCGACGTGCAGGTGGCCTTCCAGCCCGGCCCGGCCGGCGTCTCCGGCAAGCGCGTGCGCCTGCCGCTGCCGACCCGCACCCTGCCGCCCGCCGAGATGGCCAAGCTGCGCGGCGCGGCGGATGCCGCCGCGCTGCGCCTGCGCCACCACTCGGACGCCGTCCACGCGGCCCGCATGCCGCAGCGCAAGGAGGCCAAGGAGGTCTTCGATGCGCTGGAGGATGTGCGCGTGGAGGCCGTGGGCAGCCGCCACATGTCCGGCGTCGCCGCCAACCTGCGTGCCCGCCTCGCCGACCAGTGCGAGGCCGAGGGCTATGACCGCATGACCCGCAAGGACCAGTTGCCGCTGCCCGCGGCGCTGTCCCTGCTGGCGCGCGAGCGCGTCACCGGCCAGACGGTGCCGGACGCGGCGCAGCGCGTGCTCGATCTCTGGCGCGACGACCTCGGCGGCAAGGCCGAGGCGGCGCTGGCCGAGATGGCGGGGGCCACCGAGGACCAGGAGGCCTATGCCCGCGCCGCGCGCCGGCTGCTCGCCGCCCTCGACCTGGCCGAGGCCGAGATCGAGGCGGAATCCGAGGACCAGGAAGACGGCGAGGACCAGGGCGAGCAGTCGCCCATGCAGGACAATTCCGGGGAGGGCGAGAGCCAGTCCCAGGAGCAGGAGGAGATGCTCGGCGCCCAGCCCGAGGCCATGCAGGGCGAGGCCGCCGACGAGGAGATCGAGGAGACCGAGGACGAGGGCGCCGCCGCCGAGGGCGACGACAAGCCCGGCGGCCCCCAGCAGCGCAAGGAGGTTGCGCAGACCGACGACCTCTCGCGCTACCACGCCTTCACGACCCAGTTCGACGAGGTGATCGACGCCGACGAGCTGTGCGACCCCGAGGAACTCACCCGGCTGCGCCAGCAGCTCGACCAGCAGCTCAGCCACCTGCAGGGCGTGGTCTCGAAGCTCGCCAACCGGCTGCAGCGCCGCCTGCTGGCGCAGCAGCAGCGCGCCTGGGAATTCGACCTCGAGGAAGGGCTGCTGGACGCGGCGCGCCTGGCCCGCGTGGTGGTCAACCCGATGCTGGCGCTGTCCTACAAGCGCGAGCTGGAAGCGGATTTCCGCGACACCGTCGTCACCCTGCTGATCGACAATTCGGGCTCCATGCGCGGCCGGCCCATCACGGTGGCCGCCATGTGCTGCGACATCCTCGCCCGCACGCTGGAGCGCTGCGCCGTCAAGACCGAGATCCTGGGCTTCACCACCCGCGCCTGGAAGGGCGGCCAGAGCCGCGAGAAATGGGTGCAGGAGGGCAAGCCGCGCAACCCGGGCCGCCTGAACGACCTGCGCCACGTCGTGTACAAGTCGGCCGACGCGCCCTGGCGGCGCGCCCGCAAGAACCTCGGCCTGATGCTGCGCGAGGGCCTGCTGAAGGAGAACATCGACGGCGAGGCGCTGGACTGGGCCTACCGGCGCCTCCGCCTGCGCACCGAGCACCGGCGCATCCTGATGGTGATCTCGGACGGCGCGCCGGTGGATGATTCGACGCTGTCCGTGAACCCCGGCAACTACCTCGAACGCCACCTGCGCCGCGTGATCCACGAGATCGAGAACCGCGGCGACGTGGAGCTGGTGGCCATCGGCATCGGCCACGACGTCACCCGCTACTACCGCCGTGCCGTCACCATCGTGGACGCCGAGGAGCTGGGCGGCACCATGATGAAGAAGCTCGCCGAGCTGTTCGACGAGGACGCCGCCGAGGCGTGGCACCGCGCCGCGGCGGAACGCGCGGCGATGGTGATCTGAGCCGGTTGGCGCCGCCCCCACCCCGGCCCTCCCCCGCGGGCGGGGGAAGGAGGGGCCCATGCCGCGGGCATGGGAGGGTGGGGGCGGCCCCGACCCGCCGCGCACTGCTCGCCGCGCCCCTCGCGCTGCTCCCCGGCGCCGCCTGCGCCGCCACGGACCGGCGCGCTGGCGCCTTCGCCCGCCCGATCCCGCTCGCGCTTCCCCCCGGCGGACCGCTCGAGCCCCTCGGCGCGCTGCTGCTGGACACCGGGGCGATCGGCATGGGCGGCCTCTCCGGCCTGCATCTCGATGGCGGGCTCCGGCTCAGCGCGGTCAGCGACCGCGGCCGCTGGATGACGGGCCAGCTCGTGCTGCGGGATGGCCGCGTCGAAGACCTCATCCAGGTGCAATCCGGCCCGCTGCGCGACGGCAAGGGCAACCCCTTGCCGCGCGGCCATGCCGGCGACGCCGAGGCGCTGGCCCGGCTGCCGGACGGCACCTGGCTGGTTGCCCATGAACGCTGGCACCGCATCCGCGCGCACCACCCGACCCTCGATTCCCCCGGCCGTCCCATCGAGGCGCCGCCCGCGCTCGCCCAGGCCCCGCGCAATGCCGGGCTGGAGGCGCTGACCGTCCTGCCGGACGGTCGCTGGCTGCTGATCACCGAGCGCTTCGATCCGCCCGGGATGCCGGGCCTGCGCCAAGCCTGGCTCGGCCGGCCCGGCGCCTGGCTGCCGCTCGGCTACCGGCCCGCGGAGGGCATGGACCCGGTGGATGCCGCCGCGCTGCCCGATGGCGGCGCGCTGGTGCTGGAGCGCGGCTTCACCTGGGTCGGCGGCTTCACGGGCCGGCTGGTCCGGCTGTCGGCGGCGGCGCTCCGCGCCGCGCGTGCCGGCGGCGTGCTGGTGCCCGACGAGGTCCTGCTGCGCCTGGACCCGCCACTGCCGGTCGACAATTACGAGGGCGTCGCCGCCGCCCGGGCTGACGGCCGCACCCTCGTCGCCCTCGTCTCCGACGACAACGAGCATCCGCTGCAGCGCAGCCTGCTGCTGGTCTTCGCGCTGGTGGAGTGACGGGGGCGGCTACCCGGCCTCCCTGCGCCGCGCGGCGCACCACGCCAGCGCCCCCTCCGCCGCGGCCACGCCGGTGGCGAAGCAGGCCTGCAGCAGGTAGCCGCCGGTCGGCGCCTCCCAGTCCAGCATCTCGCCGCAGGCGAAGACGCCGGGCCGCGCGCGCAGCATGAAGTGCGCATCCAGCGCCGCCCAGGCGACGCCGCCGGCCGAGGAGATGGCGCGCTCGATCGGCATCGGGGCGGCGAGGCGCAGCGGCAGCGCCTTCACCCGCTGCGACAGCGGCCGCGCATCCCCCGGCCCCTCGCGCAGCAGCGCCGCGGCCACCGGCGGCAGCCCGGCGCGGCGCAGCCGGTTGGCCAGCGA
>JAIEOP010000248.1 GCA_019750465.1 Acetobacteraceae bacterium | reverse complement strand
TCGCGGCGGGCGGCCCCGCGGCGCCGACGCGCAGGCGCCGCGCGAAAGCCGCCGATGGCTGAGGCGGCCGCCCGCGCCGGGCGGCGGGTGCTGGCGATGAACCTCTGCTTCGCGGCGGGGCTGGCGCTGGTGCTGCCCTGGTTCATCGCGGGGGTGATCGCGCATTGGTGGGGCCCGGCGGCGAACACGGTCTGGGCGACGCACCACGCCTATGCGGTGCGCACCTTCTGGTTCGGCCTGCTGGGCGGGCTGGCGCCGTTGCTGGCGCCGGGCGGGCCGGGGCTCGTGCTGTTCCTGCTGGTCTGGGCGTGGTGCGCGGTGCGGCTGGGGCGGGCGTTCCTGGCCTGGGACCGCGCGGAGCGGATCCTGGACCCGGGAAGGTTCGTGTGATACCGACGCACCGAGTTGTTGACCCATGCGGCGCGCCGGATGGCGCGCCGAGGCCGCGAACGCGGCCCGCGCCCACTGGCGCGAAGCCAAGCCGCGCGGATGCGCGGCGCCCGGCGTCTGAGGGACGTTGATGTGTCAACATCAACGCGCGTTGATATGACGCGCTCAGCGGATCGGCGTGACCCTCCAGACCGTGTTCGACAGGTCGTCGGCGACGAGCAGCGCGCCGCGCGGATCCACCGTGACCCCAACCGGCCGGCCCCGTGCCCCGCCCTCGCCGGTCAGGAAGCCGGATACGAAATCAACTGGATCGCCGGCCGGGCGGCCGTCGCGGAAGGGCACGAAGACCACCCGGTAGCCCACCGGCACGTCGCGGTTCCAGCTGCCATGCTGGCCGACGAACACGCCCTCCGCGAAGGCCGGGCCCATCACCGGGGCGGAGAAGGCCAGGCCCAGCGCCGCCACATGCGCACCGAGCGCGTAGTCGGGCTGGATGGCCGCCGCGACCTTGCCGGGAGCCTGCGGCCGCACGCGCGTGTCGACGTTCCGGCCCCAGTAGCTGTAGGGCCAGCCGTAGAAGCCGCCCTCGCGCACCGCGGTCAGGTAGTCCGGCACCAGGTTGGGTCCGATCTCGTCGCGTTCGTTCACCACCGCCCAGAGCTGGTCCGTGCCGGGCTGGATGGCGAGGGCCGTCGGGTTGCGGAGGCCGGTCGCGTAGGGCCGGTGCGCGCCGGTGCGCGCGTCGATCTGCCAGATCATGGCGCGATCGACCTCCGCCTCCATCCCGCGCTCGGTGATGTTGCTGTTGGACCCGATGCCGACATAGAGGAACCGGCCATCGGGGCTGGCCGCCAGCGCCTTCGTCCAGTGGTGGTTGAGCGCCGAGGGCAGCGCCGTGACCAGCGCCGGCGGTCCGTTCGCCTCTGTTTGCCCGTTGCGGTAACCGAAGCGCACCAGACTGTCCTGGTTGGCGACGTAGAGCGCGCCGTCGACCAGGGCGAGGCCGTAGGGCGCGCTCAAGTTGTCCGCGAAGATGCCGCGGGCTTCGTAGGTGCCGTCGCCATCGGCGTCGCGCAGCAGCGTCAGCCGGTTGCCGCCGGGTACCGACGTCTTGCCCAGGCTCTTGATATAGCCGGCGATGAAATCCTTTGGGCGCAGCGGCGGCGCATTGCCGCCCGATCCCTCCGCGACGAGGATGTCGCCGTTCGGCAGCACGAGGGTCTGGCGCGGGATCCGCAGATCCGTGGCGATGGCCTGGATCCGGTAGCCTTGCGGCACCACCGGAAGGTCGTTGCCCCATGCCGCCGGGCGGGGGATCGTCATCTGCGGCAGCAGGCCGCGGCGCGGCTCGGGGAGCGCCGGGTCGGCGCCGTGCTGCTGCGGCCCGGCGTCGCTGTCGCAGGCGGCGAGCGCCAGCGCCGCGGCGCCGCCCAGCAGGTCCCGGCGCCTCATGCCACGCTCCTCGACGGGAAGCCGGAATAGCCCAGCCAGGACGCGGCCAGTGCGAGCACCGCCACGACGGCCGAGAGATAGAGGCCCTCCGGCATGGTGGCGAAGGCATCCTTCGCGTGGACCAGGGCGTTGACGAAGCCGAGCCCCCACATCGCCAGCAGCACGACGAAATAGATCGCCATGCGCCGCCTGCGTTCCGGCGCGCTGCGGATCAGCCCGACCAGCGCCCAGAGCAGGGCGAAGCCGCCGACGAGCAGCCCGCCGGCGATGAGCCAGGACGCGAAATTGGCCCACTGCACCTGGAAGCTCCGCGCATAGGCGAGGTCGCTGAGCAGCGCGCCGAGGAACAGCGGCAACGGGAAAGCCAGCAGGATGGCGTGCAACGGATGCAGCGGCCGCGGGACGGCGACGGCGTAGGTGGCGGACACGGCGCGGCCTCTCGTTCCTGCATCCGGCCGCGCGGCCGTCCTCGGATCCGCGCCTGCCAGGGATGTTGGTGCGCCAACGAGGCAACGGGTCGGCGGGTTCCGGGCGATGCCGGCGGCGCACCCGTCGCGCCGGGCTACCGCAGCAGCGCCGGCAGCAGCGCATCCAGCCGCAGCCGGCCTTCGTCGGTGGCGCGCAGCCGGCCCGCCGGCGTCCATTCGACGTAGCCCTCCTCCAGGCAGGCGGCGAGCATGGCGGGATCGACCGCGGCCTCGAAGGGCAGGACGCTGCGGGCGGCGATGCGGGCGGGGTCGATGCCCTCCGCCAGGCGCAGGCCCATCAGCAGCGCCTCCCGCGCGCGGTCCGCGGGCGAGAGCGCCTCCTCCCCGGTGATGGCGTGGCCGTCGCGTTCCACCCGCGCCAGCCATTCCTCCGGCGCGCGGTGGCGGCGGGTGGCACGCAGCGTGTCGCCGAAGGACAGGCGCCCATGCGCCCCCGGCCCGATGCCGAGGTAGTCGCCGTAGCGCCAGTACTGCAGGTTGTGCCGGCTCTCCGCCCCCGGCTTCGCGTAGTTCGACACCTCGTAGG
The DNA here is from genome assembly GCA_019750465.1 of Acetobacteraceae bacterium. Taxonomy (GTDB): domain Bacteria; phylum Pseudomonadota; class Alphaproteobacteria; order Acetobacterales; family Acetobacteraceae; genus JAIEOP01. Next base: position 1,829 of record JAIEOP010000248.1, on the reverse strand, counting down.
GCGCCAGGCCGAAGCGGGCGGCTTCCTCGGCCGTTGCGGCATAGAGCCGCGCCGCGTCGTCGCCGTCGGGCAGCGCGAAGGCGCCGCGGGCGTATTCCGTGGCGAAGCGCGTGCCGGGCTCGATGGTGAGCTGGTAGAGCGAGAGGTGGTCGGCGGCCAGCGCAAGCGCCTCGCGCAGCTCGGCCCGCCAGTCGGCTTCCTGCTGGCCGGGGCGGGCATAGATCAGGTCGAAGGACAGGCGCGGGAACAGCCCGCGCGCGATCTCCAGCGCGGCGATCGCCTGCGCCGCGTCGTGCCGGCGGCCGAGGAAGCGCAGCGGTGCCTCCCGCAGGGACTGCACGCCGAGCGAGGCGCGGTTCACGCCGGCGTCGCGGAAGGCGCCGAGGGTCGCGGCCTCCACGCTGGTGGGGTTGGCTTCCAGCGTGATCTCGATGTCGGGCGCGGCGTCGAACAGCGCGCGGGCGTCGGCGATCAGCGCGGCGGCGGTCGCGGGGTCCATGAGGGAGGGCGTGCCGCCGCCGAAGAAGATCGAGACCAGCGTCCTCCGGCCCGAGCGTTCCGCCTCGAAGGCCAGCTCCCGGCGCAGCGCGGCGCGGAAGCGGGCCTGGTCAACCCGCTCGCGCACATGGCTGTTGAAGTCGCAGTACGGGCACTTGGCGGCGCAGAACGGCCAGTGGATGTAGAGGGCGAGGGGTTCCATCAGGGGTGCCAGATAGGCATGCGTGGGTCATCCGTCGAACCGGGACGCGTCGCACGCGGTGGCAAGGCTGCCGCCATCGAGGCCGCCTTCGCCGAGGCGCTGCGGCAATTCGGGGCCGGCAAGCTCTCCCTCGCCGACCGCGCGTGCCGCCGGCTGCTCGGCCTCGCGCCGCGCCATGCCGAGGGGCTGAACCTGCAGGGCGTCGTGCGGCTGCGCCTCGGCCAGCTCGATGCCGCCGCGGACAGCCTGCGTGCCGCCATCGCCGTCGCGCCCGACAGCGCGCAGTACCACTCCAACCTCGGCGCCGTTCTGCAACGGGCGCGCCGGCCGGCGGAGGCGGCGGAGGCCTTCGCGCGTGCCCTGGCGCTGACGCCGGACCTGCCCGAGCTGCACGTCAACCTGGCCGCCGCGCTGAAGGAGCTGGGCCGGCTGGAGGAGGCGGTCGCGTGCTACGGCCGCGCGCTGGCGCTGCGGCCGGACTACCTGGAGGCGCAGAACAACCTGGCCTCCGCGCTGGAAGGCCTCGGCCGGCTCGAGGCGGCGGCGGCGCGCTACCGCCAGGCCCTGGCGCTGCGGCCGGACTTCGCCGAGGCGCATTGCGGCCTCGGCCGCGTGCTCGGCCGTCAGTCGCTGTTCGCGGCGGCGGAGCAGAGCTACCGCCGCGCCATCGCGCTGCGGCCCGACTTCCCGGAGGCGCTGACCCGACTGGCCGGGACGCTGCTGCAGCTGCGCCGCCCCGCCGAGGCGGAAGCCGCCTGCCGCAAGGCCCTCGCGCTGCGCCCGGACCACGCGGAGACCGAGACCTTCCTCGGCATCGCGCTGCGCGAGCTGGGCCGGCAGGAGGAGGCGCTCGCCTGGCTGCGGCGCGCCCTGGCGCGGGAGCCGGACGTTGCCGACACGCGGCTGGACCTGGCCGTGGCCAGCCTGCCGATCCTGCCGGCCACGGCGGCGGAGAGCCTGGCCGCGCCGGGGGAATTCGCCGCCGCGGTGGACGGGCTCGCGGCCTGGGCGGAGGGGCATCTCGCCGCGCTCGGCGAGGTGGTCGGGCGGCTGCAGCCCTTCGAGCTGGCCTACCGGCCCGGCAACCTGCGCGCGCCGCTGCTGCTATATGGCGACCTGATGGCCCGCG
>JAIEOP010000428.1 GCA_019750465.1 Acetobacteraceae bacterium | reverse complement strand
ATGGCAGCCTGAAGCCGAGGAAAGTCGTGACCCGCGCTGAGCCACGCGCTCCGGCCCAACAAGTTGACAATGCCTGCTGTAGCTATCGTTGTAGCTATCGGGTGACACCTGGCTCTCCCGGCCCGGATGTTCCACCTTCATCGCTGGCGAGAGGTTGAGGACGACACGAAGGAATGGGAGGCAAACCGCCACCGCACCGCGCAGCGAGGCAGAGCGTCCTACCGGGCCTCGACGACCGGGAGGAGCAACCGGACCCGGACCCCCTCACGCCCGACGAGTGGCTGGATCGGATCGTGCCGGTCCTGGCCGAACTGTCGCCGGCTGCGCTGCCCCTCGCGGAGACCGCCCTGCGGGCAACGCCGAGCGATCCTGCCCTGCTGGTAGCGGTCGCGCTCGCCGCGCTGGTGGCCCGGCAGCCGGATCGCACCATCACCGTCCTGAAGCGCTTCGAGCGCCGGTACGAAGCCGATGAGGTCACCACTCTGCTGACCGCCCTGGCGCTTGGCCAGCAGGGCTACATGGCGCACGCCCGCACGCTGTTGGAGCGGGTTCCGCCGGACGCGGCCTACGCCCTCGTCCGCGAACTCCGCGCCGGTTACAGGATGCTGCAATGGCTGAGCGCCGAACGGCTTGCGCTGCATCCGGCCGCGCGGCGGCGCCCTAAGCGTGCAAGCAAGCCCTCCGGGAAGCCGGCCGCCACCGCCACATCCCCGGGCCGGAAACCCGCAGCCACCATCGGCAAGGCTGCGACCGGGCCGGCGGCAACGCCGGCCCGGACCAAGCCAAAGCCGGTCGCCGCGGTCGGGACACCGCCGCCGCCCTCCGTGCCGGACCTGCCGCGGCTGGACGTAGCCCTGGAGCTGACCTTTGCGGTTGCGAACGACGAGGACCTCTCGCGGGCCGCCGATGCCGCACCCGACGCTGTCTGGTTCCGGCTGCGCAGCGAGCTGGCGCGCCTCGGCTTAGTGGAGGGGTTCGACGAGTTGCTCTGCCTGCCCACGCTGCAGGGCGTCGAGACTCACTGGTACCAGATCGAGACGGTCCGCAAGGTGCTGAAGCAGTACCGCGGCCGGGTGCTGCTCGCCGACGAGGTCGGCCTCGGCAAGACCGTCGAGGCGGGCATGGTGGTCAAGGAGTACATGCTGCGCGGCATGGCCGAGCGGCTGCTGATCCTGGTCCCGGCCTCGCTGGTGGGCCAGTGGCGCGACGAGATGGCCGGAAAATTTGGCATCGACTGCGCGACCACCCACGATCCGCTGTTCAGGACCGACCCCGACGCATTCTGGGCCGCGCCCCGGGTGATTGCCTCGATCGCCGCCGCCCGCCGGCGCGAGCAGGCCGAGAGACTGGCCCAACACGCCTATGACGTGGTGGTGGTGGATGAGGCGCACCACCTCCGCGACCAGGCCAGCGCCAGCCACCGACTGGTCGGCTCGCTGCAGAAGCGCTTCCTGCTGCTGCTGTCGGCGACGCCGGTACAGAACAACCTGATCGAGCTGTACAACCTGCTGACCCTGCTGCAGCCCGGCATCTTCCGCACACAGAAGGAGTTCCGCGCCGCCTACATGACGCCCGGCAAGCCGCGCGAGCCTGCCAACCGCGACCGGCTGCGCGACCTGATGCGCGGCGTGATGGTGCGCAACACCCGCGCCCTGGCGGCGCTGCACATGCCGCGCCGCCATGCCGCGAGCATCCGCGTGACGGCGGGGCCTGCGGAGGCGGCGTGCTATCGGGATCTCACCGACCTTGCCCGCGAGGCGGCCGCCGAGGGGCAGGCCAGGCTGGCGGTGCAACACCTGCTGTCGGCGGCCGGCTCCTCGCCGGCCGCCGCTGCCGTCGCGGTGGCGCGCTTCGCCGAGCGGCATCCGCAGCGGCGTGGCTGGGCGTTGCTGCGCGATCGCTACCGGGCGATCGGCATCGGCGCCAAGCAGGACGCGCTGCTCAAGCTGCTGGCGCAGAACCCGGCCGAGAAGAAGATGGTGTTCATCCACCACCGCGACAGCTTGACCCAGCTGGCCGCGCTGCTGCGCAGCCGCGGCCTGGCGCCCCTGTTGTTCGACGGCAGCATGTCCGGCCCGGAGAAGGACGCCGCCGTGACGGCGTTCCGGGACCACGGCAACCTGTTGCTGTGCAGCGAGTCCGGCGGCGAGGGCCGCAACCTGCAATTCTGCAACACCCTGATCAACTTCGACATTCCCTGGAACCCGATGGCGATCGAGCAGCGTATCGGCCGCATCGACCGGCTCGGCCAAACCCGCGAAGTGTTCGTCTTCAACCTGGTCACCGCCGGCACCATCGAGGATGCGATGCTCCGCATCCTCGACGAGAAGATCAACATGTTCGAACTGGTGGTCGGCGAGGTCGGCGCCATCCTTGGCGAGATCGACGAGCAGCAGGACTTCTCCGCGCTGGTGCTGGACGCTTGGCTGCAGAGCTCCGCGGATGCCCGCGCCGAGGCGTTCTCGGCGCTGGAGTTGCAGCTGCTGTCGGCGCGGCGGCAGTATGAGGACGCAAAGCAACTCGACGAGGCGCTGTTCGGGACCGATCTCGATGTCGCCTGAGGCCGGCCGCATGCAGCGCTTCGTGGCCGCGCTGCTGACCGAGGCCGGCGCGCTGGTCGAGCCGGTCGAGCCGGACGGGCTGGAGGTGCTGGCCGCACCGCCGCTGCAGCAGGCGCTCGGCATCGGCGAGCTAAGCCGCTTCGGCTTCGGCCCGGCCCTGCCAGACGGGGCGCAGCGGATTGGCATCGAAAGCGACTGGCTGGCCCGCTTCGAGCAACTCGTCGGCGAGCGCGGCCGCTACACACGCGAGGTGCGGCGCCCCGCCGTCCGCAGGGCGCCGGAGCACGAGCAGCTGCTGGAGCAGGAGCTCGACCTGGAAAACGCCGTCTACCGGCTGCTCGGTGCCGCCCCGGCCTGGACGCGCTATCTCGTGCCGACGTTCCGCGTCACGGCCTTGTCGGACGAGAAGCGGGAGGGCTTGCTCGGCCTGCCGATCAACTTGGCGACCGGGGCGATGCCGGACGCCATGTTGGCACGCCTCGAGGAGCGGGAGGACTGGTTCGAACCGGACGCGGAGCCGCAGGAAGAGACGGTGCCAGAGGATGCCGCGTTGCCCTCCGACTGGCCGCCGGAGCGGCTTGCCGAGCGCATCCGCCAAGCCCTGCCCTGGCGGGCGGACGCCGCGCTGGCAACGTTCGTGAAGGGGCTGCAACGGCGCCTGGCGCGCGACCTCGACCGGCTGCATGCCTACCACAACGATCTGCACCACGAGGCCGCGTTGCGCGCCGCGCAACTCGCCGCCGGCGACGCTGGCCGGCAACGAGAGGCGCAGCGCATCGCAGCGATAGCCCAGGACTACCGTGCGAAGCTCGACGACCTCGGACGGAAATACGCGCTGCGGGTGACGGCACGCTGGGTGCAGACGCTGGACCTGGTGCTGCCGGTGCAGCGGTTGACCGTGCAGATCCGTCGCCGCAAGGCAGAGCGCGTGATCACGCTGGACTGGAACCCGCTGATCCGCCGGCTGGAGTCGCCACCTTGCGAAGCCAGTTGGTCGGCCGAACGTCCGCGTCTGGTCTGCGACGAGGCGCTGCACCTGGTGGTCCCGGCCGGGCTGGCGCCATGCCCGTCTTGCGGCCGCGGCTATTGCCGGGCCTGCCATCCGAGGGCCTGCCCGAAATGCGGACATGCAGGCAGGCTGCTCGCCTTCACGAAGTTCGCAGTGAGCACGGCCAGAAGTGGGAACGGCAACGCAGGCAAGGAGGGCTGACGTGCTATAAGCCCCAGGCCAGTGTCATACGCTCAGCTCGACTTTGGCCATTCAGGCGGCGTGGCACAGCGCGTAGACGATGCCTTCGTGGAGGGCTGGGGGGAGTTTCGCGGTTTCGATTGACTGCCGGGACACGACGAAACCCTGCTCACTCCAGATCTCGCTTCGTATCGCGGCGAGGGTGTCGGAGAAGGTCGGGTGCTGCTTGCGGTACCAAGCCGTGGCCGAGACCTGCAGGCGCGCACGGTGGCCGAGGCGGCCGGCGAGCAGGGTCACGATGGAGAACAGCCCGAGCAGGCAGGGCGTGGTGCGGGCGATGGCCCGGTCTGACCACTGCCGCTGGGTCTCGACCCCGAGGTGGTCGCGCACCTCGCGGAAGGTGACCTCCAGCTGCCAGCGCTGCACGAACCAGCGAAGGATCTGCAGCGGTTCCTGCGTCAGGTCGGTGCAGAGCAGGGCTTGCGGGTCGAAGCGGCGGTGCGGGTCGCGCAGCAGCACCCAGCGGATCGGCACGACCGGCATGCCGCCGTGGCGCCAGACGGCGGTGTCGGAGCAGATCTCCACCACGCGCTCGCCCTCGCCATACCAGCCCGGCACCGCCACGCGCCGCCATCGGGTGGTCTTGTCGGCCAGCACCGCCGCCAGGGTCGGCAGGCGTGCCCCCTTGGTCCGCGGCCGCCCGATCGCACCTGGCCGGCGTGGCGGCGCCGGCTCGTAGAGGGCGGCATCGAGCCGCAGCCGGGTCACACAGGTGATCTGGCCCGCCGGCAGCATCCGTGCGGAGATTTACGGTAAGGACCTGAGCCGGGTCAGGCCGGTGCCGCCTCGGCCAT
>JAIEOP010000132.1 GCA_019750465.1 Acetobacteraceae bacterium | reverse complement strand
GCTCTGGCGCCAGCCGCCCTTCCGCAGCCTGTCGCTCGCCTTCGGCCCGGCGCTGCTCGGCGTGGCGCTGGACCACTTCGGCCCGGCGGCGCCGCCGCTGCTGGCGCTGGGGCTGCAGGTGGCGGCGGCGGGGGTGCTGCTGGCGGGGCGTGCCGGTCGCCGCCAGCGACAACGATAGGCCGGCGTCAGAAGTAGTAGGGCGCCCAGGGACCGAAGCCCGACATCCACTCGTCCGCCATCAGCACGTTCTGGTCGTAGCTGGCCCGCTCCTCGGCCTCCGCCGCCAGGCGCCGCTGGTCGGCGAGCCGGGCGACGAACTGGTTGCGGCGATAGGCGGTGTAGGCCGCGTCGTCGCCGGCATAGACGCAGCCGCAGATCGTCGGGTCGGCATAGAACCAGATGTTGCGCCCGTTGTGCGTGCGCAGCACCAGCCGGTGCGGCGGCAGGGATGTCAGCAGCGCGGCGCGCGCCGACGTATCCGCCGGCCGGGCCATGAAGCCGGAGGCCGCCAGCAGGTTCTCCGTCGCCGCGGTCTGCTGCCCGGCGCAGCCGGCCAGCGCAAGCAGGAACGCCGCGGGCAGGGCGACGGCTCCTCGACTGCACCGGACCATCGCCATTGCCATCGCCCCCCACGCCTGGGCATGCAGCATGGCCCAGGTGCCGCGCTACAGGAACCCCACCGGGTCCACGTCCACCTGCACCTTCACGCTGGACGGCACCTCCACCCGCGCCAGCCACTCCCGCAGGATCGGCTGCACCGCGATGTCGCGCCGCGTCTTCAGCAGCAGCCGCCGGCGGTGCCGCCCGCGCAGCATGGCCAGCGGCGCCGGCGCCGGGCCCAGCACCTCCACCCCCTCGAGGCCCTGCGGCGCGGCCAGGCCGAGGTCGCGGGCGGCGCGGTCCGCCTCCCGCTCGTCCTCGGAACTGACGATCAGCGCGGCGAGGCGCCCGAAGGGCGGCCAGTGGCCGGGGCGGCGCATGTCCGCCTCCTCGCGCATGAAGGCGTCGAGGTCGCCGCCGACGAGGGCCTGCATCACCGGGTGCTCCGGGCTGAAGGTCTGCAGCAGCACCCTTCCCGGCGCCTCCGCGCGCCCCGCCCGCCCCGCCACCTGGTGCAGCAGCTGCACCGTGCGCTCGGCGGCACGGAGATCGCCGCCCGCGAGGCCGAGATCCGCATCCACCACGCCGACCAGCGTCAGGTGCGGGAAGTGCCAGCCCTTGGCGACGATCTGCGTGCCGATGATGAGATCGACCTCGCGGTCCTGGATGGCTTGCGCCGCCGCCGTTGCCGCCGCGGGCCCGGGGATGGTGTCGCTGGCCATCACCAGGATGCGCGCCTCCGGCCACAGCGCGCGCGCCTCCTCCAGCACCCGCTCCACGCCGGGGCCGACGGCGGCCAGGGTATTGGCATGGCCGCATTCCGGGCATTCGGGTGGCGTCGCCTCGGCATGGCCGCAGTGGTGGCATTGCAGGCGGCGCTGCGCCCGGTGCTCCACCAGCCAGGCCGTGCAGTTCGGGCAGCGCAGCCGGTGGCCGCAATGGCGGCACAGCGTCAGCGGCGCATAGCCGCGGCGGTTGAGGAAGAGCATGGCCTGCTCGCCGCGCGCCAGGGTCTCGCCCACCGCGGCGACCAGCGGCGGCGAGAGGAAACGGCCGCGCTCCGGCGGCATCGCGCGCAGGTCCACCGCCGCGACGTCCGGCATTGTGGCGCCGCCGTGGCGCTGCGGCAGGTGCAGCGCGGCGTAGCGCCCGGTCTGCACGTTCGTCAGCGTCTCCAGGCTCGGCGTGGCGCTGACCAGCACGCAGGTGGCCTCGGCGAGGCGCGCGCGCACCACCGCCATGTCCCGCGCATTGTAGATGACGCCGTCCTCCTGCTTGAACGCCGTCTCGTGTTCCTCGTCCACCACCATCAGGCCGAGATCGGGGAAGGGCAGGAACAGCGCGGAGCGGGCGCCGACGACGACCGGCGCCTCGCCCTCCGCCACGGCGCGCCAGGTATCGCGGCGGGTGCGGCTGCCGACCTCGGAATGCCAGAGCGCGGGCGCCACCCCGAAGCGCGACCTGAAGCGATCGAGCCACTGCGCCGACAGCGCGATCTCCGGCAGCAGCACCAGCGCCTGCCGCCCCTGGCGCAGGCACTCCGCGACCGCATCCAGGTAGACTTCCGTCTTGCCCGAGCCGGTGACGCCGGTGAGCAGCGTGACGCCGAAGCGCCCCGCCGCGACACGCTCCCGCAGGGTTGCCGCCGCCGCCGCCTGCTCGGGACCCAGCGCGGGACCCGGGTGGTCCGGGTCGGGGCGGTCGAAGCGCGGCGTGGGCGGCAGCAGGGCGGGCCGGATCAGCCCGGCATCGGCAAGGCCACGGACGACGCCCGGCGAGACCCCCGCACGCTCCGCGAGAGCCGGGCCGGCCAGCACAGCCCCGCCTTCCAGCGCCGCCAGCACGCGCTGCCGTTCCGGGGTCACGCGGACGGATGCGACGGGCTGGTTGGAGCCCCGTCCGGACAGGGTCCACCCGGCGCGCGCAACGGGCGGTTCCAGCGCCGCGGGCGTGCTCATGGCCATGCGCAGCACGGCACCCGGCGGGCTGAGGGTGTAGGCGGCGACCCAGTCGATGAAGCGGCGCAGGCTCTCGGTCATGCGTGGGGCGTCGGGCAGGCGCGCCAGGATGGGGCGCAGCCGTGCATCCGGAATCGGTGTTTCAACCACGGGACTGTGATCCGCATCCCACACAACCCCAAAAACCTCCCTCCGATTCAGGGGCACGATGCAGAAGTCGCCCGGCGAGATTGCGACACCCTTTGGAGCGGTATAATCGTATGCACCGTGCAATGGCAGCGGCAGGAGGACGCGGACACGTGGCAGAGAAGCAACTGCTGGCGTGGCGGGGCGCCCACGGCGCTTTTCGGCGGCACTACCCATGGGCTATCCTGTCCATGAACAAATCCGAAACGAGCGGCCGCCGGTCGCGAAGGGCCCCCCCGCCATGAAGTTCTTCGTCGATACCGCCGACGTCGCGGACATCCGTTCGCTCGCCGAGGCCGGCCTGGTTGATGGCGTGACCACCAACCCCAGCCTCATCGCCAAGTCCGGCCGCCGCATGGCCGAGGTCATCGCCGAGATCTGCGCCATCACCCCGGGCCCCGTCTCCGCCGAGGTCACCGCGACGGACCTCGAACCCATGCTGGCGGAAGGCCGGTTCCTGCGCGGCATCGCCCCCAACGTGGCGGTGAAGGTCCCGCTGACCGAGGCCGGGTTGCGCACCTGCCGCGCCCTCTCCGACGAGGGCACGCTGGTGAACGTGACCCTCTGCTTCAGCGCCGCCCAGGCGCTGCTGGCCGCGAAGGCGGGCGCCGCCTTCGTCTCGCCCTTCGTCGGGCGCCTCGATGACATTGCCACCGACGGAATGCGATTGATCTCCGACATCGTGCAGATCTACAGGAACTACCCCCAGTATAGGACCGAAGTCCTGGTCGCGTCCATCCGCCACCCCATGCACCTCGTCGAGGCCGCGAAGATCGGCGCCGGCGTCGCCACCCTCCCGCCGGCGGTGATCCGCCAGCTCCTGAAACACCCGCTGACCGACCGGGGCCTCGAGGCCTTCCTGGCCGATTGGCATAAGACAGGGCAGAGCATCCTGTGAGCGCGACCCCCCTGGAAGCCCAACGCGGCGTCTCCGTCGCCGCTCCGCTGCCGATCAGCCCCGACGCCGTGGCGGCCTTCCTGGCCGAGCATCCCGGCTTCCTCGCCGACCGGCCCGACCTGTTCCGCGCGCTGGAGCCGCCGCGCCGCGTGCATGGGGAACGCCTGGCCGATCACATGGCGGCCATGCTGGCGGCCGAGCGCCGCCGCGTCCGCTCCCTGGAGTCGGAGGTGGAGGCTGCCGTCACCGCCGGCCGCGCCGGGCATGGGCTGACGCTGCGCGTCCGCCTCGCCGTGCTGGCCCTGATGCGGGCGGCGGACGTGACCGAGACCGTGCAGGAGGAACTGCCCGCGCTGCTCGGCATCGAGACCTGCACCCTGCTGGCCGAGAAGCCCGACCGGCGCGGCGTGGTGAAGCTGCCGCCCGGCGCCGTGGCACGGCTGCTGGGACATGGCCGCGATGCGGTGGTCCGCACCGTGCCGACCGAGGTCGCGCTGCTGCACCAGGAAGCGGCGCCGCTGGTGGCGCGTGATGCGCTGGCCCGCGTGCCGGTCTGGACGGGGCTGCCGGTGCTGCTGGCGCTCGGGGCACGCGATCCGGCCTCCCTGCCGGCGCGCCAGACGACGGCGACGCTCGCCTTCCTCGGCCGTGCCGTCGCCGCCGCCATGGCCAGGTAGGCCGTGACGCTGGCCGAGGCCCGGCTGCGCTACCTGGACTGGCTGGCGCGCGAACGCCGCGCCGCCGCCAATACCGTCGAGGCCTATGGGCGCGACCTCGGTGATTTCCTCGGCTTCCTCGCCCGCCATCTCGGTGGGGAGGAGGCGCTGGAGGTCGCCAACCTCGGCGCGCTGCGCCCGGCCGACCTGCGCGGCTTTCTCGCCGCCCGCGCCACCGCCGGGGCGGGCGTCGCCACGCGGGCCCGGCAGCTTGCCGCGGTGCGCGGCTTCCTGCGCTG
>JAIEOP010000460.1 GCA_019750465.1 Acetobacteraceae bacterium | reverse complement strand
CGCAGGCCCTGGCCGCGCAGGCTCTGGCCGCGCAGGCCCCGGCCGCGCCCGGCGTCGCGGTGTGATGCCCGGCGCACGCCCATGTCGACCTGCGGCGCATCGGGCCGCAGGCCGCCAGGGGCATGCGTGCGGGCTACGGCGCCGTCAGCAGGCCGACCGTCGCGCCGGTCATGCAGCAGGCGATGCTGGCCGCCACCAGCGCCGGCAGGCCGAGCCGCACGATCTCCGCCCGGCGTTCCGGGCACATCGCCGCCATGCCGGTGACCATGATCCCGACCGAGGCGAAGTTGGTGAAGCCGCACAGCGCGTAGGTGAGGATCAGCCTCGAACGCGCCGCCAGCCCGGCGCCGCCCGAGGCGGCGAGCTCCAGGTAGCTGACGAACTCGTTCACCACCACCTTCACCCCGAGGCTGCGCGCCACCGTCGCGCATTCCTCCGCCGGCACGCCCATCATCCAGGCGAGCGGCCAGAACACCCAGCCGGCAAGCGCCTGCAACGTCGTCCCCGCCAGCGGCTCCAGCACCCCGTTCGCCAGCGCCACCAGCGCCACGAAGACGATGAGCGCAGCCATGATGCCGAGCAGCAGCCGGAGCCCCTCCTCGGTGCCGCGCACCACCGCGTCCATGGTGCTGTCGTAGAGGCGGGGCGGCGCGCCCTCCGCGGCCGGCCCCGCCGCTGGTCCCGTTGGCGGTCCCGTTGCCGCGCCCGGCGTTTCCGGCCGCATCAGCAGCGCGGCGAGGATGGCGGCGGGGGCGGAGACCAGGCTGGCGGTCAGCAGCTGGCCGGCGGCGTCCGGCACCACGGGCGCGATCATCGTGGCGTAGACCACCAGCATGTTGCCGCTGATGGTGGCGAGCCCCGCGACCATGGCGACGAAGAGCTCGGCGCGCGAGAGGCCGGCCAGCCAGGGGCGGATCAGCAGCGGCGCCTCCACCATGCCGACGAAGACGTTCGCCGCGACCGCGAGGTTGCAGGCGCCCGACAGCCCGAACAGCTGCCGCAGCCCGAGCGCCAGCACCCGCACCACCGCCGGCAGCACGCCCCAGTGGAACAGCACGGCGGAGAGCGCGCCGACCAGCAGCACCAGCGGCAGGGCCTGGAAGAACAGGATGAAGCTGGCGCCGGGCGTGGTCTCGGCGAAGGGCAGCGGCGCGCCGCCGAGATAGCCGAAGACCAGCGAGGTGCCGGCCCGCGTCGCCCGCGCCAGCGCCTCCACCGCATCGCCCGCGAGGGCGAAGGCGGCGCGCACGGGCGGCAGGTGCAGCATCACCGCGGCGACGGCGACCTGGCCGAGCAGGCCGGCGAGGATGATGCGGAGGCGCACGCCGCGGCGGAATCCGCCGCAGGCCCAGGCCAGCGCGCAGAGCAGCGGGAGGCCGAGCAGGGATTGGAGTTGCGGGAGACTCATGCGGGAAAAGACTGGGGAAGGGAGGGAACTCCCTTCCCCAGACCCCAACCCACCTTTTTCTGCACGTTCATCCGTGGCGCCCGCACCGTCCGTGCCAGCGCCGCTCCAGCCTTCGCACACAGGAAAGCCCCAACCTGCAAAAAAAGGAGTGGGGGGCGTGGGGAGCGAGTTCCCTCGCCCCCCACCTCTTCCTTCGTCACTCGGCCGCCTCCCGCACCCCGTCCGGCTCCACCGCCGCGATCCGCGCCGCCGCCGCCAGCACGCGCTGCGTCGTGATCTCGATCTGGTGGATGTCGGTCTGCGCCTCCGCGAAGTGGCGCTTCAGGTTGCCGACGCGGCGTTCCAGCCGCTCCGCCTCCTCGGCCAGCCGCGCCAGCTCGCCGCGCAGCGCCTGCGCCTCCGCGCGCAGCCGCACGTCGCGCAGCAGCGCCCGCATCGTCCCCAGCACCGCCCAGAGCGTCCCGGGCGAGACCAGGTACACGCCGCGCCGCGCCGCCTCGGCCACCAGCGCCGGGTGGTGCGCGGCAAGGTCGGCGTGCAGCGCCTCGGACGGCAGGAAGATCAGCGCGCCGTCGGCGGTCTCGCCGGGGCGGATGTACTTCGTGGCCACGTCGTCCACGTGCCGGCGGATGTCGATGGCCAGGCGGCGCTGCGCGGACGCGCGGGACGCCTCGTCCGCCGCCTCGCGCCAGCCGCGCCAGGCCTCCAGGGGGAATTTGCTGTCGATGGCGATCGGCCCCGGCGGGTCGGGCAGGCGGATCAGCGCGTCGCAGCGCACGCCGGTCGAGAGCGTGTGCTGCCAGGTCCAGGCGGCGGCCGGCAGGCGGTCCGCCAGCATGTCGCGCAGCGCCACCTCGCCGAAGGCGCCGCGCGCCTGCTTGTTGCCGAGGATCCCCGCCAGCGAGGTCACCTGCGCACCGAGGCTCTCCAGGTTGGAGCGCGCCGCGTCGATCACCGCCAGCCGTTCATGGATGCGCCGCGCGCCCTCCTGCGCCCGGTCGGCATTGTCTGCGAGAGCACGGGACAGCCGCTCGTTCTGCGTCGCGACGGCGCCATCGAGGCGCGTGGCCAGCGCCTCCATGCGATCGGCGAGCAGGGCCATGCCGTCCGTGCCGCGGCCGGGACGCGTCGCCAGCATCAGCGCGGCCGCCAGCAGCGCCCCCGCCAGGGCGGCCGCGATCGGCACCAGCAAGGGCAGCAACGACTCCGCCAAGCGCACGAACCCCCTGGGCGGCCCCGATTCGCACGCCGGACCGCGCCGCAAGCTTAGCCCGGATTTGCCATGCCGAAGGCGGTCAGGCGCGCTGCCGCCGCGCCTTCCAGAGCTGCACGCCGATCAGCAGCACCGCGCCGGCGAGGAAGGCCAGCCCGACCGGCCCGGCCCACTGCTCCACGGCGCCGAACCGCTCCTCCAGCACGTATCCGCCGATGGCGAGGGCGCCTGTCCAGATCAGCGTGCCAAGGCTGGTCCAGCCGTAGAAGACGCGGCGCGGCAGCTCGACCAACCCGGCCGGCACGGAGATCGCCGTCCGGATGCCCGGCATGAACCGGCCGAAGAACACCGCGACCGGGCCCTTGCGGCGCATCGTCGCCTCGGCCCTGTCCACGTCCTCGGCGGTGATCCCGGCATAGCGGCCGAAGCGGGCGAGCAGCGCGCGGGTGCGCCCGGCGCCGAAGGCGCGGGCCAGCTCGAACCAGACCGCGTTGCCCGCCACGGCGCCGGCGCTGCCGGCCAGGATCACCCCGAGCAGCGACAGCCGGCCCTGCGCCGCGGCGAAGCCGGCCAGCGGCATGATCACCTCGGAGGGGATGGGCGGAAACAGGTTCTCCGCCACCATCAGCAGGAACACGCCGGGCAGGCCGCCCGTCGCGACCAGGTTGGTCGCCCATTCGATCATGCGGGGCCGATGCCTTCGCTGCGGGAGGTGTGGAACGCGGGCCGACGCGGCGGGTGCGTCATCACCGCCACGCGGGAGCAGGGCAACCAGCCTCGTGACATCACCGGCACCCGGGGCTCCCTGCCGCGTCAGCGGGGGCGAGTAATGCGTGTGCGTGATCCGCGGTCCGTCGCTTCGCCCTATGCTGACGCTTCGTCACAGGTGGGACATATCCGTCATGGCCGGCATCTATCTCGACGTGCCCTTCGCCTCGCAGCTCGGCTTCGGCGATCCGGCCAACCCGCGCAACGACTGGACCGGCTGCTGGTACGCCGCCGCCTGCATGGTGGGCTGGTTCTTCGAGGCCGGGCCGCGGCTCGGCCTGCCGGAGAAATGGGACGCGGCGAAGGGCTACCACGCCGCCATGCGCAACGACGACTACCCGAAGCTGATGGCGAACGAGCACCTGGTCGCCATCCCGCTGCCGGCGGGCAGGGCCTGGGGCGGAGACGAGCTGGCCGACCTGCTGCGCCGGCACGGCCCGCTCTCCTTCGGCTGGAACAAGACAGGGTCGAACGGCAAGACCTATGGCCACCGATCCGTGCTGATCGGCTACGACGACGCGACCGGCGAGGCGATCTTCCACGATCCGGAGCGGGCACCGAATTCGCGGCTTCCGCTGGCCGACTTCAACGCGAAATTCCGCTGGTCCAACCCCTATGCGATGCTGCGCCGGGACGGGCCCGAGCTGGTGCGCCCGAGCGGGGGCTGACGCGGCGCGGCTCATGCCGGTCCCCGGAACAGCGTCAGCGTCACCCAGCGCCCGCGCGTGTAGTTGAAGCCGGAGACGCTGCCGAGTTCGCGCGGGGCGAGGCCGATCGCCGCCGCCTCGCGCCGGAAGTCGGCGATCGCCCGGTCGCCCACCGCCACCACGTGCCGCGCCGGCGCCGCCGCCAGGAAGCGCGCGGCGTCCTCGCCGCGCCGCAGCAGCGCCGTGCCGCCGCCGATGGCGAATTGCACCGAGGGCTCGCCATGGCCGGTGATGCCGAAGGCCGCGCTGTCGAGTCCCGGGGCAGCCTGCGCCAGCGCCGCCGCCAGCCTTGGTGCGATCCAGAGCGGCGCCAGGCGCGGCGCCACGCCCTCCAGCACGGCGGCATAGAGCGGCACGGCAAGGAGCACGGCGGCGAAGCCGGCACGCCCCCAGTCGCGTTGCCGCCACGCCCGCAGCGTGACCCAGGCCAGCGCCGCCGCCGCCGGCACCGCCAGCAATGCCCCCGGCAGGGCAGCGGGCGAGAGCCAGGCCG
>JAIEOP010000305.1 GCA_019750465.1 Acetobacteraceae bacterium | reverse complement strand
CCGCCGCCGCCAGGTCGCCGCCGCGTGCCGCGAGCAGGGCGAGCAGCCGGCCATAGCCCTCGCGCGCCGCCCGCTCGGCGGCGCGGCGCGCGTCATGGGGCATGGCGCCGCCTCAGCCCGGCGAGTCCCAGAGCGGCCGCACCTCCACCGTGCCATGGGCCGCGCCGGGGCAGCGGGCGGCCCATTGGATCGCCGCATCCATGTCCGGGACCTCGATGAGGAAGTAGCCGCCAAGCTGTTCCTTGGTCTCGGCATAGGGGCCGTCCAGCACCTGTGGCGCGCCACCGGCACCGATGCGGACCAGTGCCGCCTCCGGCGCCGGCCGCAGCCGTTCGCCGCCGCGCATGAATCCGGCCTGCCGCAGCGATTCGGAATAGGCCATGTAGGCGCCCATCGCCTGCTGCACCGCCTCGGGCGAAAGCGCGTTCCAGCGCGCCGTGTCGCCATGGATCATCAGCATCGCCTGCATGGCGTCTCTCCTGCCTGCCATCGGGTGGATGCCGGCGGGGGTGCCGGCATCCGGCACCGCGCGGTCGCGGGGCCGCCAGAATGACGCCTGGGCGGCGCCCGGATCGACAGGCGGCGGCTACCCCACCAGCCGGAGGCTGACGGCATAGGTGCAGAGGCCGTTGCGGTGCTGGCCGCTGAAGCCCTGGGTCGAGATGATGCCGGTGGTCACGATGGCGCGGTCGACATTGTCCACCAGGCGGATCGCGCCGTCCGAGCCGACGGTGCCGGTCAGCGTCTGGCGGGCGGCCGGGTTGATGACGAGGCTGCCGCGCCCGCCGCGGACGTTCATTTCCACCTCCGGCGCGCCGTCCGGGCAGCGGCGGGTGCGGTCCGGATTGAGGGTGACGGAGCCGGTGTAGCGCCCGTCGAAGGTGGTGACCGGGCCAACGGCCGCGGCGCGTGCCGCCGTCGCGCCGGAGGTGCCGCGGCCGCCGGAGACGGTGGGCGGGGGTGGTCCCTCCTCGGCGCAGGCGGCGAGGGCCAGCAGCCCCGCCAGGAGGGTGAGGGGCGCGGCGGAAGCGGTCGGTCGGGCCATCGGCGGACTCCGCTGGAAGGCAGGGCCGGGCAGTCTAGCCCGGGCCACGCGCCGCGCCAGCCGGCGGCGGCCGGCCTTCGCGGGCGCGGGCCGGGTCCGGCACCCGCCCTTCACCCTTCAGCCCCGCGGCTTATGCGGCGCCGGCGCGACGTGCGCTCCATCGACCGGCGCGATGTGCGCTCCATCGAGCAGTGCCTGGCGGCGCGCTTCCGCCTGCCGGTCCGCCGCCCGCTCGGCCGCGGTCCGCCCGTGCTTCGCCCGGTTTGCCGCCGCCGTGGCCTCGCGCGCCACGCGGTCGCGCGCCTTGCGCGCCCCTTTCAGGTTGACGAGATCGCCCATGGCCGAAGGATAGCGCCGTGCCGGATCCGGCGAACAGGTCCGTGGCGTGCGTGGCGGGCGGCGGTGCCGGAGCGGTGGTGCCCGGACCGGGGATCCCCGGCCTGCCCGTGGGCCTGCCCGTGGGGCATCCGGGACGCGCCCGGGGGGCGGGCTCTTGCGCATGGCGGCCGGCGCGGCGCAGCCTGCCGCCCGGGAGGATCCACCATGACCATGAACCGACGCGCTGCCCTTGCCCTGGGCGGCGCCGCCTGGCTGGCCGGGCCGCGCAACGTCGCCGCGCAGCCCGGCCAGGCGATCCGCCTTGGCGTCATCACCGACATGTCGGGGCCCTTCGCCGACCTGGCCGGCCAGAACGCCGTGGCCGCGACGCGCCTGGCGGCGCAGGAGGCGATGGCGGCGGCGCCCGGGCTGCGCGTGGAGGTGCTGGCGGCCGACCACCAGAACCGCCCCGACATCGGCTCCAACATCGCGCGCACCTGGTTCGACCGCGAGGGCGTCGATGCGCTGGTCGACGTGCCGGCGAGCTCGGCGGCGCTGGCCGCGGCCGGTCTCGCGCGGGAGAAGAACAAGGTCTACCTCGCCTCCTCGCCCGGCACGGCGGAGCTGACCGGCGCGCAGTGCAACGCCAACACGGTGCAGTGGACCTACGACACCTGGATGCTGGCGAACTCGACGGGCGGCGCCATGGTGCGCGACGGCGGGGATTCCTGGTTCTTCGTCACCGCCGACTACGCCTTCGGCCATTCCATGGAGGCCGAGGCGACGCGCTTCATCCAGGCGGCCGGCGGGCGGGTGCTGGGCTCGACGCGCTACCCCTTCCCGGCGACGACGGACTTCTCGGCGTTCCTGCTGCGCGCGCAGGCGAGCCGGGCGAAGGTGATCGGGCTGGGTTTCGGCGGCGTGGACCTCGTGACGGCGGTGAAGCAGGCGGCGGAATTCGGCATCGGCCGGCGCGGCAACCAGCGCCTTGCCGCGCTGATCCTGTTCATCACCGAGGTGCATGCGCTCGGGCTGCCTGCCGCGCAGGGCCTGGTCTGCTCGGAAACCTTCTACTGGGACCTGAACGACCGCACGCGGGCGTTCTCCGCGCGGCTGAAGCAGGGCTTCGGCACGCCGGCGCCGACCATGGTGCATGCTGGCTGCTACGCCGCCACCCTGCACTACCTGAAGGCCGCCGTGGCGATGGGCGTCGGCGCGGCGAAGGCCTCCGGGGCGGAGGCGGTGGCGCGGATGAAGGCGATGCCGACGGATGACGACGCCTTCGGCCCGGGGTCCATCCGCATCGACGGGCGCAAGATCCACCCGGCCTACCTGCTGCAGGTGAAGACGCCGGAGGAGAGCCGCGGCCCCTGGGACTACTACAAGCTGCTGCAGACCACGCCGGCCGAGCGGGCGTTCCGGCCGTTGGGGGAGGGGGGCTGCCCGCTGGTGCGGTAGCGCCGTCAGGGCTCGGCGGTCAGCACCTGCGCCGGGACGGGCTGGGCGATGCCCTTCAGGACCAGGCTGCGGACCGGCGCGCGCGCGGCCAGTGCCGGCACCAGCGCGGCGGTCTCGGGCGAGAGCAGGATCTCGCCGGCCACCGCCTGGCCTTCCAGTCGCGCGGCGAGGTTTACCGTGCCGCCGATCGCGGTGAAGTCGCTGCGGGCGGTGGAGAATTCGACACCGCGAAAAACCCATCTTTGCCTTAATAAGATCAATGGTTTATCCCGCATTTCTCACAGCGAATCGGTGCATCGGGTCGTCTGATCGGCGAAAGCTCTTCTGCGACAACGGCTTGCCGCTGAGCAGGAGATCGACCCGATGCCGTCGGGGCGTAGCGCGCCGCTGCTCGAGTTTGCACGTGTGGAGAGCCGTGCGGTCGTCGCCTCGTTCGACGGCGGTCGGATGACCTCCGACGCCGGGGCGCTGCTGCTGGGCGCGGCGGATCGAACCCGCCGGCGAAGGCGAGGCGCCGATCAAGGTCTGTCCCGAGTGCCAGACCATCAACCACGCCAGCGCGCGGCACTGCATCGAGTGCGATCATGAGTTCCCGCCGCCGGTCGTGAAGGTGGCGCCGCAGGCGGCGTCGAACGCGCTGCTCTCCACGCAGATCCAGGCGGCCTGGTGCGACGTGACCGGCATCACCTACGCGCGCCACGACAAGCCCGGGAAGCCCGCCTCGCTGCGCGTCACCTATGAATGCGGCCTCGCGCGGCACAGCGAATGGGTCTGCTTCGAGCATACCGGCTTTCCGCGCGACAAGGCGGTGGGCTGGTGGCGCCGCCGTGCCGGCAATCTGCCGCCCCCCGCGACCGTCGATGCGGCGCTGGAGCAGCTGGATCAGCTGCGGCAGCCCATCGCGATCCAGGTGCGGCCGGCGGGCCAGTACACCGAAATCGCCGCGGCGAGGTTCGTGTGAGATGCGCGGCATGTCGTCTCCGCACCGCCCGCGGTTATGGCTGGTTCGATCCGCGGGTGCGGACCAGCGAGCCGCTGCCGGCCTGCTCCATGCGCTGCATGAGCGCGCTCTGCCGGAGGTGGGGCGTGGTTGATCCCGACGAGCACGAAGTCGCCGCCATCGCGGCGGCCAGCCCCATGGCGGGCGAATACCTGGAGAGCATCGGCAAGACCGATCTCGCGGTGCTGACCGAGGCCGAATGGCTGACGCTTTTGGAGGTGGTCATCACCGCCTACCAGGACGAGCTCGCGCGCCAGCTGGATCAGGGCCGCCATCCGGCGCCGCCGCTCGCTGCAGGAGGCCGCCAATGAGCGGCGTCACCTCGGCCCGAGAGGTCGCGCGCCGGCTCGGCATTTCGCACACCGCGATCCAGAAGGCTGAACGCGCCGGCCGGATTGCGCGTGAGCCGAGTGGCGCCTGGGACATCGACAAGGTCCGGGCCGGCCTCGCGACCAAGAGCGCTCCAGCGCCGCGCAAACCGTATGGTCCACGCGCGAAGCAGCCGTCCTGGGCGAGGGCTGCGCACCACCTCGGCGAGCTCGCGTCGGACATCCGCGGTCCCGCGCGCGGGATCCACGCCGAGCTGGAGAGGGCGCGCCAGGCCCTCGAACGCGCCGCGCGCCAAATGGCCGCCCTCTATCCCGAAATCCTGCGCCTGGAGCGCGCCTGCGACGCGGCCATTGCCGCGCAGGAAGGCGGTGGCGAATGACGGATGCTCCCTCC
>JAIEOP010000245.1 GCA_019750465.1 Acetobacteraceae bacterium | reverse complement strand
CGACTTGCCGAGCAAACGCCGATCCCACAGCCATTCCGGCCGTCACGCTGGCAGCGTGTGAGAAATGCGGGCTAGCCGACGCGTCCGCCGGCCGGATACCGGCACACGGAGGAGCTCCGGCCCGCGACAGGATGGCGCGCATCGGCCCTGGCTTCCGGCATCGCAACGCCGCTCGCCATCGCTCCTCTCCTTCCGGGCCCGGCCTGCAGGGGCCGCCCCCCGAACGGGTGAGGGCGTGTCGCGTTCGCCAGGCGCCGGTGGCTCCCGCGGCGACGCCGCCGGCGCGGCCGCACGCGAACCGGCATCCAGCCGCCGCGTGGCCCCCTCCACATCCGGGTGTCGTGACGAGAGGGCCGGATCTCGCGCGTGCAGCCGCCCTCCGCGGCATTGCGGGCCGGCCGATGACCGGCGCGGCGGTCCGCGCCCTCGGCACGGGCGGGCCCGGACGCCGGAATTGCAGCGACGCCAATCCGGGCGCCCGGCCATGGACCGGGCAGCGGCCCCCTCGGCGTGATCCCGATGCTGCCCGCCCCTGGCCTGCGCGCCATCATCGCCCACGCAACGAACATGGTGGACGATGCGATACGGCGTCGTTCGAACCGGGCCGCCGTGCAGCTCCGAAGGGTGGGCACCGCAGCGGGGATGTCACCGTCGCCCGGACCAACCGCAGGGTGCGGCCGGTGCCAGTCCTCGCAGCCTGCGCGTGGCGGTGCTGGCCGCCAGGCGGCCTGGGGACCGGGCGCTCGGCGGACCGGCGAGCCACGGACCGAGAGGCTGCGCCTCGACCGCCCGCTCGCCGCGATGCGGTGCCAGGTGCGCGACGATGGGCACGGACCCGGCGTCAGCAGCAGTTCCGCACTCCGGGCGAGCAGCACGGATCGCAGCAGGACGGGCAGGCGCATGTTGGGGGGCAGCAGCTCTGGCAGCCGCAGCCATGGCCATGTCCCCAGGAGCCACCCCCCCAGGACGGCGCCTGCACCATGGCCGGCCACGCGCCTGCCAGGCCCGCGCCGCCCGCCACCACGCGGGCGCCGCCGCCGAGCACGGCGTTCACCAGGTCGATGCCGAGGCGGACCGTCTCCGAGAGCTGATCGCCAATGGATCTGGCCCCCGGCGCCGCGGGGCCGGGCGCCGCGGCCTGCATGGGCGCGCCCGGTTGCGGCGACGGCCAGCCCGGCACGCCGCCCGGCGGCATGCCCCAGGGCACGATCATGGCGGCCTGCATGCCGCCGAGGCGTGCCTTGTAGCGTTCGAATTCCGCCTGCGCCTTGTTCGGCTGGTCGGCGGGCGGCGTGGTGGGCCTTGCGTCGTCGCTCATGGCTCGGTTCCGCTCAGCAGGAGAAGGTTTCGCACCAGCGCACGCGCGCCGTGGCGTTCACCACCACCAGCACCAGCGTCGCGCCGGGGTTGGTGGCGATGATCCCCTCCTTGACCTTGTATCCGGCGCCGGGCTGCTCGGTGCGCAGCCACGCCATCAGCGTGCCCTCGGCGTCGCGCACCAGCACGCCGACGATGGCGGTGACGGTGGGCGAGCTCGGCGTGTACTCGATGGAGAGGGAGACGCAGCAGCCGCCACCGATGAAGGCCTCGCCCATGCCGAGCCCCGGCGTCTGCTGCGCGGCCGCCGTGTCGATGGCGGCACGCTGCATGTCGACCTTGGCGCCGGCGCCCAGTTCGTCCTGAAGGCGGGCGCCATCGAGCACGGTGCGCATCGCCATGAAGCCGAGCGGGCTGGAGGACTGGGTGGCGCCGGGGGTCTGGGGAGCGTCGCGCGGCTGCGCCTTGACCACCAGCTCCTTCGCTTCCGTGCGGCATTCGCGGCAGCAGCAGGTTGCGTGCGGCTGGCCGCAGCCGTGGCAGTGCCCCCCATGCGGGATACCCGGCGTTCCCCAAGGTGCGGCCGGTGCCGGCCAATGTCCGGTGTAGGTCCTGTACACGGCGGCGTGCCCCTCCCGCGGGTCAGCAGCAGACCGTCTCGCACCAGCGCAGGCGCGCCAGCGCGTCGGTTGCCTTGAGGATCACCTTGGACCCCGCGGCGACGGGGCCGAGCGGCTCCAGCGTGCGGTAGCCCGGCGTCAGCGCCGTCGCCTGCCAGTCCGTCGTCGCGCCGCCGCTGGCCACGCCGATGCGTACCTCGGGCGCCGCGGCGCCCGGCTCGACCAGGTATTCCAGCGTCAGCCGCACCGGCCCGCCGCCGCCGATCAGCCCCTCGGCGGAGGGGGAGGCGGCATCGACCGCGATCTCGCGCACGAGCGTCTGCGGCCAGGGCCAGGGCAGCGGCACCAGGATCACCGGCATGCACCAGGCCGGCACGCACGAGGGTTGTGGCGCGCAGAAGGCATGATGGCCCATGGCTGTCCCTCCCGATCTAGGGTCCGGGCGGTGCGGGGGGCGGCGCAGGCTCCGGCGCGGTCACGTCGCGCACGATCTCCAGCACGTCGCTGACCACCCCGAAGCCGGCGGTGATGGCGCTGCCGAGCGTGCCGGCGAGCTTGCCCGGCACGTCCTTGGCCAGGAGTGCGGCGGCGGTGTCGTGCACCAGCTTGTCGACCGCGCCGAGGCCGAACTGCCCGAGGACCGTTGCCATAACCCTCTCCTCGCTTCGCGGCGACCGGCGTGCCGGACACCGTATTCCCTGAGTGCCCGGGCCCACCGGGCCCGTCCCCATCACGCCTGACGCGCGGCGCCGCCGAATTCGGCCACCTGCCGAGTTGCCAGGCGCAGCACCTTGGTCGCCACCTCCATGCTCCAGTCCAGGTTGGGCAATGGGTCGCGTGCAGCCATCGCCCCCGCACTGGCCAGGGAGGCGACCGCCCCACGCGCCAGCCGGATCGGTCCGCCGCCAAGCCCGCCATTGGCCAGCAGGAAGGCCCGCCACGCACCGAGATCCTTCGGGAAGGCATGATACAGGACTCGTGGCGAAAGGCACAGGCTTTGCGACACCACGCCGCTGAAGACGCCGGCGCAGAAATCCTGGAAGCGGTTGTCCTCGGTGGTAAGGCGTCCGATCTGCTCGAGCACGAAGAGGCAGAAGTCCCGCAGGCTGGGATTCTTCGCGATGGTGAGGAAGATCTCGGCGGTCTGCCAGTCGCACTCGATATGCTGTTTCCACAGCGTCTCGTAATGCGAAAGCGCCCGGCGCGAGAAATCCCCGGATTCGAGTGCCCGCGCCGCCGCTTCCGCCGCGAGGAAGGCGCTCTCCATCGCCTTGTGGATGCCGCCGCCGTTCAGCGGATCCGCCTGGTTCGCCGCGTCGCCGATCAGCATCACCCGGTCGTCGACGATCGCATGCGGCCGGTAGAAGGAGGCCGAGCCACCGGAGACCGCGCCGCAGCGTGTGGCCTTCGCCAGCGGTCCGGCGAGCTCGGTCTCGAGGAAGCGGCGGAAGGTGGCGGCGAGGCCCTGCGGCGCCGGGAAGGTCGGGTCCACGGCATAGCCGAGTCCGATGTTCGCGAGCCCGTCGTCGTCGACGAAGAGCCAGCCATAGCCCGGGAAGTAGGAGCGGTCGAAATACACCTTGATCGGCGCGCCCTCGATCCGGACGTCGCGGTAGTAGGTGCGCAGCGAGATCGCCGCGACCCCCTGCTTCAGCTCGTTCCCGATGGCGCGCGAGACGGCGGAGGCGACGCCGTCCGCGCCGATGACGATGCGTGCGCGGAATTGCTCCGTCCCGCCGCCCCGGGTCCGGGCCGACACCGTCACGCCGTCCGCGTCCCGCTCGACGCCGCGGACGACGCAGCCGCCGCGGAACCGCGCGCCATGCGCCAGGGCGTTGCGCTGGATGGCGTGGTCGAAGCGCCGGCGGTCGAGCAGCACGGCGAAATTCGGATAGGCGGTGCCGTCGGGGAAGCCGCCGGTCAGCGCGTGCCGGCCGTTGATGTAGAGGTCGCAGCTGTGGATGCAGCCCTTGGTCTCGGCCAGCACCTCCTCGGCGCAGCCGAGCCGGTCGAGCCAGTAGATCGCCTGCGGCGTCAGCCCGTCGCCGCAGACCTTCTCCCGCGGGAAGTCCGCCTTGTCGAGCAGCAGCGTGCTGATGCCGCGCCGCGCCAGGAAGCTGGCGGCGCTGCTGCCGCCCGGCCCGGCGCCGACGACGATGACGTCGTGCATCATGCCGCACCGCGCGCGGCGGGCCCGACCGCCAGCCAGACCGGGATGCTCAGCCCCGCCTCGGCGGAGACGAGGATGCTGCCGCGATAGGTGTCGGGCGGCGTGCCGGGGGGGATGGTCCCGGTCAGCACGAATTTCTCGAAATCCATCGGCGCGATGGTGGCGGCCGGCGGCACCACCTGCAGCGTCCCGGGCGGCAGGACGTGGCCCGTCGTCTCGCCACGGAAACCCTCGGCCTGCAGCCGGACCGGCCGCGGCGCGTCGGCGGAATCGTTGTTGATGGAGAAGGAGATGCTGGCCGGCTCGCCCGGCACCAGCGGCAGGCGGTTGGTGATGCCGTAGCCCGCAACCTCGGGCGATGCGGCCGGCATGCCCGGCCCGACCGCCGCCGGCGGCATCGCCCCCGGCTGCGGCTGCGGCGGC
>JAIEOP010000077.1 GCA_019750465.1 Acetobacteraceae bacterium | reverse complement strand
GGCGGAGGCCGCCCGCATCGCCGCGCCGCGCAGCGCGTCCCAGCTGCTGGGCGGGACGCCGGAGCTGCTGCGGGCCTGGCTCGGCGAGCCGTCGCTGCGCCGCCCGGAGGGCAGCGGCGCGGAGGTCTGGCTCTACGCGGCGGAGGCCTGCGCCCTCGATCTGGTGCTGTATCGCGATGCGGCGGGCCGGCTGCGCGTTGCCTTCGCCGCGGCGCGCGCCGCCGGCGAGGCCGCGCCGACGGCAACCGAAGCCGAGTGCCTTGTCCGCATCGCCGCCCGGCACGCGCGCTATTCGACGGTCGCGCCGGAGAGGCGCACGGCCTCCGCCCACTTCGCCACCTCGGCATAGAGGAAGCCCCGCATCTCCCGTGGCGAGAGCGGCCGCGGCAGCGCGCCGATGCGGCGGATCGCGGCCCTGCCCTCCTCCGCCGCCAGCGCGGCGCGGATGGCCGCCGCCATGGCCTCCACGATCTCCGGCGGGGTGCCGGCGGGGGCCAGCAGCGACTGCCAGGCGGCGACCTCGAAGCCCGGCAGCGGCACGGCCTCGGCCACGGTGGGCAGGGCGGGCCAGTCCGGGTGCCGCTGCGCGGTGGAGATCCCGAGCGCCCGCACGCCGCCCGCGCGCATCTGCCCGGCGAGCGGCGGCAGGTTCTCGAACAGCGCCTGGATGCGCCCCGCCACCAGCTCGGTCACCGCGGGGGCGGAGCCGCGATAGGGCACGTGCACCCCCTCCGCGCCGATGGCGCGCAGCAGCAGCGCCATGGCCAGGTGCGGGATGGTGCCGATGCCGGCCGAGCCGTAGGTGATGCCGCCCCGGGCGGCGCGCGCGAAGCCCACGAAGTCGTCGGCGTCCTGCACCGGCAGGCCGGGATGCACGGCCAGCACGTTGGCGACGACGCCGAGCAGCGTGATCGGCGCGAAGTCGCGCAGCAGGTCGAAGGACAGGTTGCGGTGGAGCGTCTGGTTCACCGCCGCGGCGCCGGCGGCGACCACCAGGGTCCGGCCGTCGGGCGCCGCGCGCGCCACCAGCTCCATCCCCGGGTTGCCGCCGGCGCCGGGCCGGTTCTCCACCACGAAGGGCACGCCGAAGGCGCTGCCGAGCACGGCGGCGGCGAAGCGGCCGAGCAGGTCGTTGGCGCCGCCGGGGGTGAAGGGGGAGACGATGCGCACGCTGCCGCCGGGCCAGCGCTGCGCATGGGCGGGCGCGGGCAGGGCGAGCAGCGGTGCGGCGCGCAGCAGGCGGCGCCGCAGGACTCCCTTCCCGGCCTGCAGGGAAGGGAGGCTGGCAGCCCTCCCCCGCTTGCGGGGGAGGGTTGGGTGGGGGCGATGCCGGCGTGGCGCTGCTGCCGAGTCCACTGCGAGGGGCCGTTCCACCCCCAGCCCGGCCCTCCCCCGCAAGCGGGAGAGGGAGCCTTGCCCCTCAGCCACGGCCCCCGGCCCCCCGCACCATGTCCCGCGCGATCAGCATCTGCTGGATCTGGCTGGCGCCCTCGAAGATGCGGAACAGCCGGACGTCGCGGTAGAGCTGCTCCACCGCCGTGCCGCGCATGTAGCCGGCGCCGCCATGGATCTGCACGGCGCGGTCGGCAACGCGCGACACCATCTCGGACGCGAACAGCTTGCAGCAGGCGATGTCGGCGATGATGCCGCCCTGCGCCTCGCCCGCCGCGTCGAAGGCGCGCGCCGTCTCCAGGATCATGCTGCGCGCCGCCAGCGCCTCCGCCCGGCTGTCCGCCAGCATGGCCTGCACGAGCTGGAATTCGGCGAGCGGCTGGCCGAACTGGCGGCGGTTCACGGCATGGGCGAGCGCTTCCCCGATCAGCCGCTCCGCCTGGCCGGCGCAGGTGACGGCCACGTGCAGCCGGGCGTGGTTGATGCCACGCATGGCGGTCTTGAAGCCGCCGCCCTCGCGCCCGCCGATCAGGTTGGCGGCGGGGATGCGCGCGCCGTCGAGGAAGACCTCGCTGGTCGCGCTGCCATCCTGGCCCATCTTGCGGTCGGCCGGGCCGCAGCGGACGCCCGGCGTGTCGGCCGGCACGATGAAGGCGGAGATGCCGGCGGCGTCGCGGCTCCCGGGGTCGGTGCGCGCCATGACGATGAAGACCTGCGCCTGCCGGGCATTGGTGATGTAGCGCTTCACGCCGTCGATCACGTAGTGCCCGCCGTCGCGCCGCGCCGCCGCGGTCAGCCCCCCGGCGTCCGAGCCGTGCTCCGGCTCCGTCAGGCAGAAGGCGGCGGTGACCGCGCCGCTCGCCATGCGCGGCAGCCATTCGGCGCGCTGCGCCTCGGTGCCGTTGTAGAGGATGGGCTGGCTGCCAAGGCCGATGGTGGTGGAGAAGCGCGCGCGATAGACCGAGGAGGCGCGCGTCACCTCGAACATCACGCGCACCTGCTGTTCCATCGTCAGGCCGCCGCCGCCGTAGCGTGCCGGGATGGAGATGCCGAACAGCCCCGCCTCGCGCAGCAGCGCGGTCAGGTCCTCGGGCAGGGTTTCCTCTCCCTCGAGGCGCGGCTCGGCCGGGATCAGCCGCTCCGCGACCAGGCGGCGGATGGAGTCGAGATAGGCGGCGAATTCGGCCGCGGTCGGCGCGGCATCCTCCCGGTGCGGCGGGCCGTCCGTCATGGCTGGGCGCCTTCCCTGCTTCCGCCGCAGGATCGGCCCGCCGGCGCGCCGGGGTCAAGCTGGCGGCGGATCGCCGGCTGCAGGACGCCGGGTCGGCCCCGGGGTCGCACCGGCCCTTTCCCCGCCGCAGGCGCGGCCGTCCCGGCGTGCCAAATCAGTGCGGCCGCTCCCAACATCGCGATTGCATGGTGCTTGTCGCCGTTCCGGTGCTGTAGCACGATTCCTTGCCGCCCTCGGCGTCACGCAGGTCCGCGCCGCCACGGCCGCGCGCCTGCCGTGCCGGGGGGACGGCAGGGGAAGAGAAGGGACCTTCATGACACGCAAGCTCACCGCCGAGTTCCTCGGCACGCTCTGGCTCGTGCTCGGCGGCTGCGGCAGTGCCGTATTGGCCGCCGTCTTTGTCGCCAACGGGATGAATCTCGGCATCGCCTTCGCCGGCGTCGCGCTGGCCTTCGGCCTGACCGTGCTGACCATGGCCTATGCGATCGGCCACATCTCCGGCTGCCACCTGAACCCGGCGGTCACCGTCGGCCTCGTCGTCGGCGGGCGCTTCCCCGCCAGCGAGGCGATCCCCTACATCGTCGCGCAGGTGATCGGCGCGCTCGCCGGCGCGGCGATCCTCTACGTCATCGCCAGCGGCAAGGCCGGCTTCGCGCTCGGCGGCTTCGCGGCGAACGGCTATGGCGAGCTGTCGCCCGGCAAGTACTCCATGGTCGCCGCCTTCGTCTGCGAGGTGGCGATGACGGCCTTCTTCCTGATCGTCATCCTCGGCGCCACAGCGAAGCGCGCGCCGGCGGGCTTCGCCGGGATCCCGATCGGCCTGGCGCTGGTGCTGATCCACCTGATCAGCATCCCGGTCACCAACACCAGCGTGAACCCGGCGCGCAGCACCAGCCAGGCGCTGTTCGCCGGTGGCGACTACATCGGCCAGCTCTGGCTGTTCTGGGTGGCGCCGATCATCGGCGCGGTGATCGCCGGCGCGATCAGCAAATTCCTCGAGACCGACGAGGGCTGAACCCCGCGCGCCGCCGCCGGCCGCATCCCGTTCACGCCGCGGGCGCGATCCGCCATTGCGCGCGCAGCGCATCCAGCGGCACCGCGACATGCGCCCAGAAATCCCAGGCCGGGTCGAAGGTATCCACGCCGGCCTGGGCGCCGGCCGCCCAGGCGCGCCAGAATTCATGCGGATCGAGCGCCAGCCCGGCGTCCTTCGCGGAATCGTTCAGCCGGCGGCCGACATGCCAGGAGATGATCGCCGGCAGCACTTGGCCGGCCATCGGCAGCACCTTGTGCATGGCGGCGGTGAAGCAGGAGGTCAGGATCTCGCCGCGCGGATCGACACCATAGCCGGCCAGCACGTGCGCCGCATCGTGCGGCACCGAGAAGGCGGCGTTCAGCGCCGCGGGCTCGCCGGGGAAACCATAGCCGTTCGACGCGAAATGGTCGTGGAAGGCGCGCCCGAAGCTGCCCGGCGGCAGCCCTCCCAGGGCATGGAAGCGCGCCGCCAGCGCCGGGTCCGGCGCGGCGCGACAGGGCGTCAGCCAGGCGTTGACGTCGCCGCCGCGCCACCCGGCCGCCGGCGCGATGCTTTCCATGGTGGCGCGGGTCATGTCCGCCAGCGCCTCGTCCAGCCGGTCGCGGGCGGCGGCGGCGATCTCGTCCACGTAGCGCGGGTGCAGGCCGAGCGCCGCGGCATGGGCCAGCACGGCGGCGATCTTCGCCCGGTCGATGGCGCCATCGACCAGGGCCATCACCGTCAGGAAGCGCAGCGCGTCCTCGGCCAGGGCGCTGCCGGCCAGCGCCGCGGCGAGCGATCCGTCGCCGGCCTCCTCGGCCGCGTCCTCCGGCAGGCCGAACAGGAAGCGGGCGGCGCCGGCCAGCGCGCGCCGGTCCGCCTCGCCCAGGG
>JAIEOP010000380.1 GCA_019750465.1 Acetobacteraceae bacterium | reverse complement strand
GGCTTCTTCGTCGGCCAGGTGATGAAGGCCATGCAGGGCAAGGGCAACCCGGCCCTGGTGAACGAGGTGCTGAAGGCAAAGCTGGGGTAGCGCCCCCGCCCCGGCACGCCAGACGCGATCCCGCCGGGATCCCGGAGCGTTGTCCGGCCAGGTGGAATCGCCTGGCCGGATTTCTCGCTCCAGGAACCATGGTGGCTCGAACAACCTCCGCCCCGATGGAGCGCATGCGCGTTCCATCATGGCGGAGGCTGCCCTAGAAGACCGGCCCGAAGGAACGGAGCCGGATGCAGACCGCCATCGAGATCGCCGTCATTCTCGTCCTCGTGGCGCTGAACGGGGCCTTCGCGATGAGCGAGCTGGCCATCGTCTCGGCCCGGCGTGGCCGCCTCATGGCCATGGAACGGCGTGGCGTGCGCGGCGCCTCCGCCGCCCTGGCGCTGGCCGAGGACCCGCAGCGCTTCCTGCCGACGGTGCAGGTCGGCATCACCCTCGTCGGCATCCTCGCCGGCGTGTTCGGCGGCGCGCGCATCGCCGGGCCGCTCGGCGAGGTGCTGGCGCGCGTGGCCTGGCTCGCCCCGGTCGCGCCCGAGCTCGCCTTCACGCTGGTCGTCATTGCCATCACCTACGCCAATTTGATCCTCGGCGAGCTGGTGCCGAAACAGGTGGCGCTGCGCGACCCGGAACGCATCGCCGTGGTGGTGTCGCGGCCGCTGGCCTGGATCGCCCGCTACAGCGCGCCGGTGGTCTGGCTGCTCGGCAATTCCTCCGCCGTGATCCTGCGGCTTCTCGGCGCGCATCGCCCGATCGAGCAGGCGGTGACGGAGGAGGAGGTGAAGGCCGTCGTGGCCGAGGGCGCCCAGGCCGGCGCGCTGGAGCACGAGGAGCGCTACATGATCGAGCGCGTGCTGCGACTGGCGGACAAGCCCGTGCGCGCGCTGATGACGCCGCGCAACGATGTCGCCTGGCTGGACCGCGCCGCCTCGCGGGAGGACATCATCGCCGCGTTGCGGGCCAGCCCGGTGAACCGCTTCGTCGTCTCCGACCGGCGCATCGACAACGTCGTCGGCGTGGTCGCGGCGAAGGAGCTGCTGGACCAGGTGCTGGAGAGCGGCGGGGCGGGCACGCTGACCATCGCCAAGGCGCTGCGCCAGCCCATCGTGCTGCCGGACAACCTGCCGGCCCTCGATGCGCTGGAGCGGCTGCGCCAGGACGAGATCGGGCTGGCCGTGGTGCTGGACGAGTACGGCAGCTTCGAAGGGGTGGTCACGGCGTCCGACCTGCTGGAGGCGATCGTCGGCGTGCTCGGCTCGCCGGATACCTCGCCCGAGCAGCCCGGCGGGGTCTCGATCAAGCGGGCCGATGGCAGCCTGCTGCTGGATGGGATGATGCCGAGCGACGAGCTGCGCGCGCAGCTCGACCTGCCGGCGCTGCCCTATGCCGGCACCTACCACACGGTCGCCGGGCTGATGCTGGCGCTGCTGCAGCGCGTGCCGCGCGAGGGCGACCGCATCGTCTGGGCCGGCTGGCGCTTCGAGATCGTGGACATGGACGGAAGGCGCGTCGACAAGGTGCTGGCCTCGCGCGAGGAGCCGGCGGGCGGCGGCGGCTGAGCGGGCGCGGCTACTGCCCCGCCGCGCTGCGCGCGATCGGCGCGACGAACTGCGCCTCGGTGTCCCAGGGGAACAGGATCCAGGTGTCCTGCGACACCTCGGTGATGAAGCTGTCCACCAGCGGGCGGCCCTGCGGCTTGGCATAGACGGTGGCGAAATGCGCGCGCGGCAGCAGGGTGCGCACCACCTTCGCGGTGGTGCCGGTATCGACCAGGTCGTCCACCAGCAGCCAGCCGGTGCCGTCGCCGGCCGCCGCGGGCCGCTTCACCACCTGCGGCTGGCCGATCCGCTCCTCGTCATAGGTGACGACGGAGACGGTCTCGATGATGCGGCATTCCAGCTCGCGCGCGACGATCGCGGCCGGGATCAGCCCGCCGCGGGTGATGGCGCAGACGCCCCGGAAGGGCCCGTGCCCGATCAGCCGCCAGGCCAGCGCCTTGCTGTCGCGGTGCAGCTGGTCCCAGGAGACGGTGTAGTAGTGCGGCCTGGTGCCGGTGGTGGCGCCGGAAGCCATCGGTCAGTACATCCGCCCGCCGTCGGGCACCTTGATGTCGGGGCGCAGCAGCACGACGGCGCCGTTCTCGTCCGGCACGCCGAGCACCAGCACCTCGGAGGTGAAGGGCCCGATCCGGCGCGGCGCGAAATTCACCACCGCCAGCACCTGCCGCCCGATCAGCCGGTCCGGCGAGTAATGCACCGTCAGCTGCGCGGAGGAGGTCTTCACGCCGAGCGGCGCGCCGAAATCCACCCAGAGCCTGACCGCCGGCTTCTTCGCCTCCGGGAAGGGCTGGGCATCGGCGATCGTGCCGACGCGGATGTCGACCGCCTCGAACGCCGCGAAGGAAAGGGGCTCGGCCATGGCCTTCGCTTACCGCGCCGCCGGGGGCGGTGGAAGGCCCGTGTTGCCCGCCATGTTGCCGGTCCCCGAGGCGCGTGCCACAGCACCCGCCGGACTGCCCGCGGGAGGACCCAGGATGAAGCGCGATTTCCATGCCCCCGGCCGCAGCGCCGTGCTCGCCGGCGGCGGCATGGCGGCGACCTCCATGCCGATCGCGACCCTGACGGCGCTCGATGTGCTGCGCGCGGGCGGCAACGCACTGGATGCGGCGATCGCGGCGGTGGCGGTGCTCTGCGTGGTGGAGCCCCAGAGCACGGGCATCGGCGGCGACTGCTTCTGCCTCTATGCGCCGAAGGGGGCGAGCCGGCCGATCGCGCTGAACGGTTCCGGCCGGGCACCGGCGGCGGCAACGCCGGCGGCGCTGCGGGCGAAGGGGGTGGACCGGCTGCACAACACGGCGCCGCATGCCGTGACCGTCCCCGGCGCCATCTCCGCCTGGGAGACGCTGAACCGGGCGCATGGCCGGAAGCCCCTTGGCGAGCTGCTGCAGCCGGCGATCCGCTGCGCCGAGGAGGGCTGGCCGGTGCATCCCCGCGTCGCCGCCGACTGGGCCTCCTCCGCCGGGAAGCTGCGCGGCCATGACGCCGCGCGCCGGCGCTTCCTGATCGATGGCGAGGCGCCCGGCATCGGCCACCGCTTCGTGCTGCCGGAGCTCGGGCGCACGCTGCGCGCCATCGCGGCGAAGGGCGCGAAGGCCTTCTACGAGGGCGAGATCGCAGCCGACATGGTCGCGACGCTGCGCGCGCTGGGCGGGCTGCACACCGAGGATGATTTCGCCCGCGGCGCCACGGTTGCGGAGTTCGTCGAGCCGATCTCCATCGGCTGGCGCGGCCTGGAGGTGTTCCAGTGCCCGCCCAACGGCTCAGGCCTGCACGTGCTGCAATTGCTCGGCATCCTCGGCGGCTTCGAGACGCCGGAGGCGGGTCCCGTCAGCGCCGAGCGCTACCACCGCCACATCGAGGCCGCGCGCCTGGTCTATCGGGACCGCGACGCCTTCCTGGCCGACCCGTCGCAGGTCGATGTGCCGGTGGAGCGGCTGACGGACCCCGCCTACCTCGCCGGCCTGCGCGGGCTGATCCGCGACGACCGTGCCATGAAGGAGATCCCGCCCGCCGGCCAGTCCGACTGGGCGCGCCACAGGGACACGGTCTATCTCTGCGTGGTGGATGCGGACGGCAATGCCTGCTCCTTCATCAACTCGCTGTTCGAGAGCTTCGGCAGCGGCATCCTGGCGGAGCGGGCCGGGGTGATGCTGCAGAACCGCGGCTTCGGCTTCCGCCTGCAGGAGGGCCACCCGAACTGCATCGCCCCGGACAAGCGGCCGCTGCACACCATCATCCCCGGCATGGTGATGCGGGACGGCGAGTGCATCATGCCCTACGGCGTGATGGGCGGGCATTTCCAGCCCATGGGGCAGACGCTGTTCCTCGCGAACCACTTCGAATTCGGGCTCGACGTGCAGGAGGCGCTGGACTGTCCGCGGCTCTTCCCCAGCCCGGCGACCGGCGCGGTGCAGGTGGAACGCGGCATCTCCAACCCGGTGCTGGACCGCCTGGCACGGCTCGGCCACGAGGTGGCGGCCGTGGAGAAGCCGCATGGCGGTGGCCAGGCGATCCTGATCGACCGCGGGCGCGGCGTGCTGATCGGCGGCAGCGACCCGCGCAAGGACGGGTGTGCGCTGGGATATTGATCCCCATTCCCTCCCCCGCTGGCGGGGGAGGGCCAGGGTGGGGGTGGCGGCGCCTGCAGGGTCGCCGCTTGAACCGCCACCCCCTCCCGGCCTCCCCCCGCCAGCGGGGGGAGGAGGTCTGGTCCCCATGCCCCTTCATGCCCTGAAGGCCGACATCACCACCCTCGCCGTGGACGCCATCGTCAACGCGGCGAACGGGCAGCTGGCGCAGGGCGGCGGCGTCTGCGGCGCAATCTTCCGCGCGGCCGGGGCCGCCGACCTGGCGGCCGCCTGCGCGCCGCTCGCGCCCTGCCCGACGGGCGAGG
>JAIEOP010000249.1 GCA_019750465.1 Acetobacteraceae bacterium | reverse complement strand
GACGGCGGCAGCGACGGCGGCGAGGCGCGGCAGGCGGCGCCGGCGCGGCCTCGTCCCGGCCGGATCGGTGATGTTGGGCAACGGCTTGGCTTGCATGGATGCGGCGGATATAGCGGTGTCCCAGCCCCGCACGCCATGCCGCCAGATCCCAGCATACCGCACGCCGGCCCCCGCCAGGGGGACCTCCATGTCTTCGGCTACGGGTCCCTGATCTGGAAGCCGGGCTTCGAGCATGCCGGCACGCATCCCGCCCTGCTGCGCGGCTTCCACCGGCGGTTCTGCCTGTGGAGCCGGCTGTATCGCGGCACGCCGGCGGCGCCGGGGCTGGTGCTGGGGCTGGATCGCGGCGGCGCCTGCCGCGGCCTGGTCTTCCGGGTGCCGGGGCAGTGCGCCGCGGACGTCATCGCCTATCTCGATGCGCGCGAAATCCCGCGCGGCGAGGATGTCTATGTCCGCCGCATGCTGCCGGTGCGGCTGCTGGACCAGGACCGGGTGGTGCAGGCTGTCGCCTATGTGGCGAACCGGCGGCACTCCAGCTACTGCCGGCCGTGCCCGGACACGGCGGCGGCTGCGATCGCACGGGGAGTTGGGCAGGCCGGGACCAATCGCGACTACTTGCTGCACACCGTGCAGCACCTGGATGCGTTGGGCGTCCGGGATGCCGGGCTGGACCGGATCGCGGCCCTGCTGACGCGGCAGGATCAACCCGCCGTCGCGTGACACGGGCGGGTGGTGCAGCGCGCATCCCTACGATGGCGCTCGTTCGCAGCAGGGCCGTTGCGGGCGCTCACGATGTCGCGAGATGAGCGCGGCAGACGTGCTCGCGTAGGATCGTCGCGAAATTCATCCACATCGCGCATGGTTTCGCATTTCCATCGAACTTGTCCGGTCGATGGCAATGGGCCGGCATCGTCCCGATTCTGCAACCAGACGGCAATTTCCGTCATTTATGGGGCCAGATCCGCCGTTGTCGCGCGTTCAGGGCGATGCACGACAACCGCACCGGCAGCCGGCCCTGAACCGCGGCGGTTTCCGCTTGCGACCCCGCACCGGCCAGAGGGGCGTTAATCCACCAGATTATCCACAAGGCCCCGCACGCCCATCAGCCGGTCGGTTTCCGTCTCGATGGCGGCTTCCAGCCTTGCCATCAGGGCCTCACGCCGCAGTCCCTTGGGCAGCGGCGGCAGGATTGCCAGCGTGATCACACCCGGCCGCTTGCGGAAGGCGCGGCGGCCCCAGAGCAGGCCGCTGTCGGTCGCCGCCGGGATCACCGGCAGGCCGGTCGTCGTCGCCAGCGCAACGATGCCGGGCTGGTAGGCCATCCGCTCGCCGGGTGCGACGCGCGTGCCTTCCGGGAAGATCACGATCTGCCGCCCGGCCGCGGCAGCGGCGCGGCCCGCCCGCACCAGGTGTCGCATGGCACTGCCCGCGGCGGCGCGATCCACCGCGATCATCCCGGCATGGCGCGCCAGCCAGCCATAGGCCGGGATGCGCAGCAGCTCGCGTTTCAGCACGTAGGCGGCGTCCGGCAGCAGGCCCAGCCAGATGATCGTGTCGAAGGCCGACTGGTGCTTCGCGGCGATCAGCGCCGGCGCTCCGGCCGGCGGCAGGTGCTCCGCGCCGGTCAGGCGGAAGCGGATGCCGCAGATCACGCGCAGCAGCCCGACCACCAGCCAGGCCCAGCGCCGCAGCAGCCACATCAGGGCCGATCGCGGCGCCAGCAGCATCGGCAGCGCCGCCACCGCGATCAGGCCGGTGAGGCTGAAGAAGCACAGGTTGAACAGCGCCGAGCGCAGCCAGACCAGCGTACCCGCGGGCGCCGTCTCCGCCAGCGGCGCGGGCCGCGTCTCCGGCCGCGTCACCGCCCGGCCTCCGGCGCCGGCGGATCGCCGCGCGCCACGCCCAACGCCGCGCCGATCAGCTTGGCATACTCGCCCAGCAGCAACGTCCAGGTGCGCGGCCGCGCCGGCGCCGCGGCGTCGCGCAGCCCCGGCGGGACCACCGGGTGCGGTACCAGCTCGATACCGGGCGGCAGGACGCGCCGCATCTCCATCGTCGCGCGCGGCATGTGGTATCCGGCCGTCACCACGCGGATCGATGCCAGGCCCTCCGCCCGCGCCCAGGCGGCCGCCTCGGCGGCATTGCCATGCGTGTTGCGGGCCACGCGGCCGAGCGTCACCCGCCCCTGCAGCGCCGCCACGGGAAGGTCCGCCGCCGCGGCCAGCTCGGCCAGCGTCACGTCCCGGTGCGCGCCCGAGACCAGCAGCCGCGATGCCTGGTCCCCCGTCAGCAGGGCCAGCGCGGTGCGGACGCGCTCCGCCCCGCCGGTCAGCACGACGATCCCGTCGGTGCGGCGGTCGGGCGCCGCGGGCGGGTCCGCCGCCACGTCCAGGAACCACAGGAATCCCAGCGCCAGCAGCAGGGCGGGCAGGGCCAGGGCGGCACCCAGGGCGCGGCGCAGCCCGATCGCGGCGCGGGACCGGGGCCGGCGGGAAAGGCGGCCGCGCGGCACGGCCGCGGCGCGGGCCGGCGCGGCCTCCTGCGGAATCGGGGCGGTCACGGCACGGCGCTGCATGGGCGCTGTTTACGATCGCCGGCGGCGTGCCGGAAGCGCCAGCCGGCTGCGGACCGGGATCACGGCAGCCGTCGCAGCCAGAGCCGCACCGTGACCTGGGCCGATGTCCAGCCCAGGGCCGCACCCAGCGCCGGCAGCGCGACCAGGGCGGCCCAGGGCAGCGCCGCCAGCCCCGCCCGCAGCCGCGCCACCCCGTCGCCGCGCCACCCACCCGAGTCGCCCCCGAGCAGCGGCGCCGCCAGGTCGGCGAGCAGTGCCAGGACCGGCAGCGCCGCCGCGGTGCCGAGCAGTGCGCCCAGCCCGGTCAGCCAGCCTGCCCGGGCGGCGAAGCGGTGCGCGATGTCGCCATCCGTCGCGCCGAGCTCGTGCAGCACCGCGATCGCGTCCCGCCGGGCCGCGATGCCGGCGCGCACCGCCACCGCCACCACGGCCGCCGCCAGGGCCGCCACCAGGGCGAGGGTGGCGAAGCCGACGGCCTGGAGGCTGCGCGCCAGCGCCACCAGCCGTGCGACCCAGACGCCATGCGCTTCCACAGTGGCGCCGGGCGCCGCCGCTTCCAGCCGTGCCGCCAGGGTTTCGGGCGCTGCGGGCAGGCCATGCAGCGCGATCTCGATGACCACGGGAAGCGGCACCTCGGGCGCCGCCTCGCCGAGCCAGGGGTTCAGCAGGGCCGCCAGCCGGGCGCGATCGAGCAGCCGCGCCTCCGCCACCTCCGGGAGGTCGCGCAGCGCGGCGAGCGCCGCCTCCACCCCTGCCGGCGGCGTGCCGGCGGGCAGTTGCAGGGTCACCGCCGAGGCCGCGCCCTGCTGCCAGCGCGCCGCCAGCGCCGCCGCGCCCTCCGCCCCTGCCAGGGCGAGGGCGGCCAGCAGCGCCATCGCCGCGACCAGCAGCGGCAGCAGGCGGTCCGCCATGACGCGCCGCAGCCCGAGCGGATCGCGGCCGCGGGCGCGCCGCAGGCGGGGCAGCCGTGCGGGCTCAGCCATGCGCCACCAGCCGCCCGGAATCCAGCCGCAGCGCCGGCGCGGGATAGGCCTCGACCAGCTTCATGGCATGGGAGGCAACGACGACGGTGCTGCCCAGCCGGTGCATCTCCCGCAGCAGCGCGATCACCCGCGCCGCCTGCTCGGCATCGAGGTTGCCGGTGGGTTCGTCCGCCACCAGCAGGGCGGGGCGGATGATCACCGCGCGGGCGATCGCCACGCGCTGCTGCTCGCCGCCCGAGAGGCCGGCCGGCAGCGCCTCCGAGCGGTCGGCGAGGCCGACCCAGCGCAGGATCTCGGCCACGTCGGCGCGCAGCGCGGCCTCCGTCCGGCCGGCGATGCGCAGCGGCAGCGCCACGTTGTCGAAGGCCGAGAGATGGGCGAGCAGGCGGAAATCCTGGTGCACCACGCCGATCCGGCGGCGCAGCCGCGGCAGCGCGGCACGGCGCAGGCGCCCCACGCGCTTGCCGAACAGCTCGATCTCGCCCTCGGTCGGCCGCAGCGCGAGCTGCATGAGCCGCAGCAGCGAGGTCTTGCCCGCGCCGGAGGGGCCGAGCAGCCAGTGGAAGCTTCCCTCCGGCAGGGTGAAGCCGATGCCGCGCAGCGCCTCCCGCACGGCGCCGTCGCCGCCCGGGGCCGGATAGCGCAGGCCGACGCCGCTGAATCGCACCATTGCCGCGGAGAATGGCCCCTGCCGCCGCGGGCGCCAAATCGTCATCGTTGCGGTGGACGGATGCTTGCGGAGGGCGCGGCCTGTGCCCAGAGTGCCGCCCGCCATGCGCGTCACCTGTCCTGCCTGCACCGCCGCCTACGAGGTGCCCGATGCCCGGATCGGCGCCGGCCGCAAGCTGCGCTGCGGGCGCTGCGGGCACGACTGGTGGGCGCATCCGGCGCCGCCCGCCGGCGAGGGGCCCTTCGCCCGCGCCGTGGTC
>JAIEOP010000037.1 GCA_019750465.1 Acetobacteraceae bacterium | reverse complement strand
GCGGCGGCGATGAAGGGAATGGCGACGGGCATCAGCCAACCCTCCAGGCGATGGTGCAGGCGGTGATGGGGAGGCGAAGCAGGCCAGCAGGGCCGACGAAGGCGGCGCGGCCGGCATCCAGCACGACGCCGAGGGGCGGTCGGGGTCGGCGGCCAGCACCACGTCACCAGCGCGGGCGAAGGGCACCGGCACGCGCGGGAAGCCTGCGGTATCCGCCATCGCGGGGAGCGTGGGTCGGTGCTGCCACGCCGGCTGTTGGCCCGTGCAGGCGACCACCGCCGCCATGGCGAAGCGCCCGCAGTTCCAGCGTGCCGCGTCAAAGGGCCGACGCTCCGCCGCCGTGATCAGCGCCGCCAGTCGCTCCGGCCAGTCGGGCAGCCGGGTCACTGGATCGGCAGCCGGATCTCCGCCTCCTGCAACGCAGGGACGAACTCGAAGAACCGATCGCCCGGATACTCGGCCTGCTGGTCGGCGTCCGTGTAGCGCCGCACCTCTGCCCGCTCGAGGTCGACCAGCCGGCTCTCGCAGGCCAGAGCGACGGAGGGTTCGGCGCCGTCCGTCACCTCCATCGTGTCCATCAGCCCCGCCCAGAGCGGAAACGGGTCCGCGACGAAGGCGCCCTGCGCGTCCAGCAGCGCGCCCCACAGCGTGACGGGACGCGGGCGGTAGCTGCGCTCCG
The DNA here is from genome assembly GCA_019750465.1 of Acetobacteraceae bacterium. GTDB lineage: Bacteria > Pseudomonadota > Alphaproteobacteria > Acetobacterales > Acetobacteraceae > JAIEOP01. Next base: position 3,778 of record JAIEOP010000037.1, on the reverse strand, counting down.
CCAGCGCGATATCCACCACCTCCTGCGGCACCGGCGACAGCGCGAGGGTGAGCCGCACGGCGCGCAGCTCGACCGTCTCCTCCACATCCGAGATGGCGCCGATGCTGCCGGCGCCCTCGAACACCTTCCCTGCCCAGTCCAGCGGCCCGAGCCCGGTCCAGACGCGAAAGGGACCGGTGGCGAAGTCGAGCTCAACCAGCACGACCGGCGTGGCGATCGGCGCGGTGGCGGCGGCGGCGGCCTGGTTGCTGAGGCGTGGGGTGCCGGACATGACTACAGCGCCTCCTCCAAGCGGATGGTGACGGCCGCGAAGGGGCCGGGCCGTGTGGGGTTCGCCGCCTCGTCATCCGAGACCAGCCGCATCGGCACGCTCGGCAGGGAGAGGATCAGCGGCTCGCCCACCACCACCGCGGCGCGCAGCGGCGGCGCGATGGCGATGGTGGCGGTGCCCGCGCCGGAGGCGGCGACCGCGGCGGTGGCGATGTAGAGCCGGCCGCCGAGGCCGATGTAGTCGCCGGCACCCACCGCCACCGTGCTGGGCCACCAGCCCTGGGTGACGACGGACAGTGCCCCGCGAGGTGCGCCGGCCGCCAGCGAGGGATTGCCTGATCCCACCACCAGCCCCGTCCCATCCGTGAATATCGTGGCGTCCGAGAAGCTGTACGGCCCGGTCGGCACATCGCCCTGGCTGCGCGGATCGCCGGTGCGGTACTCCCGCCGCCAGTCCCAAATGCGGACCGTGTTGGCCGAGCCGGCGAGTGCCGCCAGCAGCCCGTCCATCACGCCGGCCTGGACGCGCCCCAGCGGCTCGAAGCTCGCCTCCGCCACCCAGCGTGCCCCCTCGCGCCGCAGCACCTGCGTGGCGCGGGTGACGGGGGAGACAAAGCGCAGCGTATTGTGCTGCAGGTAGAAGCTTAGCCGCGACGGCCGCAGCACGGCGGGCCAGGCGTATTCCGTCATGATGCCCTCCTCGGGCCTATCCCCGCACGATGGAGGTCGCGCTGCCGCCACGGCGGATGGCGTCGAGCGTCGCGGCACTGGCCTGCCGAACGATCTGCGCCGAGAGCACACGCAGCCGCGCCTCAACACCCGCGTCGGCACCGCGCGCATCGATGGTGATGCTTTGGTTGATCACCGGCCCACCCGGCGCAATGCCGTTGGGCAGCACGGTGCCGCTGCGGTTCGGCACGAACCATTCGGGCCCGCGCTCGCCGACGATGTAGGGTTGGCCACCCGCCACGGGCCCACCCTCGGCACGGAACAGCCCGCCCAGCGCCGAGCCGATCCCCGAGAAGATCGAGCCGAAGTCAAAGCCGGCCAGGCTGGAGGTCACCGCCGTACCGAGCGGCTCGGTGATGGTGCGGCGAACCACGATGCGGGCGATGTCCTGCAGGATACCCTGCAGCACCTTGGAAAAACTCTCGCCCTTGATGATCGCGTCCTCGAAGGCCGACGAGAAGGTCAGGCCCAACTCGCGCGCCGTGTTGCTGGTGCGCTCCGTGGCCTGCTGGACGCGCTGCTGGCTGCGCTCCAGCTCCTCCAGCGCGGCATTGGCCTCGCGCGAGATGGTCTCGTCTGAGAGGGGCTGGCCGATGCGCTCGGAGCGCTCCACCAGCCGGCCGAGGGTTTCCAGGCGGCGCGTGTAGCGCTCCTGGGCGTTCTCGTTGTTCTGGATCAGCCGCTCGCGCTCGCGGATGATGTCGTTGATCTCGCGCTCGGCCTCGCGGTCGGGGCGCGGGATGGATGCGACACGGCGGGTGGTGCCCTCGATGCGGCGCAGCGCCTCATCGCGCTCGCGCAGCGCCAGGGTTTCGAGGCGCGTGCGATCGGCGGCGGTGATGCCGCCGGCGGCCTCGGCCTCGCGAAGGCGACGGACGCGGTCGTCGTATTCGCTGTTGATGCGAAAGCGATCGTCGAGTGCCTTGCGCAGTTCCTCGGCGTCGGCAGCCGTGCGGCGACGGCGCGCATCGGCGGCCTGGCCAGCCGCGGCCTCCTGCTCGGTGCGCTGGCGCTCGCCGGCCGCCTGCTCGCCGCGGGTGATTTCCTCCTGGAGTTCCGCGTACTGCCGGCGCAGTTCCTCCAACCGCGCGGCGCGGTCCACGCCGGCCTGCTGCTGGGCGGTGCCGACCAGGCCGCCGCGGATCGAGCCACGGCGGGGCTGCGAGCGCAGGCTGTCGCGGCCGTCGCTCTCCGCCTCGAGGCGGGCGATCTGGGCGCGCAGGGCCTCGGCCTGGGCGCGGCGGTCCGCCTCCTGCTCGTTCGGCAGCAGCAGGCCGGAGCCGCGCCGCACGCCGTCCAGTACGCGCGCGGCGCCGGAGAGCGCCCGCGCCAGGGCGTTGGACAGGCCGATCGCCTGGTCGAGCCGAGCGAGGAATTGGTCGGCCGCAGCGGTGAGCTGCCCGAAAGCGCGGCCGACGGAGAGCGGTGCCCGCTCGAACTCGCCGTTCAGCCGCTCGACGGCGCGCAGCAGCGCCGGGAACACCGTGTCGGCGGTGAGCTTGCCCTCGGAGCCGAGCTTGCGCAGCTCGCCGATGGACACGCCCAGCTCGCGCGCCAGCGCCTGCGCGAGCGTGGGCAGGCCTTCGAGGATCGAGCGCAGTTCGTCGCCCTGCAGCGTGCCCGAGGCCAGGGCCTGGGCGAGCTGCTGGGTACTGGAGGCGATCTCCTGCTGGCTGGCGCCGGAGGCAATGGCGATGCGCTGCAGCCCTCCGACCAGGGTGGCGACCTGATCGGAGGTGGCGCCGATCTCCCGCGCCGCGATCGAGAAGCGGGCGAAGGCATCGACGCTCTCGCGAACCGCAACGCCGGTCTGCAGGCTGTCGCGATAGAGCCGGTCGTAGATCTCGCCGGCGCGTTCGACCGTGCCCAGCGCGGTGTTGAGCCGGCCCATGGACTGGGTGAGCGCGTCGCCGGCGACCACCACGGCGCGTAGTCCAGCCGCCAGGCCGGCGATCTGCACGCCGCGCACGGCGACGTCGAGGAGGTTCAGCGCGCGGGAGGCGCGGTCGGCGCCGCCCTGGATTCGCTCCAGGGACCGCTGGCCGGTCTCGCCGACTTCGCGCAGCTCCTGCTTGACGCGGGCGGCGTCGTCCAGCGACAGCCTGACCGAGACGCGGCGCGTGCTATCCGCCATGCGTCACGCCTCCTGCGTCGGTGGGGTGGTCAGGGCGGCGGGAGGCGCTGCCGGCCGCGAGGCCCATGCGCATGGCCAGCAGGAGTTCGGCCGCCGCCCAGCCAGTCGCGCCCATCTCGCGGGCGGTGGTGAGCGCGGCCGGCATGTCGAGGTCGAGACCGGTCATCGTCGCCGTGGCGCAGGTGGTGCCGGCGGCCCAGCATGCCGCCCCCTCGACACTGGCGGGCGCGTGGGCGGCGTAGGGGCAGGCGAGGCCGCAGTCGCGATCAAGCGCCGCGCAGCCGCGGCAGTAGTCAGGGCCCTGGCCGAAGTGCCATTCGGCCCGGGCCCTCAGCCGTTTCCCTCCAGGGCCACGGCGGCGACCGGGCCGGTGGCGCGGTCCCAGAAGGCGGCGGCCATCTCGTCCATGTCCATCAGGCGCTCGACGGCCTCGGGTGAGAGCGGCAGCGGCTTGCCGGCAGCATCGCCGACCCCCTCCCAGGCGGTGACGGCGTGGCGGGCCAGCGCCTTGACGAGGAAGGCGAAGGCCAGGCCGCGGGCCATGTCGGGGTCGAGGTCTTCGGTCGCTGCCCGCAGCGCGCCAAGGCGGCGGACGGAGCCGGCCTGGGCCGCGGCCATGACGGCCGTGGTGACGGGGCGGATTTC
>JAIEOP010000366.1 GCA_019750465.1 Acetobacteraceae bacterium | reverse complement strand
GGCGGCTCCTCCTCGGTGAACGGCATGGTGTACAACCGCGGCCAGCCGGCGGACCTCGACAATTGGGCGCAGCGCGGCAACCGCGGCTGGGGCTATGCCGACTGCCTGCCCTACTACCGGCGCAGCGAGAACCGCATCGGCCACGACCCCCAAGGCCGGCATGGCCGCAACCCGGGCGGCATCCCGGTGACCGACATGGACTGGTTCCACCCGGTGTCCGAGGCCTTCATCGAGGGCTGCGTGAACGCCGGAATCCCGCGCAACCCGGACTACAACAGCGGCGACCAGGCCGGCGTCGGCTACTTCCAGCGGGCGATCCACCGGGGCGTGCGCGTCTCCGCCGCGCGCGCCTTCCTGCACCCGGCGATGCGGCGGCCGAACCTCGCTGTGCGCACCGATGCGCGCGCCAGCCGCATCCTGTTCGAGGGCAGGCGCGCGGTCGGCGTGCAGTACCTCGCGGCGCGCGGCGCACCCGCGCAGACGGTGCGGGCGCGGCGGGAGGTGATCCTCTCGGCCGGCACGGCGAATACGGCGCGGCTGCTGCAGGTGTCGGGCGTCGGCCCCGCCGACCTGCTGGGCGCGATCGGCGTGCCGGTGGTGCATGAGCTGCGCGGCGTCGGCGCCAATTTCCGCGACCACTACGCGTCGCGCATCGTCATGCGGGCGAAGCCGGGCAGCGTGACGCTGAACCAGCTCGCGCGCGGGCACCGGCTGGCCGGCCAGGTGGCGCGCTGGGCGACGAACCGGCCCTCCATCCTGGCGACCGTGCCGTCGCATGTGTACGTGTTCTGGAAGAGCTTCGAGGGGCTGGACGCGCCGGACCTGCAATGTGTCTTCACCCCCGGCAGCTATGCGGAAGGCAAGGTCTACGTGCTGGACAGCTACCCGGGCGTGACCGCCGGCGCCTGGCAGCACCGGCCGGAAAGCCATGGCTGGGTCCGCGCGAGGACCGCCGACGTGTTCGACGACCCGGACATCAACCCGAACTACCTCTCGGACGCCAACGACCGGCGCGTGCATGTCGCCGGCATCCGGCTGATCCGCCGGCTGCTGGACACGCCCGAGATGCGGCAGCACCTGGAGGCGGAGACGATCCCGGGCCGCGACGTGCAGACCGACGACGAGCTGCTGGATTTCGCCCGCCGCACCGGCAACACGACCTACCACCTGATCGGAACCGCGAAGATGGGCCCGGCGACCGACCCCGGCGCGGTGGTAGGCGACCGGCTGCTGGTGCACGGGATGCAGGGGCTGCGGGTGGCGGATGCGTCGATCATGCCGAGCATGATCTCCGCCAATACCTACGCGACGGTGATGATGATCGCGGAGCGGGCGGCGGACTTCATCCGCGGGCGCGAGGCGCCGGCGGCGGAGCTGGAGAGCGCGGCGTAGCGCTATTCGTGCCCCAGGATCGGCTGTGGCTGATCGAAACCCAAGAGGGTGAAGTCAGCCTTTCGGAGCCTCGCGTATCGCCTTTCGGCATAATGCTTGACACTCGGCAGCTTGTTCAAGCTCGTGGTGCCCGGACGCCTGACGTAGATATAGAAATCAGCGTCTCGCCCAACCTCCTCGAGTGCATCCAGGAGGCAGACACCTTCCACAATCACTGGGCGGCGAGGTAATACCAACTCGGTCAAAGGCTGACCCATGCGGCGCGCCAGATGGCGCGCCGAGGCCGCGGACGCGGCCCGCGCCCAATGGCGCGAAGCCAAGCCGCGCGGATGCGCGGCGCCCGGCGTCTGAGGGGCGTTGATGTGTCAACATCAACGCGCGTTGGTATAAGCCGTTCAGGCGAAGCGAAGGCGCGGCAGTAAAGTCCGCCTTACGCCATGTGAAGGATGCTTCAGCTTTCGTCTTGAGTTGACGATATGTGTCAAGGTGCAGGGCAGGCATGCCGAGCTGCCATGCGAGCCAGCTCGCCAGAGATGTCTTGCCGGCGCCGTTTTGGCCATCAAGACCGATCAGAATCGGCAATCGCTCTGCGCCGAGGTGGCTTTCGATGGCCTGAAGGAGGACGAAGTAGCGACGAGGCGCGATGAGATTGGGCGGGATAGGCACCTTTCAGGAACTCGGGACAAGGCACCAAGGCTACGATGGCTTGGCTCTCCTAATCATGCCGCAGCGCCTGGATCGGATCCAACCGCGCCGCCCGCCGCGCCGGCCAGAATCCGAAGAACAGCCCCGTCAGCGCGCTCACCGCCACCGCCAGCGCCACCGCGTCCCACTGGATCAGCACCGGCCAGCCCGCCGCGCCGGCCAGCAGGTGGGAGAGGCCGATCCCCGCCGCCACCCCCGCCGCGCCGCCGAGCAGCGCCAGCACCACCGCCTCGATCAGGAACTGCGCCAGGATATCGCGCCGCCGCGCGCCGATCGCCAGGCGCAGCCCGATCTCGCGCGTGCGCTCCGTCACGCTCACCAGCATGATGTTCATCACGCCGATCCCGCCCACCAGCAGCGACACCGCGGCGACGGCGGCCAGCAGCGTCGACAGCGTGCGTGCCGAGGCGTCGCGCGTCGCCGCGATGTCCGACATGTTGCGCAGGTTGAAGTCGTCCGGCTCGTTGGGGGCAAGGCGGTGGCGCTGGCGCAGCAGGGCCCGCACCTCCTCCTCCGCGGCGCGCATGTCCTCGCCGTCATGGACCTTGAGCGTCATCCAGTTCACGCCGCGCGCCCAGACGCGCCCCGCGCCCATCACGCTGCGCCGCGCCGTCCAGAACGGGATGAACACCACGTCGTCCTGGTCCTGGCCCATCGGATTCTGGCCCTTGCGGGCCAGCACGCCGATCACCTCGAAGGGCGTCTGGCGGATGCGGATCTCGCGCCCGACCGGGTTCTCCTCGCCGAACAGGCTCTCCGCCACGGTCTGGCCCAGCACGGCGACCTTGCGCGCCCCGCGCGCCTCCTCGGCGGTGAAGAACCGGCCGTCCTCGATCACCCAGTCATGCACGGTGAACACGTCGAGGTCGCTGCCCTGGACATTGGTCGCCCAGTTCAGGTTGTCGAAGACCACCTGCTGCTGCTGGCGGATGTTGCCGCTGACCGCGGCCAGCGCGGGCACCTCCTCCCGCAGCGCCTGGGCGTCGTCCCAGGTCAGGTTCGGCCGCTGCCCCGCGCCGAGCCGCACGCCGCCCTGGCTCACCGTGCCGGGCGTGACGATCAGCAGGTTGGCGCCGAGCGACTGGATCTGCGCCAGCACCTGCTGCCGCGCGCCGGCGCCGACCGCAACGGTCGCGATCACCGCCGCGACGCCGATGAAGATGCCGAGCGCGGTCAGCACCGCGCGCAGCTTGTTCGCCGCCAGCGCCGACAGCGCGCTGAGCAGCGCCTCGCCCAGATCGAGGCCGGTGCGCCGCGCCGGCGGCAGCGGCGGCAGTCCGGCCGGGCTCGCCAGCCCGGTGCCGGGCCTGACGTCGGCCAGCGGCGCGTTCACGCCGCCATCCCCTGCGCTGCCGGCAGCGCGGCCAGCGCCGCCGCGGCATCCGCCGGCGCCTGATCCTCGTCGGCCACCAGCCGGCCGTCGCGGAAGCGCAGCACGCGGGAGGCGAAGCGCGCCACCTCCGGGTCGTGCGTCACCATCAGCACGCCGACGCCGGAGCGGTTCAGCGCCTGGAACAGCGCCATGATCTCGAGTCCCGTGCGGGTGTCGAGCGCGCCGGTCGGCTCGTCCGCCAGGATCAGATCCGGGCCGTTCACCAGGGCGCGGGCGATCGCCACGCGCTGCTGCTGCCCGCCCGAGAGCTGGCTCGGCCGGTGGTGCAGCCGCTCGCCCAGGCCCACCGCCGCCAGGGTCGCCGCCGCGCGCTCCCGGCGCAGGCGCCGCCGCACGCCGCGATAGACCATCGGCAGCTCGACATTGTGCAGCGCATCGGCGCGCGGCAGCAGGTTGAAGCTCTGGAACACGAAGCCGAGGCGGCGCGAGCGGATCTCCGCCAGCCGGTCCGGCGAAAGCTGCCCCACCGCCTCGCCCATCAGCCGGTAGGCCCCGCGCGTCGGGCGGTCGAGGCACCCGATCAGATTCAGGAAGGTGGACTTGCCGGAGCCCGAGGGCCCCATCGCCGCCACCATCGCACCCGGCGGGATGGCCAGGGTCACGTCCGACAGCGCCGCGACGACGGCACCGCCCTCGCCCGCCGGGTAGTGCCGCGTCAGGCCCTCGGTCTCGATCAGCGGCGTGCCGCCACCATCGGGCAGGGCCGGGGTGTCGCGCATCAGAAGGGCCGCGCGCCGCCGAAGCCGCCCGGCGGCCGCCCGCCGCCCGCGGCAACGGCCGTGGCGGCGCGCTCGGTGCCCACCACCACCTCCTGGCCGGGCTGCAATTCGCCCGCGATGATCTCGGTATAGGTGCCGTCGGTCATGCCGGTGCGCACCGCCAGGGCACGCGGCGCGGCACCGGGCGCGTCGGCGACCCAGACCGTGCCCGGCGCGCCGCCGCGGCCGGC
>JAIEOP010000198.1 GCA_019750465.1 Acetobacteraceae bacterium | reverse complement strand
TGCTCGGCCTCGCCCGTGCGGCCGCGGGGCGCGGCGCGCTCCGGGTGGCCGCCGCCGCGGCGGCAGGGCAGGTCGTCATCACCATCAGCCTCCCCGCCGCCGCCATGGCGGCCGCAGAGGTCGCGGTGGCGACACTGCGCCGGCTGGCGGCGGCGGCCGATGGAGCGCTGACCGAGACGCCGGCGGCCGGGACGGTCGTGCTCAGCCTCGCCCTGCCACTGCCCGACCCGCCGGCATCCTGATGCGGCACCGGCGCGATCCCCGCAACGTCTGCTTTGCTGCCGCGCGGCGCTCTGCTATCGGCAAGTGCCCCGGGTGACATGAGCAATCCGCATTGATTGCCGGCCCACCCTGGCGCAGCATTTGCTTATCCGGCCCATGCGCCGGGCAGGGACACGATAATCGCCGAGCGGCGGAAGACGGGAGACAGCATGATGATGCCCTCGGGGCGATTCCTCACGCGCGCCATGGCGGGTGCGGCGATCCTCGCCACCGCCCTGGCGGCGCCCGCGCCGGCGCAGCAGGCGCCGCAGCCCGCGCCGGCCGCCGCGGCGGCGAGCAACACCTTCGACGCGGTGCGCGCGCGCGGCACGCTGATCTGCGGCGTGAACACCGGCCTGGCGGGCTTCGCCCAGCCGGACAGCCAGGGCGTCTGGCGCGGCTTCGACGTGGACTATTGCCGCGCCTACGCGGCGGCGATCTTCGGCGACCCGACCAAGGTGCGCTTCGTCCCCACCACGGCGCAGAACCGCTTCACCGCGCTGCAGTCCGGCGAGGTGGACGTGCTGTCCCGCAACACCACCTGGACGCTGTCGCGCGACACCTCGCTCGGCTTCGACTTCACGGGGACCAACTTCTTCGACGGCCAGGGCTTCATGGTGAAGGCCAGCACCGGCGTGAAGACCGCGAAGGAACTGGACGGCGCCACCATCTGCGTGCAGCCCGGCACCACCACCGAGCAGAACCTCACCGACTGGGCGCGCGCCACCCGCATCCGCTTCACCCCGGTGGTGATCGAGCGGCTGGAGGAGGTGGTGCAGGCCTACCTGGCCGGCCGCTGCGACGCCTACACCACCGACGTCTCCGGCCTGGCCGCCACGCGCAGCGCGCAGCAGCGCCCGGCCGACCACGTCATCCTGCCCGACGTGATCAGCAAGGAGCCGCTGAGCCCGCTGGTGCGCCAGGGCGACCCGCGCTTCGCCGACGTGATCAAGTGGGTGCACTACATGCTGCTGAGCGCGGAGGAGTTCGGCATCACCCAGGCGAACGTGCAGCAGATGCTGCAGAACGATGCGCGGCCGGAAGTGCAGCGCATGCTGGGACGCGGCGGCGACCTCGGCCGCATGCTCGGGCTCGACAACGCCTGGGGCGCCAACGTGATCCGCGCGATCGGCAATTACGCCGAGATCTTCGAGCGCAACCTGAAGCCGATCGGCCTGCAACGCGGGCCGAACGCGCTCTGGACCGCGGGCGGGCTGCAATACTCGCCGCCCTTCCGGTGAGACCCGGCGCCGGCCCCGCTCCCCTGCGGGGCCGGCGTCTTCCCCTGCTTCCCCGGCGCGGCGTGCGTGCCGAGGCAAGACAGGCAAGACAGGCAAGACAAAGGCCAGGGCATGTCGCAGACGACCAACGACCCCCGCCTGCTCCGCGCGCCACCGAAACGGCCGATCCGGCTGTCCTGGTCCGATGAGCGGGTCAGGGGCATCGTCTGGCAGCTGCTGGTCGTCGGCATCGTCGGCGGCATCGTCTGGTGGCTCTGGTCCAATACGGTGCACAACCTGGAGGTGCGCCGCATCGCCACCGGCTTCGGCTTCCTCGGCCGGGAGGCCGGGCTGCCGATCGCCGAGCACCTGATCGACTACAACCCGACCGACACCTATTTCCGCGCCCTGCTGGTCGGCCTGCTGAACACCCTGAAGGTCGCGGTGGTCGGCATCGTGCTGGCCACCGTCCTGGGGACGGCGATCGGCATCGCGCGGCTGTCGAGGAACTGGCTGCTGTCGAAGATCGCGGGCGTCTATGTCGAGGTGATCCGCGACCTGCCGCTGCTGCTGCAGCTGCTGTTCTGGTACGCGGTGCTGCAGGGCCTGCCCGGGCCGCGCCAGGCCCTGAACCCGGTCGATGGCGTGTTCCTGTCGAACCGCGGCCTGAAGCTGCCCTGGATCGTATGGGAGAGCGCGCACAGCTGGGCGCTGCTCGCCTTCGTCGCAGGCGCCGCCGCCACCTGGCTGTACCGCCGGACCGCGCGGGCGAAGCAGATGCAGGACGGCCAGCCGCGGCGGGTCTGGCCGGTGGCCCTCGGCCTGCTGCTGGTGCTGCCGGTGGCGGTGTGGTGGGTGCTGGGCGCGCCGTGGACGCCCGACATGCCCGCGCTGCGCGGCTTCAACTTCCAGGGCGGGCTGAACATCAGCCCGGAGTACTTCGCCCTGCTGCTCGGCCTCGTGCTCTACACGGCGGGCTTCATCGCCGAGATCGTGCGCGCCGGCATCCTCGCCGTCCCGCACGGCCAGTGGGAGGCGGCGCAGGCGCTCGGCCTGAAGCCGACGCAGGTGCTGAACCAGATCGTGCTGCCGCAGGCGCTTCGGGTGATCGTGCCGCCGATGACCAGCCAATTCCTCAACCTGACGAAGAACTCGTCGCTGGCGGTCGCCATCGGCTACCAGGACATCGTCTCGATCGCCAACACCACGCTGAACCAGACCGGCCAGGCCATCGAGGGCATCGCCATCATCATGCTGGTGTACCTGACGATCAGCCTGTCGATCAGCCTGTTCATGAACTGGTACAACGCCAGGATCGCGCTGGTGGAACGGTAGGGCGGGAGAGCGGACGATGAGCGACATCACCCTCAACACCGCCGCCGCCGGGGTGCCGGAGGCCGCGCCGCGCTCCGCGCCGCTCACCCAGATCGGGCTGGTGGGCTGGCTGCGGGCCAACCTGTTCTCCTCCTGGCTGAGCAGCGCGGTCTCGCTGCTGCTGCTCTACCTGATCATCCGCTGGGCGGCCGGCTTCATCGAATGGGGCATCGTCAACGCCATCTGGTCGGTGCCGAACAACCAGACCCAGGCCTGCCGCGACCTGAAGGGCACCGGCGCCTGCTGGGCGGTGATCACCGAGAAGCACCGCTTCATGCTGTTCGGCACCTACCCCTACGAGGAGCACTGGCGGCCCTTCCTGGTCTGCCTGCTGTTCATCGGGCTCTACGTGGTCTCCGCCATGCGGCGCTTCTGGCGCTGGGAGCTCGCGCTCATCTGGGTCGCCGTGCTGACGCTGATCGGCGTGCTGATGTGGGGCGGCATCCTGGGCCTGAGCTACGTGCCGCAGGAGCGTTGGGGCGGGCTGCCGATCACGCTGATCCTGGCGACCTTCGGCCTGGCCTTCGCCTTCCCGCTGGCGATCCTGGTGGCGCTCGGCCGGCGGTCCTCGCTGCCGGCGATCAAGGTGCTCTGCATCATGTACGTTGAGCTGATCCGCGGCGTGCCGCTGATCTCGCTGCTGTTCATGGCCAGCGTGATGTTCCCGCTGTTCCTGCCCGAGGGCATGAACATCGACAAGCTGCTGCGCGCGCAGATCGCCATCATCCTGTTCGCCGCCGCCTACCTGGCGGAGGTGGTGCGCGGCGGGCTGCAGGCGCTGCCCAAGGGCCAGTACGAGGCGGCCGACGCGCTGGGCCTGAGCTACTGGCAGAAGACCGGCTTCATCATCCTGCCGCAGGCGCTGCGCCTGGTGATCCCGCCGCTGGTGAACACCTTCATCGGCTTCTTCAAGGACACCTCCCTGGTGCTGATCATCGGCATCTTCGACCTGCTGACCGCGGGCAAGACCGCGATCATCGAGCCGGCCTGGCAGGGCTTCGGCGTCGAGGTCTACATCACCATCGGCGCGATCTACTTCGTGTTCTGCTTCGCGATGTCGAAATACAGCCAGGGGCTGGAGGCGGAGCTGAACCGCCACCGCCGCCGCTGACGGGGGGCCGGGTCATGGGCGAGACGATGGAGATGCTGGCCTCGGCCGCGCGCACGGACGCGCCGCCGGCCATCACGTTGGACAAGGTGAACAAGTGGTTCGGCGCGCTGCACGTGCTGCGCGACGTCTCCCTGCAGGTGGCGCTGGGGGAGCGCGTGGTGGTCTGCGGCCCCTCGGGCTCCGGCAAGTCCACCATGATCCGCTGCATCAACCGGCTGGAGACGCACCAGGAGGGGCGGATCATCGTCGACGACATCGAGCTGTCGGACGACGTGAAGGCGCTGGACGCCATCCGCCGCGAGGTCGGCATGGTGTTCCAGAGCTTCAACCTGTTCCCGCACCTGACGGTGCTCGACAATTGCACCCTGGCGCCGATCTGGGTGCGCCGCATGCCGAAGGCCGAGGCCGAGGACCTGGCGATGCACTACCTGGAGCGGGTGAAGATCCCCGAGCAGGCGAAGAA
>JAIEOP010000482.1 GCA_019750465.1 Acetobacteraceae bacterium | reverse complement strand
GGGCGCGCGGGGCGGCGTCGCCATCCGCATGGACGAGCGCCAGGTCCGCGCCGCCGGCATCGACGTCGCGCGCGTGGAGGCCGAGAGCGGTGTGCCCGAGCTGCTGCTGCCCGGCACCGTGGTGGTGCCGCCGGCGCAGCTGCGCGTGGTCGCCGCGCCCGCCGGCGGCCTGATCGAGGCACTCTATGTGCCGCCCGACCAGCAGGTGCGTGCCGGCGAGCCGATCGCGCGCATGCGCAGCACCGACCTCGTCGAGGCGCAGCGCTTCTTCCTGGAGGCGCTGGCCAATGGCAACCTGGCGCAGGAGAAGCTGCGGCGCGACGAACAGATGTTCCGCGAGCGGGTGATTGCCGAACGCCGCCTGCTGACCACCCGCGCCGAGGCCGAGGCCGCCGCCGCCGTGCTGTCGGAACGCGAGCAGCTCCTGACCCTCTATGGCATGGGCGATGCGCAGATGCGCGCGCTGCGCGCGGACCGGCGCATCTCGCCGACGCTTGAGATCCTCGCGCCCTCCTCGGGCGTGGTGCTGAACTGGCAGGCCCAGCCGGGTGAGCGCGTGGCGCAGGCCGCGCCCATCTTCACCGTGGCGCGGCTGCGCCCGCTCTGGGTGAACGTGCAGGTGCCGGTGTCGCGGGCGGCGGCGGTCGCGCAGGCGGTGCGCATCGCCATCCCGGCCCAGGGCGTGGAGGGCAGCCTGCTGCGGCTCGGCCGCAGCGTCGATCCCGCGACCCAGTCGGTGATCGCGGTCGCCGAGGTGCTGGAGGGCTCCGAGAACCTGCGGCCGGGCCAGGCGGTGACCGTGGCGGTCGGGCTGCGGCTGCCGAACGCCGCGCAATGGCGCGTGCCGGCGACCGCCGTGGTGCGCCACCGCGACCGGCAATGGGTGTTCCTGCGCACGCCGGAGGGGTTCTCGGCGCAGCCGGTGCAGGTGCTGGCGGAAGGGCCGCAGAGCATCTCCGTCGCCGCGGCGGGCCTGCGCGCCGGCGACCAGGTGGCGTCGCGCGGCATCCTCACCCTGCTGGCCGAGCTCGTGCAGGCCGAGGGGAGCTGAGCCGCCATGTTCCACGGCCTCGTCGCGCTGGCGCTGCGTCAGCGCTTCCTCGCCCTGCTCCTCGCCCTGGTGATCGGCGCCTGGGGCGCCACCGCCTACCTGCGCCTGCCGATCGATGCCTTCCCGGACGTGGCGCCGACCCAGGTGCTGGTCTCCATGCGCGCGCCCGGCCTGGCGCCGGAGGAGCTGGAGACGCGCGTCACCGTGCCCATCGAGCTGGCGATGAAGGGCATCCCGAACCTGGTGCGCATGCGTTCCACCACGCGCTTCGCGGTGACCCTGATGACTTTCGAATTCGCCGAGCGCACCGACATCTACTGGGCGCGCGCGCAGGTGAACGAGCGGCTGCAGCAGATCCGCGCCGAGCTGCCGGACGGCGTCGATGGCGGCCTCGCGCCGATCATCACGCCGCTGGCCGAGATGCTGATGTTCACCCTCGATGCGCCGGGGCTCAGCACGGAGGAGCAGCGCGCGCTGGTGGACTGGGTGATCCGGCCGCAGCTCCGCGGGGTGCCCGGCGTCGCCGACGTGAACACCCTGGGCGGCTTCGTGCGCACCTACGAGGTCGTGCCGAGCCCGGCGGCCATGGCCGCCCGCGGCATCACCACCCAGGCGCTGCAGCGCGTGCTGGAGGGCAACAACCGCAACGACGGCGCAGGGCGCGTCACCCACGCCGAGGAAGCCCTGCTGGTCCGCGCCGAGGGCCGCATCCAGTCGCTCGAGGACGTGCGCTCCATCGTGGTGTCGTCGCGCCCGGGCGGCAACATCGTGCGCGTCGCGGACGTGGCCGAGGTGCGCTTCGGCGCCCTGCCGCGCAACGGCGTGGTCACCCGCAACGGCGAGGGCGAGGCGGTCTGGGGCCTCGTGCTCGGCCTGCGCGGCGCCAATGCGCGCACCGTGGTCCAAGGCGTGAAGGCCCGCCTGCCGGTCATCGAGCGCCAGATGCCGCCGGGCGTGAAGATCGCCTTCTTCTACGACCGCTCCGAGCTGATCGGGAAGGCGGTCTGGACGGTGCAGAAGGTGCTGCTGGAGGCGATCGTCCTGGTCGTCATCCTGCTGCTGCTGTTCCTCGGCAACCTGCGCGCCGCGCTGGTCGTCTCCTGCATCCTGCCGCTGGCGGTGCTCGCCACCTTCGGCATCATGCGGGCCTACGGCCTCTCGGCCAACGTGATGTCGCTCGGCGGCCTCGCCATCGCCATCGGCCTGCTGGTCGACTGCGCCGTCGTCGTGGTGGAGAACACCGCGCACCACCTGAACGGCGCGGGGCGCACCACGCTGCGCGCGCGGCTGCAGATCACGCTGGAAGCCACGCGCGAGGTGACGGTGCCGCTGGTCTCCGGCGTCATCATCATCGTCACCGTCTTCGTCCCGCTGCTGGCCCTGCAGGGCTTGGAGGGCCGGCTCTTCGCGCCGGTCGCGCTGACCATCATCTTCGCGCTGCTCTCGGCGCTGCTGCTCTCGCTGACCATCGTCCCCGCGCTCTGCGCCTACCTGCTGAAGGCCGAGCCGGCGCATCGCGAGCCCTGGCTGGTGCGCGTGCTGCACCGCATCTACGACCCGGTGCTGGCCTGGTCGCTGCAGAATCCCTTCAAGGTCGGCGCCGGGGCGCTGGGCGGGATGGCGCTCGCCGTGGTCGCCTTCGGCCAGATCGGCAGCATCTTCATGCCGGTGATGGACGAGGGCACGCCGGTGATCTCGGTCCGCAAATTCCCGACCATCAGCATCGAGGAAGCCGCCGAGACGGACATGCGCATCCAGCGCGCCATCCTGGCGGGGGTGCCGGAGGTGCGCGGCATCATGGGGCGTGCCGGCGCCGACGAGCTCGGCATCGATCCCGTCGGGCTGAACGAGACCGACATGTTCCTCACGCTCGCGCCGAAGGAGGAATGGCGCCGCCCCGGAAACGGCCCGTGGCTGATTTCCGAGCTGCGCCGGGTGATGGACAGCTTCCCGGGCATCGCCTACGCCTTCAGCCAGCCCATCGACATGCGCGTGCAGGAGCTGGTCATCGGCGCGCGCGGCGACGTCGTGGTGAAGGTGTTCGGCCCCGACATCGGCGAGCTGAACCGGCTGACCCGGGAGATCGCCGCCGTGATCCGCTCCATCCCCGGCTCGGCCGACGTCTTCGCGCTGCGCAACGAGGGGCAGAAATACCTCACCGTCCGCGCCGACCGCCTGGCCGCCGGCCGCCTCGGCATCAACGCCGAGGAGGTGCAGGGGGCGCTGCGCGTCTGGGTGGACGGCACGCCGCTCGGCATCGTGCTGGAGGGCGAGCGGCGCATCCCCCTGACGCTCCGCGGCGAGGAGGCGCTGCGCCGATCGCCCGACGACCTCGCCCGCGTGCCCGTGGTGCTGCCGCAGGGCGGCGCCGTCGAGCTCTCCCAGCTCGCCACCATCCTCGAGGAGGAGGGCGTGGTGCAGGTGATCCGCGAGGACGCGCAGCGCTACCAGACCGTGCTGGCGAACGTGCGCGGCCGCGACCTCGTGGGCTTCGTCGCCGAGGCCGAGGCGGCGGTCGCGGACCGCGTGCAGATCCCGCAGGGCTACACGCTCGACTGGGGCGGGCAGTTCGAGAACCAGAAGCGCGCCTCGGCCCGTCTCGCGGTGGTGGTGCCGCTGGCGCTCTGCCTCATCTTCCTGCTGCTCTACCTTACCTTCGGCTCGGCGCGGCAGGCGGTACTGGTGTTCTGCAACGTGCCCTTCGCCGCGATCGGCGGCGTCATCGGCCTCTGGATCTCGGGCGAATTCCTGTCCGTCCCCGCCTCGGTCGGCTTCATCGCGCTGATCGGCATCGCGGTGCTGAACGGCGTCGTGCTGATCAGCTACATCAACCGCCTGATCGTGGAGGAGGGGCTGACCCTGCACGCGGCGGTGCGCGAGGGCGCCAAGCGCCGCATGACACCGGTGACGCTCACCGCCGCCATCGCCGCCTTCGGCCTGGTGCCCTTCCTGTTCGCCGACGGGCCGGGGGCCGAAATCCAGCGGCCGCTCGCTGCCGTGGTGATCGGCGGCCTGGTGACGGCGACCGTGCTGACCCTGGTGCTGCTGCCGATCCTCTACGACCGCTTCGCCGTGCCGCCGGAGCGCCGGCTGCCCGAGGACGAGCTCGGCGCAGAGGACGAGGCGGCGGAGCCCGCCCCGCCGCATGCCGCCCTGCCGCCGGCAGCGGCGGCGGCCGTCACGGTGCCGCGCCGGGAGGCCGCGGAGTAGCGCGATGGCAGGGCGTCACCGTGCCATCCTGGCGGCGCTGATCGGCGCCGCCGCGCTGCTGCCCTCCACCGCCGGTGCGCAGACCCCGCTGTCGCGGCGCCCGCCCGAGGTGCCGCCCGCCGTGAACCCGCCAGGGGCCGCGGTGCTGCCGCCCATCGCGG
>JAIEOP010000339.1 GCA_019750465.1 Acetobacteraceae bacterium | reverse complement strand
CTGCCGAGGCCCGGCCCGCGGCCGGCGGCGGGCGCGGATCGCCGGGACGGCGACGAATCCCGCCGGCAGGCCGAGGAGCGGCGCCGCACGCCGGACTCGCCGGGGTCCGCCGGACCGGATCTCCGTGAGCGCCTGCGCGAGGAGCAGACGCGCCGGCAGCAGCAGGATCCGCAGCGCCGCATGGGCGACGACGCTGTCCAGCGGACGCAGCGCCAGCAGGAACTGCGCCAGCGCCTGCTGCCGGAGGATGCCCGCAGCCGGCAGCCGGAGGCGCCGCGGGCCGCGGAGGGCCAGGCCCGACGCCAGCAGCAGGAGATGCAGCGCCAGCAGACCGAACAGGCCCGACGCCAGCAGCAGGAGATGCAGCGCCAGCAGACCGAACAGGCCCGACGCCAGCAGCAGGAGATGCAGCGCCAGCAGGCCGAGCAGGTGCGGCGCCAGCAGCAGGAGATGCAGCGCCAGCAGGCCGAACAGGGGCGGCGCCAGCAGCAGGAGATGCAGCGCCAGCAGGCCGAGCAGGCGCGGCGCCAGCAGCAGGAGATGCAGCGTCAGCAGATCGACCAGGGGCGGCGCCAGCAGCAGGAGATGCAGCGCCAGCAGGCCGAGCAGGGGCGGCGCCAGCAGCAGGACATGCAGCGTCAGCAGGCCGAACAGGTGCGGCGCCAGCAAGCGCAGCAGCAACGGCGCGACGAGCGACAGCGTTGAGCAGGGCGGCCGTCACAAGCGTCAGGCTTCCCGGGCCGGATGCGTCGGCGACAAACCCGCCCGCCCAAGGCGCGGCGATCCGGGCGACCGCTTCCGGGCGGCGCACTTTCCGCGCGTGATCGGCCGGGATCAGGCCTCGCGCGCAGCCGCCTCGGCTTGACTCTGCGCCGCAAGGGCACGAGCCATCTGGCTCAGCGCCTCCTGGTGGCGTTCGTTGTTGATGAGGGAGAAGTTGCGCGCGAGTTCCAGGCACATGCGCTGGCGCGACGACATCTCCGGCGGGGCGGCGTCGGTCGAAAGGCCCTCGAAGAAATAGGCCATCGGCACGCCGAGAACCTGCCCGATCTCGAACAGCCGTCCGGCGGAGATGCGGTTCAGCCCACGCTCGTACTTGTGCGCCTGCTGGTACGTCACGCCGATCATGCGCGCAAGCTGCTGCTGCGACAGCCCCATCATGACGCGGCGTTCGCGGATGCGCGCGCCGACATGACGGTCGGCGGCGTTGGCCCGCTGCGATTGCCTCCCGCCGCCCTCCCCATCGACCGCGGCGACAGCGTCGTCGCCGTGCGGGGCGAGGTCGGTGTCCAGGCCTGCGTTCATCGACTGGCGCTCCATTGGTCCAAGCCTCCTCCCTTCGCCGCCCCGGGAATGCAGGGGATGGTGCGCACCGGCGCACGACCAATTCCGGCTGCAACGCGTCCTGGGCGGCGACGCGCCCCCGGGTCGGGGACCCGCCACGGATTCGGTCCACTTGCCGCCGGGCTTGAAACCCCGGCCAAGCGGGCGGCACATCCTCGATAGGCGGGTTGCGGCGCGCCGTGTTGACACATTGCTGTGGGCGCACGCGAAGGCCAGCCCTGATGCGATCACGCCAACGTGTGCCGATTCGCCGGTCCGCGGACCAGCCACCGTTGGAACCCCGGTAGACGCCATGCGCGGACAGCGTCAGCGCCCAAGACGCAGCCGGGCCTGCGGAGGCAGCCGAACCTGCGAAGGCGTGGCCGTCGAGGACCCCGGATTGCCGCTGCGCAGCCCGGAGCGGCGGGCTTTCCCCGGAAAATTCTCAGCTTTTGGACTGCGGGCCTTTTGCCGCCGCGGTGGCCGCCGCGGCCCTGGCCTCGGCGAGCTGCGCGCGCAACTGCTCCACCTCGCGCCGCAGCGCCTCCACCATGACGGGCATCGGCATGGGCTGGCCAGCGGGACCGGGCGGCGGCGCGGCCATGTCGCCCGGGCGGAACGGCGCGAAGAGGCTCATCGCGCGCTCGATCATGGCGAGGTTCTGCTTGCTCAGCTCCTCGAAGCCGAAGGGCGCCGGGAACGGCATGAAGCTGCCCATCGCCTGCTCCACGGAGCGGCGCATCTGTTCCTGCTGGCGGGCGAAGCCGGCCATCGCGGCTTCCAGGTATTTCGGCACCACGCTCTGCAGGCTGTCGCCGTAGAAGCCGATGAGCTGGCGCAGGAAGCTCTCGGGCAGCATGGAGCGGCCCTTGGCTTCCTCCTCGACGATGATCTGGGTGAGCACGGAGCGGGTGATGTCCTCGCCCGACTTGGCGTCGTACACCACGAAATCGCGGCCGAGGCGCACCATCCCGGCAAGGTCCTCGAGCGTCACGTAGCTTGAGGACTCGGTGTTGTAGAGGCGACGATTCGCGTATTTCTTCACGACCACGGGCGGGGGCGGGGTTCCCGGGTCGGACTCGGCGGGGGTGCGGGCGTTCCGCTCGGCCATGGCTGCTCGGTTCGCTGTTGCGCGCGTCATCCCGCGCGGGGCGACGGCGGCGCGGAATTCCACCGTCGTCGCCAGCCTAGCGCGCGAGGCGCCCCGCTGGGAACACCCCGGCCATCCCATGCGCTCCAGGGGATGCCGCCGCCGCTGGGGCGGACTATGGTAGGGATCCGGCCCGCCGGCGACTGGCGGGGCTTTCCCGGACGCGCCACCAGGGCGGCAGGGTGGGACGGGTCCGGAGGCCCGAGGGTGCGGGATGGACAGCGGCGAAGCAGGCGACACCGCGCGGGGGGGGCGGCAGGCCGATACCCTGGATGGCCTGGCCGAGGATTGGATCGCGCTTTGGCAATCGGAACTTGCCGGCCTGGTGGCCGATCCGGACTGGATCGCGCTGTCGCAGCACTCCCTGGCGATCGGTGCCGGATGGCTGCGGCTGATGGCGGGCCTCGCGCGGTGCCCGCTGCCACCCGGGGCCGCCGATGACCGGGATTCCGCAGCGCCGCGGCCCGCGCCCGCTGCCGCTCCACCTGGGGATGGCGGCGCTGCGGGGCTTGGCGGCGCTGGCGATGCCGCCCTCCGTGATCGCCTCGCCGAGCTCGAGCGCCGCCTGGCCGCGCTCGAGCGCGGGCCGGCAGGAGGCCGCGCGGGTCGCCCGGGCGCTCGCCGACGGAGGCCACCGGCCTGAGGCCTTCCAGGCCGCGCTGCTGCGCGCGCTGCTGCGGCGCGACCGCGCGCTGGTTGCCGGCATCGCAGCCTATCGCCGCCATCCGTTCCGCCGCCCGCCCGGGGCGGCCGGCCGGCCGCCGCTCTGGCAGGAGGGTGCCGCGCGGCTGCTGGACTACGGCGGCGCGGCGGATGGCGTGCCTGCCCTTGTCGTGCCTTCGCTGGTCAACCGCGCGCATGTGCTGGACCTGCTGCCGGAAGCCTCCATGCTGCGCTGGCTGGCGGCGAATGGCGGCGTGCGGCCCATGCTGCTGGACTGGGGCTGGCCCGGCACCGTCGAGCGCAGCTTCACCCTGACCGACATCGTCGCGGGGCGGCTGGAGCGCGGCCTGGATGCGGCCGTGGCGGCGGCCGGCGCGCCGGTGGTGCTGGTCGGCTACTGCATGGGTGGGCTGCTGGCGCTGGCGGCCGCGCTGCGCCGGCCCGACCGGGTCCGCGCCCTGGCCCTGCTGGCGACGCCCTGGGATTTCTGGGCGGGCGGCGAGGCCGAGGCGGCGCGCGCCCGGGCGCTGGCAGGCTTCCTGCCGGGGTTGGAGCCGGCCATGGAGGCCACCGGCGCGCTGCCGGTGGATGCCATCCAGGCGCTGTTCACCGGCCTCGATCCCTTCGGCATCGCCGATAAGTACCGCGTCTTTGCCCGGCTCGATCCGGAGGGCGACCGCGCGCGGCGCTTCGTCGCGCTGGAGGACTGGCTGAACGACGGCATCCCCCTGCCCGCCGCCATCGCGCGGGAATGCCTGGGCGGATGGTACGGCGCCAACACGCCGGCGCGCGGCGAATGGCGGATCGCCGGCCTGCACGTGGAGCCCGCGCGCTGGACCGGCCCGGCCTTCCTGGCGATCCCCGCGCGCGATCGCATCGTGCCGCCGGCGACGGCGGAGGCGCTGGCCACCCACCTGCCGCAGGCGGTGCTGCACCGGCCCGCGGCCGGGCATGTCGGCATGGTCGCCGGCACCGGGGCGGAGCGGGCGCTGTGGCGGTCGCTGGCGGCCTGGATGTGCGGCCATGGCTAAGCAAACCTCTGGAGGTTGCGTTCGGACAGGAGCCTGAGCAGGCTTGCATCTCAGGGGCCCGGGCCGCACGACGTGTGGGCCGGGCCACGAAAGCCTGCCTATCACTACTTGGGCAGTCTGAAGTCAGGTGGTGGCCTGCACCGCGCTCGGCAGGGTGTAGTCAGTCGCGTTACTTGGGCAGTCTGAAGTCAGGTGGTGGCCTGCACCTGTGGCGGCAGTGCGGACAGCGGATTGGCGTGACGAGATG
>JAIEOP010000079.1 GCA_019750465.1 Acetobacteraceae bacterium | reverse complement strand
CATCTGCGCGGCGCGGTTGATCACGTCCTTCAGGATCTTGTTCAGCGCGTGGCCGATGTGCAGCGGCCCGTTCGCATAGGGCGGTCCGTCATGCAGGACGAATTTCTCCCGTCCCTTCGACTGCTCCCGCAGCCGGTTCCAGAGGTCGAGGCGCTGCCAGCGCTCGATCCAGTGCGGCTCGCGCTTCGGCAGGTCGCCGCGCATGGGAAAGCTGGTCTGCGGCAGGAAGACGGTGCCGCGGTAGTCGCGGGCGGGCGCCGCGGTGGGGGTGTCGGGCATCGGGGCGGTTCCAGGCGGCGCGGCAGCGCCGGCGCAGCGGTTACGGGTGGCGCGCGAAGGGCAGCGGCCCGGCCCTCAGCGGAGGGCCGGGTCCTTAATTCGCCGCGAGCTTGGCGCCACGTGGACCATGCGCCCCTTATGCGGAGCCGGCCCCGCCCGGGTCAAGCGCGGCGGCGCGGCACGGGTCAGCCCAGGGCCGCGCGGGCGTTGCACGCATCCTCGGCGATCGCCGCCTTGAGCGCCTCCAGCCCGTCGAATTTCGCGTCGGGCCGCAGGAAGTGCACCAGACGCACGCCGATCTCCTGCCCGTACAGGTCGCCGGACCAGTCGAAGATGAACACCTCCAGCCGGGTCTGCGGGTCGCCGCCGAGCGTCGGACGGCGGCCGATATTGGCCACCCCCTTCGCCTCGGTGCCGTCCGGCAGCGCGACCGTCGCGGCATAGACCCCCCGCGCCGGCTCCAGGCGCCGGCCGATCCAGAGGTTGGCGGTGGGCCAGCCCAGCACGCGGCCGAGCTTGTCGCCATGCACCACCTCGCCGCGGATCTCCCAGGGCCGCCCGAGCATGGCCGTCGCGCGCTCCGGGTAGCCGTCCTGCAGCGCGCGGCGGATGCGGGTGGACGAGATCGGGCCCTGCGCATCCGCGACGGGCGGCACCACGGTGAGCCCGATGCCGCGCGCCTCGGCCAGTTCGGCCAGCACCGTCGCGTCGCCGCCGCGGCGATGGCCGAAAGCGAAGTCGGCACCGCAGGAGAGGTGCTGCGCACCGAGGCCCCGGTGCAGCACCTCCTCCACGAAGGTCTCCGGCGCCATGGCGGCGAAGTCCGCGTCGAAGGGGATGGCGAGCACCATGGCGACGCCGGCCGCGCCCATGGCGCGCACCTTCTCGGGCAGCAGGGTCAGGCGGAAGGGCGGGTCGTCGGGCCGGAAATGCTCGCGCGGGTGGGGCTCGAAGGTCAGCGCTGCCAGCGGCGCCCCCGGCCGGGCCGCATGCGCGGCGCGCAGCACCGCCAGATGCCCGAGATGCACGCCGTCCATGTTGCCGAGCGCGACGGTGGCGCCGCGCAGCCCGGCGGGGACCGCCCGCCAGTCGGTCAGGACGACCGGCGCGGCGACCGGCGGCGCGTTCACTCCGCGGCGGCGCGCAGCGCGGCGCGGGAGGGCACGGAGACGAAGGCCTCGCCCTCCAGCACCGGCTCGCCGGCGACGGTGCAGACGGTGCGCAGCGTCGCGCGGTGCTTCTCAGGGTGCAGCGCCAGCACCTCCACGGTCGCGGTCACCGTCTCGCCGATGCGCACGGGGGCGCGGAATTTCAGGGTCTGCGACATATAGATCGTGCCGGGACCGGGCAGTTGCGTGCCCAGCACCTTGGTGATCAGCCCGGCGGCCAGCATGCCGTGCGCGATGCGCTCCTTGAAGATGGAGGTCTTCGCGTATTCGGCGTTCAGGTGCATCGGGTTGGTGTCGCCGGTCACCGCCGCGAAGAGGACGATGTCCGCTTCCGTGATGGTCTTGCCGAAGCTTGCCTTCTGGCCGACGGCCAGATCCTCGAAGAACAGCCCGTCCGACATGCCCTGGAGGCTCCTGCTGCGCTGCACCATCGGGGGTCTAGCCGCGGGGGCGCGCCTGGACAAGCGGGGCGGCGGCCGCCAGAAGCGGCGACCACGTGGAGCCAGACGCCATGCCCAGGACCGAGATCGGCACCTCCGACCGCCTGCTGGCGGAGCTGCGCGGCTGGGTGGAGCGCGAAACCCCCTCCACCGACGCGGCGGCGGTGAACGGGCTGCTGGACGTGGCGGAGGGGGAGCTGCGCGGCGTCGGCGCCGTCATCGAACGCCGCAAGGCGGCGCGCGAGGGCTTCGGCGACACGCTCATCGCCCGCACGCCGGGCGAGGGCCCGCCGGTGATGGTGGCCGGGCATGTCGACACGGTCTGGGACCATGGCACCCTCGCCGGGCCCATGCCCTTCCGGCTGGAGGGCGACCGCGCCTATGGGCCGGGCATCTACGACATGAAGGCCGGCAGCTTCATGGCCTTCCACTCGGTGCGCGAGATCCTGCGCCAGACCATCCCGACGCGGCGCCCGATCACCCTGCTGCTGACGCCGGACGAGGAGGTGGGCAGTCCCACCAGCCGTGCCGCCATCGAGCGCGAGGCGGCGGAGGCCTGCGCCGTGCTGATCCCGGAGCCCGCGGGCGGCCTCACCGGCTCCTGCGTCACCGGGCGCAAGGGCACCGGCAGCTTCACCATCCGGGTCGCCGGCCGCAGCGCGCATGCCGGCGGCAATTGGAGCGAGGGACGCAGCGCCGTGGTCGCGCTGTCCCGCCTGATCCTGGCGATCCACGGCATGACCGACCTCGATCGCGGCGTGACCACCAATTGCGCGCCGATCTGGGGCGGCACGCGGTCCAACGTGATCCCGCCCGAGGCCGGCTGCCGCGTCGATTTCCGCGTGCCCAGCCTGGAGGAAGGCGCCCGCGTGGTGGCCGCCGTCCATGCCCTGGCGGGGTCGGAGGACGGGATCAGCATCGCCGTGACCGGCGGCATGAACCGCCCGCCCTTCCCCGAGACCGAGGCGACGCTCGGCCTCTACGCCCGCGCCAGGGCCTTCGCGGAGGGGCACGGCTACCGGCTGCCGAAGCAGCACCGGGGCGGCGGCTCGGACGGCAACTTCACCGCCGTGATGGGCATCCCGACGCTCGACGGGCTGGGCTGCACGGGCGGCGGCGCGCATGCGCCGGACGAGCACATCCGCTGGCCCGACCTGGCGCCGCGCTGCGCGACCCTGTGCGCGCTGCTGGAGACGCTGGAGTAGCGATGGCGGCGTCCGGCTTCAGAAGAATTCCGCCTGGTCGCGCCTGAGCAGCAGCGGATAGGCCCGCGCGGCGCGGTCGCCGCCCGTCGCCGCGTCCGCCAGCCCATCGAGCCAGCCGGCGAACCAGGCGCGGCCGAGATGGCCGGTGTTCGAGTAGGGATTCTCCAGGCAGGACGCGCCATCGGCGAAGGCGGTGCGGCCGGCGGCATAGAAATCGTCGGTGACGCGGCGATTCTCGGGATCGACGTTCTCGGGCATGGCGGTGGTGTCCTTCGCGCGGAGCGGGGCAGGAACCCTCCCCATGCGGGCCGCGGATAGCGCCTATCCGGGGGGTTCGGGCCTGACAGCATCCCGCCGCCATGGCTTAGTGGTGGCGCACCGGCGCCGCGGCAAGGGTCGCCGGGCCGGCGCCAGGAGGACCAGCATGCCGCATGCCCTGATCGTCGGCGCGGGGGACGGCTTTTCCGCCTCCCTCGCCCGGGTCCTCCGGCGCGAGGGCTACGGGCTGACGCTCGCCGCGCGCAACACGGCCAAGCTCGCCGCGGTCTGTGCCGAGACGGGCGCCACGGCGCGCGCCTGCGACGCGGGCGACGCGGCGCAGGTGGAGGCGCTGTTCGCCGCGACGCCGGAGGCGGAGGTGGTGGTGTACAACCCCTCCTACCGCACCCGCGGACCGTTCACGGAACTCGATCCGGCGGAGGTCCAGAAGGCGCTGCAGATCACCGCCTTCGGCGCCTTCCTCGTCGCCCAGCAGGCGGCCCGGCGGATGGAGGCGGCGGGTCGCGGCACCATCCTGCTGACCGGCGCGAGCGCCGGCGTGAAGGGCTATCCCCGCAGCGCACCCTTCGCGATGGGCAAGTTCGCATTGCGCGGCATGGCGCAATCCATGGCACGGGAGCTGCACCCCAGGGGCGTGCACATCGTGCATGTCGTCATCGATGGCGGCATCCGCAGCGCGCGCCGGCCGGAGACGGCGCAGGATTCGCTGCTCGACCCGGATGCGATCGCCGAGACCGCGCTGCACCTGATCCGCCAGCCGCGCAGCTGCTGGAGCTGGGAGATCGAGGTGCGGCCCTGGGTGGAGAATTTCTGAGCGCCGCCAGCGCGGTTCAGGCCACCAGCGCGGCCGCGGCGCCGAGGCGGGCACGCAGGCGGGCCGCCTCGCCCGCCTCCCGCAGGGCCTGGGCCGGCAGGCCGGTCTCGTCGAGCAGTCCCGCCGCCAGCTCCCGCGCCTCCACCTCGGCGCGCACCAGGCCGAGCTGGCGCGCCAGCGCCGCGGCCTCGCGCAGCGCCGCGACCGCCCGGTCCGG
>JAIEOP010000238.1 GCA_019750465.1 Acetobacteraceae bacterium | reverse complement strand
CCGACTTGCCGAGCAAACGCCGATCCCACAGCCATTCCGGCCGTCACGCTGGCAGCGTGTGAGAAATGCGGGCTAGAGCGGGATGCGTTGAGGCAGAATTGCCGCAAACGCTGAATCCCGCGATCCGGCAAAGGCTGGAGCGTGTTGCGTGAGCGCATGCGGACGCAATACGCTCTATGTGCGCATCTCGCGGAGCCAGGCCGCGCCCTCCGGCGTCAGGCCGTGCGCCGCCACCTCCTCCGGCATCGGCGTCACCAGCAGCAGCCGCGGCGTGACCCCGCAGCGCTGCGCGGTCTGGCGCAGGTGCCGCAGCAGGTAGCCGGGCGAAAGATCGGTGCGGGCCAGCGTCGCACCCGGCGTGAGCCGCCAGTGGTCCGGCGCCACGCCGAAGAAGGTATAGAAGAAGTCCTCCTCCGCCTCCGCCGGCGGGGCGCCGAGGTCGTGCAGCACGAGCAGCAGCGGCATCGCCGGCGGCCCCTTCAGGCAGGATGCAGGTGTCGCACCGGCGCGCCGGTGCCCGCCGCGACGGCCTCCGCGACCAGGGTGCGGTGGCAGCGGGCGGGGTCGTCCTCCAGGCAGAGCAGGCAGACCGGCTCGCGCCGCGTGCGTTCGGCCAGGGCGGCCAGCGCCGCCTGCGGCTCCACCCCGGCCAGGTGGGCGCGGAAGATGCGGTGCATCTCCGCCGTGCGTCCCACCCGCGCGGCGTTGCGTCCCGCCGCCGGGGTGCCGAGCGCCGGCAGGTGCCAGTAGGCGATGCCCGCCGCCTCCAGCGCCGCGGCGAGCGAGCGCTTGGAGAAGCCCGGCTTGCGGCTGTTCGCCAGCGCCCGCACATCGGCCAGCACCGTGGCGCCGGCGGCCCGCAGCGCCGCGACCAGCCCCGCCTGCGTCCCGGCCTCGTAGCCGATGGTCAGCAGCGGCGGCCCGGCGGCGCTCATCGCGGCCCGATCGCCTGGTGCGCGGCGAGGCAGGCCATGTCCAGCAGCTGGTTCACCCCCGCATCGGTGGAGACGATCTGCACCGGCGCGCCGAGGCCCATCAGCAGCGGCCCGATCGTGGTGGCGCTGGTCAGGTGCGGCACCGCGCGCGTCAGGATATGCGCCGCGTGCAGCCCCGGCATGACCAGCACGTTGGCCGGGCCGGACAGCCGGCAGAACGGATAGAGCCGCGGCCGCAGCGCGGGATCGAGGGCGACGTCGGCGGCCATCTCGCCGTCATACTCGAAATCCACCCGGTGCCCGTCCAGCAGCTTCACCGCCTCCCGTATCGAGCCGGGGATCACGCCCTTCGGATCGCCGAAGGTGGAGAAGGACAGGAAGGCGACGCGCGGCTCATGCCCGAGGCGCCGCGCCGCCGCCGCCGAGCGCGTCGCGATGGCGGCGAGCGTCGCCGCGTCGGGTCGCTCATGGATCGCGGTGTCGGCGACGAAGACGGTGCCGGAGCGCCGCGCCAGCATCAGCGTCAGCCCGAACAGCACGCCGCCGGGCTCGGGGTCGATGGCCATGCGCACCCCTTCGAGCGCCACGGAATAGCTGCGCGTCTCGCCGGTGATCAGCGCATCGGCATCGCCCAGCGCCACCATGCAGGCGGCGAAGACGTTGCGGTCCTGGTTGACCAGGCGCTGGCAGTCGCGGAACAGGAAGCCGTCGCGCTGGCGCTTGGCGTAGAGGAAATCGGCATAGCGCCGGTTGCTGTCCGAGAGGCGCGCGTTGCGGATCTCGATGCCGTCGGGCAGCGGGATGCCGATCGCCGCGACGGTGGCGTTGATCCGGTCCTCCCGCCCGACCAGCACAGGGGTGCCGTAGCCGGCGTTGCGGAAGGCGATGGCGGCGCGGATCACCTTCTCCTCCTCGCCCTCGGCGAAGACCACGCGCTGCGGGTTGGCGCGCACGCGCTCGGTGATCAGCTCCAGCGCGTTGGCGGTGGCATCCAGCCGGCCGGCGAGGCTGCGGGCGTAGCGCGGCAGGTCGGTGATCGGCTTGCGGGCGACGCCGCTGTCCATCGCCGCCCGGGCGACCGCAACGGGCACGCGGCTGATCAGCCGCGGGTCGAAGGCGTTCGGGATGATGTACTCCGGCCCATAGCGCAGCGAGGAACCGGCGCCGGCCGAGCCCACCTCCTCCGGCACGTCCTCGCGCGCCAGCAGCGCCAGCGCCCGGGCGGCGGCGACCTTCATCGCGTCGTTGATCGTGCTGGCGCGCACATCGAGCGCGCCGCGGAAGATGAAGGGGAAGCCGAGGACGTTGTTCACCTGGTTCGGGTAGTCGCTGCGGCCGGTGGCGATGATGCAGTCCGGCCGCGCCTGCTTCGCCTCCTCCGGCGTGATCTCCGGGTCGGGGTTGGCCATGGCGAAGATGATCGGCTTGTCCGCCATGGCGCGGACCATCGCCTGGGTCACCGCGCCCTTCACGGAAAGGCCGAAGAAGACGTCGGCACCCTCCAGCGCCTGGGTGAGGGTGCGCGCCCCGGTTTCCACCGCATGGGCGGATTTCCACTGGTTCATGCCCTCGGTGCGGCCGCGCCAGAGCACGCCCTTGGTGTCGCACATGATGATGTTCTGCGGCACCATGCCCATGGCCCGCAGCAGCTCGGCGCAGGCGATGGAGGCGGCGCCGGCGCCGTTGATCACCAGCCTGGTGTCCTTCAGGTCGCGCCCGGTCAGGTGGGCGGCGTTGATCAGGCCCGCGGCGGCGACGATCGCGGTGCCGTGCTGGTCGTCGTGGAAGACCGGGATGCTCATCATCTCGCGCAGCCGCTGCTCGATGACGAAGCATTCGGGCGCCTTGATGTCCTCGAGGTTGATGCCGCCGAAGGACGGGCCGAGGTAGCGCACGGCGTTGACGAACTCGTCGACGTCGCGCGTATCGATGCAGAGGTCCATGCCGTCCACGTCGGCGAAGCGCTTGAAGAGGGCGACCTTGCCCTCCATCACCGGCTTGGACGCCAGGGCGCCGAGGTCGCCGAGGCCGAGCACCGCCGTGCCGTTCGACACCACGGCGACGAAATTGCCCTTCGAGGTGTAGTCATAGGCCAGCGCCGGGTCGCGGTGGATGTGCAGGCAGGGCTCCGCCACCCCGGGGGAATAGGCGAGCGAGAGGTCGCGCGCGGTGACCAGCGGCTTGGTCAGCCGGATCTCCAGCTTGCCGGGCCGGCCCTCGGCATGCATCGCCAGGGCCTCCTCGCCGGTGACGCGCGCCGTGCGCCCGTCCGCGAGCACGCTGCCCTTCCCCACGTCGTCCATGGCCGTCCCACTCCCGCCGGCGGCGGAAACGCCGCTTTGAGACGGGAGTGTCGCACCGCGGGCAAGGGTTCGGAAAGCCTGATGCTTCGCGGGCGCGAAGCTGGCGGCTAGGATCGGACCATGGCCGATGCCGACCCGCGCGCCGAGGGCGCCTCGCCCGCCATGGCGCAGTGGTTCGCCGCCAAGGCGGAGCACCCGGACGCGCTGCTGTTCTTCCGCATGGGCGACTTCTTCGAGCTGTTCTTCGAGGATGCCGAGGCGGCCAGCGAGGCGCTGGACATCGCCCTCTCGCATCGCGGCGAGCATCGCGGCCGTCCGATCGCGATGTGCGGCGTGCCGGCGCATGCGCATGAATCCTACCTGGCGCGCCTGATCCGCCGCGGTTTCCGCGTCGCGATCTGCGAGCAGATGGAGACGCCGGAGGAGGCCAAGCGCCGCCGCGCGCCCACGCTGCGGCGGGAGGTGGTGCGCCTGGTCACCCCCGGCACCGTCACCGAGGAGAGCCTGCTGGAGGGGGCGCGTCCGGCCTGGCTGCTCGCCCTCGCCCCGGAGGGCGAGGCGACCGGCGCCGCCTGGCTGGACGTGACCACCGGCGCCTTCGAGACCGAGGCGCTGGCCAGCCGCGCCGACCTGCCCGCCCTGCTGGCGCGGCTGGAGCCCACCGAGATCCTGGCGCCGCTTTCGCTCGCGGAGGGGCTTGCCCCGCGCCCGACCGAGGCGTCGCCGCCGCGCGACGCCGCCCGCCGCGTCGCCGAGGCCTTCGGCGTCGCCACGCTGGAGGGGTTCGGGACCTTCGCGCCCTGCGAGATCGCCGCCGCCGCCATGGCGCTCGACTACGTGCGCGCGACCCAGCGCGGCGCCCTGCCGCGCCTCTCCCGCCCCGTGCCCCGGGGCAGTGCCGGCCTCCTGCAGATGGACGCGGCGACGCGGCGCAGCCTCGAGATCCTGCGCCCCGCGCGTGACGGCGCGCAGGATCCAGCATCGCGGGGTGGCGCGAAGGACTGCCTGCTCGGCGCCGTCGATCGCACGGTGACCGCGGCCGGCGCGCGGCTGCTGGCGGCGCGGCTGGCCTCGCCGCTGGCCGAGGCGGCGCCGATCGCGG
>JAIEOP010000458.1 GCA_019750465.1 Acetobacteraceae bacterium | reverse complement strand
GATCGGCGCCCTGGCGCTGCTGCCGGGCCTCGCCGCCGCGCCGCCGCCCCCCCTCCGTGCCGAGGCCGACGCTGCCGAGCCATGGTCCGACGCGCGGGTTGCCGCGCTGCAGGCGGAAGGGCGGCCGGTCTTCGTCAATCTCACCGCCGCCTGGTGCATCACCTGCCAGGTCAATGAGCGCCTGGTGTTGCGTGCCGACGCCGTGCAGGCGGCCTTCGCCGCGCGCGACGTGGTCTACATGAAGGGCGACTGGACGGCGGGAGACGCGGCCATCGGCGCGCTGCTGCGGGCGCATGGGCGGGAGGGCGTGCCGCTCTATCTGCTCTATCCCGCCGGCGGCGGCGCGCCGGCCGTGCTGCCGGAGGTCCTGACCGAGGGGATCGTGCTGCGTGCCCTGGGGGCTGCCGGCACATGAGCGAGGCCGGCCCGGACGCTGCCGCGTCGATGTCACGCCCGCGTCCCGGAGTGTTCATCCACGCGTCGCAAGGCGCGGGCTATGGCGCTTCCCCAATGAACCCCGCCCTTGCCCGCACCGCCTCCACCGAGTCGCCCCGCCCGCGCCGCCTGCGCCGCGGCAAGCCGCTGCGCTTCCGCCCCGCCCTGCCGGGCGGCGCCTTCGGCGACATCTTCCAGGAACGCCCGCTGGGCGGGCGCATCCGCGCCATCCGCCGGCTGGTGATGGCGCTGCTCTGGACGCTGCTGGCGGTGCCGGTGCAGGCGGTGCTGGTGCTGCTGCCCGGGTCGGCGAAGGCGCGCTTCCCGCGGGTCTACTGGCGCGGGCTCTGCCGGGTGATCGGCCTCGATCTGCGGGTGGTCGGCACGGCCGCGCGGGAGCGGCCGGTGCTGTTCCTCTCGAACCATTCCTCGTGGCTCGATGTGCTCGTGCTGGGCGCGGCGCTGGAGGCCTGCTTCGTCGCCAAGGCCGAGGTCGGGCGCTGGCCGCTGATCGGTACCGTGGCACGGCTCGGCCGCACGCTCTTCGTCAGCCGCACCCGTGGCGGCACCGGCCGCGAGGCCGACGAGATGCGCGCGCGGCTCGGCGCCGGCGACAGCCTGATCCTGTTCCCCGAGGGCACCAGCAACGACGGCACGCGGGTGCTGCCCTTCCGCTCCGCCTTCCTGGCGACCGCCGGGGCGGCGCGCATGATCCAGCCCGTCAGCCTGGTCTATGACCGGCTGGGCGGGCTGCCGGCCTGCCGGCGCGACCGGCCGATCTTCGCCTGGTACGGCGACATGGACATCGGCACGCATTTCTGGCGCCTGGCCCGGCGCAGCGGCGCACGGGCGACGCTGGTGCTGCACGAGCCCTTTCCGCCGGACGCGCTGCCCGACCGCAAGGCGTTGGCGGCGGCGGCCGAGCGCATCGTCGCCAGCGGCGTCTCGGTGCTGCTGCAGAACCGCACGCCGACGCCGCTTGCCGCGCCGGTTCGGCAGTAGGGCAACCGTCGCCCGGCCCATTTCCCGCAGCGCTACTTCTCGCAGCGGATGAACAGCGTGCTGCGGTGCGCGATCTCGCCCACATCCGCGGCGCCGCGCTCCGGCCCCGTGCTGGGGGCGAGGCGTGGCTCGAGCCCGGCGCGGCGCAGGAAGGGGATCGCCGCCTCCACCTTCACCGCGAAGTTCACGTTCTGCGCGATGTCGCCGGTGCGCTGCGCCACGCGCTGGGCGTTCAGCTTGGAGACCACCACGCCCAGCACATGGCCCTGCATGTCGAGCAGCGGGCCGCCGGAATTGCCGGGCTGCACCTCGGCGCTGATCTGGTAGTGCGCGGGGTTGTCGCCGATGCCGGCCAGCCCGTTCACCTCGCCCCGCGTCAGCTTCGGATCGGAGGAGAGCAGCCCCGCCAGGGGGAAGCCGTAGGCCACCACGCCCTCGCCGCGGCGCACGGCCGGGCCGCCGCGGAACGGCAGCACTGGTCCGGGCAGCCCCGGCACCGACAGCAACGCCAGGTCGAGCCGCGCATCCACCCGCGCCGGCGGGACGGCGCCGAGCCAGCGCCCGTCGGGCGCGCGCAGCACGATGCGGTTGCAGCCCTCCACCACGTGCTGGTTGGTCAGCACCCGGTCCGGCGCCACCAGGAAGCCGGTGCCGACCGAGACGCCGCGCGCCTGCGGATTGGGCCGCTGCTGCGCCACGTCGGGTACGGGCGGGGGCGTGACCACGGTGGCGGGGCGGGACGGTGCGGGCGCGGCGACGGCGGCCATCTCCACCTCCCGCCTGGTGCAGATGTCCTGGTCGCGCAGCACCGATTCGCGGCCATCCGCCAGCACCAGGCGCAGGTCGAAGCGGCAGCCGGCATCGGCATTGGGCTGCACCCGGAATCCGCCGCCCGGCGTGAGCGGTCGGTCCGGGCGCAGCAGGTTGCCGCCCCAGTCATTCTGCGCGCCGCGTGGCGTCCGCACCGCATTGAGCGCCACGGCCTCGGCGCCGGTCCGGTTCACCACGCGGAATCCCTGCGCGGCCTCCTGCGCGGCGGCCGGCATGGCCGCCAGCAGCAGGGCGAGCAGGCGCAGGGCAGGGCGGGCAGACCGGCGATGTGGCATGCGAGCCATGTCGGAAGGTCGCGCTGGCGTGTCAATCGCGCTGCCTTGACCGGGCGCACGGACACGGGCTTGACCTTCCCATGATGGGAGGCACCACCTATGCGGCGGAAGGACCACCCATGCCCGATGCCGCGTCTCTCGCCGCTCCCCTCTCGCTGCCCATCGAGGGCATGACCTGCGCCTCCTGCGCCGGCCGGGTCGAGCGGGCGCTTGCCCAGGTGCCCGGCGTGATGGCGGCGCGGGTGAACCTGGCGACCGAGAGCGTCGAAGTGGCCGGCACCGCCGCGGCGGACGCACTGGCTGCGGCGGTGACGGCCGCCGGCTATGCGGTGCCGGAGCGGCGCGTCGAACTCGGCATCGGCGGCATGACCTGCGCCACCTGCGCCGGCCGTGTCGAGCGCGCGCTGCGTCGCGTGCCGGGCGTGCTGGAGGCGGGCGTGAACCTCGCCACGGAACGCGCCGCGGTGCGCGCCCTGGCCGGCACGGAGCCATCGGCGCTGACCGCGGCGGTCGCCGCTGCCGGCTACAGCGTCACCGGCGAAGGGGACACCGCGGATACCGAGGCCGAGCGCCAGGCCGCCGCGCTGCGGCGCGAGCGCCGGGACCTCGCGATCGCCGGGCTGCTCACCGCGCCCTTCCTGGCCGGCATGCTGGGCATGGCGCTCGGGCAGGACTGGATGCCCGCGCCCTGGGTGCAATTCGCGCTGGCGACGCCGGTGCAGTTCTGGCTGGGGGCGCGCTTCTACCGCGCCGGCTGGGCGGCGCTGCGGGCGGGCAGCGGCAACATGGACGTGCTGGTGGCGCTCGGCACCAGCGCGGCCTGGGGGCTCTCCACCTGGATGCTGCTGCGCCACGGTGCGGCGCATGCCGGGCATCACCTGTATTTCGAGGCCAGTGCCGTCATCATCCTCTTCATCCTGCTCGGCCGCTATTTGGAGGCGCGGGCGAAGCGGGCGACCGGCGCCGCGATCCGCG
The DNA here is from genome assembly GCA_019750465.1 of Acetobacteraceae bacterium. Taxonomy (GTDB): domain Bacteria; phylum Pseudomonadota; class Alphaproteobacteria; order Acetobacterales; family Acetobacteraceae; genus JAIEOP01. Next base: position 793 of record JAIEOP010000458.1, on the reverse strand, counting down.
CCCTGCTGGAGCTGCGCCCGCGCACCGCGCGCCGGCTCGGCCCCGACGGCACGGAGCAGGAGGTCGGCACCGCCGCGCTGCGGGTCGGCGACCGCGTGGTGGTGCGCCCGGGCGAGCGCATCCCGGCCGATGGCGTGGTGCGGGAAGGCCGCGCCGGCGTGGACGAAAGCGGGCTCACCGGCGAGAGCCGCGCCATCGAGCGGGAGCCCGGCGCCGCCGTCGTGACCGGCAGCATCGCCCTCGACGGGCGGCTGGTGATCGAGGTGCGGGCGGTGGGGGCCGAGACGGTGCTGGCCCGCGTCGCCGCGCTGGTCGCCGCGGCGCAGGCCAGCCGCGCGCCGGTGCAGAAGCTGGTTGATCGCGTCAGCGCGGTCTTCGTGCCGGTGGTGGTGGCGATCGCGGCGGTCACGCTGGCAGGCTGGCTGCTCGCGGGGGCGGGCGCCGAGGCGGCCCTGCTGCATGCCGTCGCGGTGCTGGTCATCGCCTGCCCCTGCGCCCTGGGGCTCGCCACGCCCGCCGCCATCATGGCCGGCACCGGCGCGGCGGCGCGCGCCGGCATCCTGCTGCGTGACGCCGAGGCCATCGAGCGCGCCCACGGCGTGACGCTGGTCGCCTTCGACAAGACCGGCACCCTCACCGAGGGCCGGCCGCGCCTCGCCGCGCTGCATGTGGCCGAGGGCGTGACGGAGGCCGAGGCGCTGGCGCTGGCGGCCGCGTTGCAGGCCGGCAGCGAGCACCCGCTGGCGCGCGCCGTGCTGGCGCGGTTCGGCGATGCCCCGCCGCCGGTGGTCGA
>JAIEOP010000364.1 GCA_019750465.1 Acetobacteraceae bacterium | reverse complement strand
GTCGAGCACCGCGGCCGTGGCGGCGGCGATGTCCGGCGGCGCGGCATCGGCGGCGGGCCGTGCGGGCGGGGGCGAGTCGGCAGCGCCGCGCGCCACGGCCAGCAATCTCTGGCGTTCGCTGACGGGCGCCGCGGGCACCTTGTCCTCATCGGCTTGCTGACGCGCCCGGCTCGCCGTCACCGTGCCGCCGAGCGCGATGAGCTGCGCCTGCGCCGCCCGCACGTGGTTGATGGAAACCGCCGATTCATCGAAGACACGGGTCGCCACATGGCCGAGCTGCCCGCCCATCGACATGGCATAGAGGCCGAGCGCCATCGTCACCGCGAAGGAGCAGAGCGAGGCGAATAGGATCTTCAGCTTGACCGACATGCGTTCCGCCCGATTCCGGGTTCCTGAGCGTGCCGTCCGCCGGGGCGGACACGATGGCTGGGTCGGCGGCCGCGAGTGCGGCCGACCGGCGCGCCTACTGCGCGCGCACGGTCATGCGCATGCGCGGATGCAGGGCGCAGCGCACGTCGTATTCCCCCGCCGCGGCGAAGGCGATGTCCGTCTTGTCGCCGGGGCGCTGCAGGGGCGAGGTGCGGGTGGCGCCGCCCGGATCCCGCACGACCACGTTGTGGGCGACGCTGTCGTCGTTCTGGAAGCGGACGCTGCCGCCGGCGCGGATCTCCAGCGACTCGCGGCTGAAGGCGCGGTCCTTCTGGCCCACGGTCGGCAGGTCCACCTGTGCCAACGCGGCGGCGGACATGACGGCAAGGGAGGCGGCGGCCAGGCAGAGGGCCTGGGTAGCGCAACTGCGCATGGGGATCATTCCTCCTCGGTCGGCAGGGCGGGCGCGGGCACGGGGTCGTCCCCGCTGGTGAGCGCGCGCAAGAAGGCCACGATGTCGTCGGCATCCCGCGGCGAGAGGTTCAGCCGGCGCATCTCGGGCGACAGGCTGGGGCGGTCGACGAAGCCGGTGTCGTAGTGCAGCACCGCCTCGCGCAGCGTCATGGCCGAGCCGTCATGCATGTAGGGACCGCGCAGCGCGATGTTGCGCAGCGTCGGCGTCTTGAAGGCGTGCCGCATCAGCGGCACCTCGGGCATGTGGGCGCCTCGGCCGATGTCGCCGCTGGCCAGGCCGATGTCGTGGAAGCTGTCATCGGTCAGGCGCCAGCCGGCATGGCAGGCGGCGCAGTTGGCGCGGGTGTTGAACAGCACGAAGCCGCGCACCGCGTCCGCACCCATGGCGGACGCATCCCCGGCCACCCAGCGGTCGAAGGGCGAGAGGTTGCTGACGATGGTGCGCTGGAAGGTGGCAAGCGCCAGGGCGATGCCGCGCGGCGTCACCGCATCCGCGCCATGGGCATCGCGGAACAGGCGGCGATAGCCGGGGATGCGGGACAGCTCCGCGACGAGCTCATCGACGGGCTGGTTCATCTCCCCGGCATCCGCGACGGGGCCGAGCGCCTGGTCCTCCAGGCTCTCCTTGCGGCCGTCCCACATCAGCGGCTCGGCCCAGGCGATGTTCAGGATGGTGGGCGTCGAGCGGCGCAGCGTGTTCGCCTGCTCGCCCCGCGCGGTGCGCAGCCCGTCCTCCCAGCCCAGTGCGGGATTGTGGCAGGAGGCGCAGGACATGGTGTTGGACCCGGACAGCCGCGGGTCGAAGAACAGCACCTGGCCCAGGCGATACTTGGCGTCCGAATACGCGTTGTCGCGCGGGAAGGGGATGGCGTCCGGCCTGCGGTAGCGGGCGCGGAGCGCATCCAGCGCCGCGGCGTCCGGCGGCGGCAGGGCGGCATCCGGCGCCTCGGCACGCGGCGCGGCGACCGAGGTGAGGGCCGCGCCACCGAGCGCCAGGACGCCGGCCAACAACATGGCCGACAGCCGCCACCCCGCCCACGCGCGCGCCATGCCCTCCCGCCGAACCGTTTGCACCCGCCTGACGCTCCCGTCCATTGCGGGACGGAGTGAAGCACGCGATCGGTTACGGAACCTTTAGTCCGGCGAACCCCGCGCCGCGGGGGCAGTCACGCCGCGTTGCGCAGCGCCACCGCGTACTCGGCCTCCGTCTTCTCGCGCAGCTCCGCCTCGGTGACGCCAGGCGCGAGCTCGATGAGCGTGACGCGCGGGTCGCCCTTGCGGGCGATCTCGAAGACGGCGAGCTCGGTGATGACCAGGTCGACCACCCGCGCGCCGGTCAGCGGCAGCGTGCAGGCTTTCAGCAGCTTCGGCTTGCCGCCGGCGGTGTGCTCCATCAGCACGACCACCCTCCGTACCCCGGCGACGAGGTCCATCGCGCCCCCCATGCCCTTCACCATCTTCCCCGGGATCATCCAGTTGGCGAGGTCGCCGTTCTGCGCCACCTGCAGCGCGCCGAGGATGGAGAGGTCGATATGGCCGCCGCGGATCATCCCGAAGCTGTCGGCGGAGGAGAAGTAGCTGCTGGTCGGCAGCTCGGTGATGGTCTGCTTGCCGGCATTGATCAGGTCCGGGTCCTCCTCGCCCTCGTAGGGGAAGGGGCCGAGGCCGAGCATGCCGTTCTCGCTCTGCAGCTGCACGTTCATGCCGGCGGGGACGTGGTTCGCCACCAGGGTCGGGATGCCGATGCCGAGGTTGACGTAGAAGCCGTCCTGCAGCTCGCGGGCGGCGCGCGCCGCCATCTCGTCGCGGGTCCAGGGCATGGGACTACACCTCCTCGCCGGCGGCCGCGGCCGCGGGACGCTTGCGCACGGTGCGCTGCTCGATGCGCTTCTCGAAGCCGGGGGGCAGCGCGATCATGCGCTTGATGAAGATGCCCGGCGTGTGGATGTGGTCCGGGTTGATCTCGCCCGGCTTCACCAGGTGCTCGACCTGCGCCACCGTCATGCGGGACGCGGTCGCCATCATCGGGTTGAAGTTCCGCGCCGTCTTGCGGTAGACGAGGTTGCCTTCGGTATCGCCCATCCAGGCATGCACGATCGAGAGGTCGGCGAAGAGCCCGCGCTCCATCACGTAGGTCTCGCCGTCGAACTCCCGCGTCTCCTTGCCCTTCGCCACCTCGGTGCCGACGCCGGTCCTGGTGAAGAAGGCGGGGATGCCGGCGCCGCCGGCGCGGATGCGCTCGGCCAGCGTGCCCTGCGGGTTGAACTCGATCTCCAGTTCGCCGGCGAGGAACTGCTCGGCGAAGATCCTGTTCTCGCCGACGTAGCTGCTGATCATCTTGCGCACCTGCCGCGTCTGCAGCAGCAGCCCGAGGCCGGCATCGTCGATGCCGGCATTGTTGGAGACGATGGTCAGGTCGCGCACGCCGCTCTCGCGGATCGCCTCGATCAGCACGGAGGGGATGCCGCAGAGGCCGAAGCCGCCGGACATGATCATCATGCCGTCGCGCAGCACGCCGGAGAGGGCGGCCTTGGCGTCCGAATAGACCTTGCCCATCAGGCGAGGCTCCTTGGTCCCGGGGTCATCGTCATCGGCGCCGACCCTAATGGCCAGGCGCCCGCCACGGAAGGGGCGCCGCAGAGGCCGAAAAGCCCCGCCGCGGGCCTTGCGACGGCACGGGGCCGGCGGTATAGGCTGCGCCCTCTCCGGGGGGCCATAGCTCAGTTGGGAGAGCGCTTGAATGGCATTCAAGAGGTCGTCGGTTCGATTCCGATTGGCTCCACCAGAGAAAGCGCCGGCGCCCGGATGATCGGCGCCGACGCGTTCAATTGCGCTGCAACCATGATGCGACCGCGCGGCGCGATGCCGGCTGGCCGCAGCATGCGGCCGCAACGCGAATGCCTGCGATCCGATGGCCGCGCGTACCTGGGGCCTGCCTCGGCTGTTGCCTCGTCTCTGCTGCGATGTTCCCGCTGCCGCGCAGGCGATGCATGGCAGCACCTGGTGTGTGCGTCGTAGGCGACGGAGAGGGAGTAGCAGCGGGCGAGGAGGCGGAGGCGCAGAGCGCCAGAGCGGAGAGTTTTGTGGCGCCGCCATGACGCCTCGACGGTTGGTGGTCTCCGCGCGGCCGGGCGGACAGCCGGGCACGCACGCATTCCGGGGGGAGGGAGGTGCCGGGGGTCGCATGTGGCGGAGCTGCGGCACCCGCTCGGCGCCGCCGGCACGGCCTTCACCGGTTGCAGCTACGGCGCACGCTCAGCCCTGAGCTCGACTTTGGCCATGTTCCTGGGGTGATGCGGCGGAGCGAGTGAGCTGCCTAGCACTACTTGGGCAGTCTGAAGTCAGGTGGTGGCCTGCACCTGTGGCGGCAGTGCGGACAGCGGATTGGCGTGACGAG
>JAIEOP010000056.1 GCA_019750465.1 Acetobacteraceae bacterium | reverse complement strand
TGGCGCGCCCGGAGGGACTCGAACCCCCGACCACACGCTTAGAAGGCGCGTGCTCTATCCAGCTGAGCTACGGGCGCATCGGGTTCCGCCTGGGCACGCAGCCGCCACACCAACCCTGCGTGCCCGGGCAATGCTGACTGATCAGTGCGTCCAGTTCTCGGTCCGGCCGAAGCGGAAATTCTCGGCATAGGATTTCGGCCTGATGCGGTGCGGCGCCGGCTCCTCTACGGCGTAGTCGAGGCCGTTCGCCTCGGCGTAGGCGATCGCCTGCTCGCGCGTTTCGAAGTGCAGCCTTACCTGGCCCTGCGTGTCGCCGGAGCCGGCCCAGCCCATCAGCGGGTCGATGCGCTTGCGCTCGCCAGGCTCGAATTCCAGTGCCCAGCCCTGCGTCCTGCCACGGCCGGACTGCATGGCGGATTTGGGCGGCACATAGATGCGGGCGGGTTGCTTGGGGCCGGGCATGCTCTCGATCTGCTTTCGTAGGACGCGTGGATCGGGGCGGCGGGATTCGAACCCACGGCCTCCTGTACCCAAAACAGGCGCGCTACCAGGCTGCGCCACACCCCGTCCGCGCCAAGGGCGACTACCCCCGGAACCTATGGGGCGGGGGCCTCGACCGCAACCCCGGCGAACGATCCGGGCCTCGCGGGTTGATCGATGGCGTCGGGCGCCGCTGCCGCCGATCGGTTCGCTCAGGGCGCATTGCCGAAGATGCGCTGCAGCACCCGGTCGCCGACCCGGATGCCCAGCCGCTCGGCCGTGCCACCGGCCAGTTCCAGCGTCGCCCGCACCGGTCCCCGGCTCTCGATGCTGGCCAGGGAATGCGGCACGGTGCGCTCGGCGATGCGGTGGATGCGCCCGTCCGCGGCGATGAACAGCATGTCCAGCGGCACCAGGGTGTTGCGCATCCACATGGCGGATTCGCGCAGGGTGCCCCAGTCGAACAGCATGCCCTCCTCCGGTCCCACAACCGTGCGGAACATCAGGCCCACGGTCTGCTGCTGCGGGTCGATCGCCATCTCCACGCGGAACGCGTGGCGCTGCCCGTCGCGGGTGACGATGACCAGCGGCTCCTCCGGCAGGCGCGGCTGCGGCCCGGCCTGAACATGGAGGACCTGGGCGCGGGCCAGCACGGGAAGGAGGGCGGGGGCAGCCAGGATGGCGCGACGCAGCATGGCGCCAGGATGGCACCTCGGGCCGCCGCGGCCAACCACGCCGCGCTCGCCGCGCGGGAGGCAAGCGTGCAAGATGGCGTCATGCCGCCCGCGATCCGCACCATCCGCACGCCCGTGCTCGACATCGCCTATGAGGAGGGCGGCCCGCCGGACGGTCCGCCGGTGATCCTGCTGCACGGCTTCCCCTATGCCCCGCGCGGCTACGACGCGGTGGTGGCCATCCTGGCCGCGGCGGGGCGGCGCTGCCTGGTGCCCTATCTGCGCGGCTACGGGCCGACGCGCTTCCTCGACCCGGCGACGCCGCGGTCGGGCCAGCAGGCGGCGCTGGGCCGGGACCTGCTGGACTTCATGGATGCGCTGGCCATCCCGCGCGCCGTGCTCTGCGGCTATGACTGGGGCGGGCGCGCGGCCTGCATCGTCGCCGCCCTCTGGCCGGAGCGCGCCGCCGGCCTCGTCACCTGCACCGGCTACAACATCCAGGACATCGCCGCCGCGGTGCACCCGGCGCCGCCCGAGCAGGAGTGCCGCAGCTGGTACCAGTACTACCTGCACGGGGAGCGGGGCCGCGCCGGGCTCGCCGCGTACCGGCGTGACTATGCCCGGCTGCTCTGGCGCCAGTGGTCGCCCGACTGGACCTTCGACGACGCCACCTTCGAGGCGAGCGCGGCCGCCTTCGACAACCCGGATTTCGTCGAGGTGGTGGTCCACTCCTATCGCCATCGCTACGGCTACGCGCCCGGCGACCCGGCGCTGGAGCCGATCGAGGGGCGTTGATGTGTCAACATCAACGCGCGTTGGCATCAGATCACGCCGCGTCGGGGGAAGGGGTTTTTCGAGGGGTCCAAGTGTTCACTGCCGCAGTACGGCTTCCGGCAGGTGGAATGCGAACCAAAGCAAGGGCTGACTGCCCTGAAGCCACCCTCCGACCTGGGGTTTTGTGCTCCGTGCCAAATCGGCAAAGTCAGGCGGTTCGGAGAGAACTGGCCTCGAGCGAGCGTATTTCGGCCGTCCCTGCGCCTGGCCAGTCAACAGGTCTGCCGCGAAAACCCCCGGAAACCTGCGACTCGGCGCCGCGGTCGGTCAGGCGGAGAGCACGGCTCGCATGGGAACTGGCGGATGGGGTGGGATTCGAACCCACGGTGGGCGTGAACCCACGCCGGCTTTCAAGGCCGGAGCATTAAACCACTCTGCCACCCATCCCGAACCAGGGGCGGGAATTACTCTCCCGCCAGCCGCGCCGCCATCATCGGCGCGCCGAGCCGCATCAGCCCGTTCACGTCCGGCGCCGCATCAAGGCCGATCACCGCGTCGGCCAGCTGCACCGCCCGCTCGCGCCCGAGCACCGCGTCGGCCAGGCCGTGGAACTTCGCCCGCAGCTCCGCCTCGGTGAGGAAATTCTCCGGCTCCCCTTTCGCGATCCGCACCATCCGGCTGAAGGTCTTGCCGCGCGCCCGCACCGTCAGGCGCCCCGCCATATAGGTGGGGAACAGCGCCTGCACCTCGGCATCCTGCTCGCACGAGATCCTCGGCAGCAGCGAGCGCACCGCGTTGTCGTTCAGCAGCCCGTAGCTGTCCCAGCCCATGTGGCCGGTGGCCAGGCCGCAGCTCACCACGAAGGGGCCGCTGAACTGGCCGTCCACCACGTTCCGCGGGTTGCGCTTGTACTCGATGGGTGCGCCCACCAGCAGCATGCCCTTCTCCGGCAGGCCCATGGTGACGCTCTCGATCTCCTCGGGCCTGAGGTCGTGCTCGGCGCGCAGCGCGATCGCGGCATCGACGCCGGCATGGCCGTAGCGACAGGACGGGTAGGGCTTCACCGCCGTGTTCATCAGCTCGAACATCGTGCCCAGCCCCTGCAAGGCGCGCTCGGGCACCGGGTTCGGGGCATAGGCGCGCAGGAACCCGGCCCGGCCCTCGAAGGCCTCGGCCGCGCCGCGGAAGCCCTCGCGCGCCAGGGTCGCGGCGGCGAGCCCGTTCATCGCCGACCAGCCCACCTGGAAGCGCTTCGTCCAGGCGCCATTCGCCAGGAATTGCAGGCTGCCCGCGGCCTGGCTGAGCGCAATGCCGAAGGCGCTCTCCATCCCCTTCGCGTCCAGCCCGAAGACCCGCGCCGCCGCCGCCGCCGCGCCGAAGGCCCCACAGGTCGCAGTGGGGTGGTAGCCGCGGTCGTAGTGGTCGCCGCCGGGCAGCGCGAGCGCCAGCCGGCAGGTCACCTCGTAGCCGGCGACGATCGCGCTCAGCACGGTGCGGCCATTGGCGCCGACCATCTCGGCCGCCGCCAGCGCCGCTGGGATCACCGGCGCACCGGGGTGCAGCGTGCCGGCGGCATGGGTGTCGTCGAAGTCGAGGCTGTGCGCCAGCGCGCCGTTCAGCAGCGCCGCGCCGGCCGGGGTATAGCGCGCGCTATCGCCGAACACCGCCGCGCTGCCGGCCGCCAGGCCGAGCGCCCGTGCCGCGGCGAGCAGCGCCGGCGTGCTCTCCGCATCATGCCGCCCGCGCACGATGTTGCCGACCAGATCGAGCACCAGGAAGCGCGTGCGCTCCTGCACCTCCGGCGCCAGGGTGGCGAAGTCGAGGGCCGCGCAATAGGCGGCGATCTCGGCGGTGACGGGGCGGGTATCGGCCATGGCGGGGCTCTCCTCGGACGTGTTCCTGGGGCCGAGTGTAGCCGCTCCCCGCCCGGAGCGGGAGCGGGGACGGGGCGCGGCGCGGGCCGCGCCGCCGCCGCGCATCACGCCGGCTCCATGTCGTGCCGGATGCGGGCGAGGCCGGCGCAGATCCGGTGCATGGAGCGCAGCGCGGCGAGCACGCATCGCGGCGGGTGCCAGACCGGCCCGGGGCCGGCGGTGAGGCGCCGGGCCAGCGCCAGGCCCGAGAGGCCGAGGCGGCGCACGCCGATGCGGCGGAAGGCGCAGCAGGCGCGGTAGCGCAGCGCGAGCAGGAA
>JAIEOP010000169.1 GCA_019750465.1 Acetobacteraceae bacterium | reverse complement strand
CCGGCGGCGCTGGCGGCACGCACGCTCCGGCGCGGCGCCTGGCTGCAGCCCCTGGTGCCGGCGTTCCAGTTGCTGTGCCTGCTGGCGGCGCTGGCCGGTGGGCGCCGGCTGGACTGGGCGGGGCGGCGGTATCGCGTGGATCGCGGCGGCGCGGTCAGCGCGGTGCAGCGGGGCCCCGCTTGATCCGTCGCAAAGACGGGCCTCCCTCCCGCCGATAGCCTCATCCGATGAGCGTCACCGTGCCCACCAGCTACGCGCTGGCGAATCTGCCGCGCTACACCAGCTATCCAACCGCACCGCAGTTCGCGGCACTCGACGAGGACAGCTACCGTGACTGGCTCGGGGGCATCGGGGCGGAGACCGCGCTCTCGCTCTACCTGCACATCCCCTTCTGCCACGCACTGTGCTGGTACTGCGGCTGCCACAGCACGATCACGCGCAACGAGGACCGCATCGCCCGCTACGCCGGGGGGCTGCATGCCGAGGCCGCGCTGCTCGAGCAGGCGCTGCCCGCGCATGGCGGCATCGCCGCGCTGCACCTGGGCGGCGGGACGCCGACCGCGATCGGCGCGGCGGCGCTGCGCGCCCTGCTCGCCGCTCTGCGCGCCCGCTTCGGCGTGCGCCCGGGTGCGGAGTTCGCCGCCGAATGCGACCCGCGGACCCTGACCGAGGAGACCATCGGCGCGCTGGCCGCTGGCGGCGTCAACCGAGTCTCGCTCGGCGTCCAGGACATCAGCCCCGCCGTGCAGCGCCGCATCGGCCGCGTGCAGCCGGACGACACGGTGGCGACGGCGGTCGAGCGGCTGCGCGGCGCCGGCATCCTGCGGGTGAACCTCGACCTCATGTACGGCCTGCCGGGCCAGACCGAGGCGGAGGTCGCCGCCACGGCGCGCTTCGCCGCGGCCCTCGGCGCCGATCGCGTCGCGGTCTTCGGCTATGCGCATGTGCCCTGGATGAAGCCGCACCAGAACGCGATCCGCGATGAGGAGCTGCCCGGCGCGCTGGAGCGCCTGCGCCAGGCCGAGACGGCGGAGCGCGTGCTGCGCGAGGCGGGGTACGAGGCGATCGGCCTCGACCACTTCGCGCGGCCGGACGACAGCATGGCCGTGGCGCAGCGGGCGGGGCGGCTGCGGCGCAATTTCCAGGGCTACACCACGGATACGGCGCCGGCGCTGCTCGGCCTCGGCGCCTCGGCGATCGGCAGCATCGGCACGCCGGCGCTGGCCGGCTACGCGCAGAACGAGCCGGATGAGCGGCGCTACGTCGCCGCGGTCGGCACCGGCCACCTGCCGGTGAAGCGCGGGCGGCGGCTGAGCGAGGAGGACCGCCTGCGCCGCCACGTCATCGAGCGGGTGATGTGCGACTTCGTGCTCGACCTGGCGGAGCTGCCGGAGGCGCTGCTGGCGGAGGCGCGGCCGGGCCTCGAGCGGCTGGAGGCGGACGGCATCGTGGCCCTGGCGCCCGACATGCTGTGGGTGACGGCGGCCGGGCGGCGGCATGTGCGGCACGTGGCGGCGTGCTTCGATGCCTATCTGGGCGCCGGCGCGGGGCGGCACAGCGCGGCGGTGTAGGGCGGGCGGCGGTGGTGCGAGGGCTGGCGCCGCCGATCAGGCGTAGAGCGCGGCAAGGGCAATCCGAACCCCCGCCTCCGGCAATGCCAGCACCGCGTCCCGTCCCTCGACCAGTTCCTCGCGCCACCCTGCCGCGCGGCGCAGGACGGTCGCGCGCGCCACCTCCTGATCGAGCATCACGTACACCTGCACCGAGGCGACCGAGGCGTATTCCGCTGCCTTCACCCGCCGGTCCGTCAGCGCCGTCGAGGGCGACAGCACCTCCGCCACCAGAACGGGCTCCACCGTGTCCCCGGCCGTGTCCAGCGGACCGCAGACCACCGTCGCATCCGGGTAACGGGCCCGGCCGGTTGTCAGCACCTTGAGGTCGCCGCCGAACGCCTCGCACCCCGGTGGCAGGCCCGCGCCCAGCGCCGCCACCAGCCGTGCATGCGCGACCGAGCCGCCGGTCATGGCGATGGGCTGGATGCCGTCGAACTCGTAGCGCGCCGGCTGGGTGCGTTCCCAATCCAGGAACTCCTCCAGCGTCAGCGGCCGCAGCGATGCGCACATGCGCCAGCCTTAGCACAGCTGGAGGCGGCGCGCGTCACATCCCCCCGATGTAGTTCGGCCCGCCCCCGCCTTCCGGCGTGCGCCAGTCGATGTTCTGCGTCGGGTCCTTGATGTCGCAGGTCTTGCAGTGCACGCAGTTCTGCGCGTTGATCACGAGCCGCGCGCCGGCGTCGCCCGCCTCCACCTCGGCGCCGGGGCCGGCGGCTTCCGGGTCGGGCGTGCCCTTCAGCTCCCGCTCCGCCTCGGGGCCCACGGCCTCATAGACCGCGGCGGGGCAGTAGCGGCTTTCCGGGCTGCGGAACTGGTCCCAGTTCACGCCCTTCCAGCGCGACGGGTCCTTCAGCACCAGGTGCGAGGGCTGGTCCTCCTCGTGGTTGGTGTTCGACAGGAACACCGAGGAGAGCCGGTCGAAGGTCAGCACGCCGTCGGGCCTGGGGTATTCGATCTTCGGCGCCTGGGATGCGGGCTTCAGCGTCTCGTGGTCCTGGTGGTGGGTCCAGGTCCAGGGCGCGCGGCCGCGCAGGATGTAGGCGTCGATCGCCGACCAGCCGAGCGCGCCCCAGAAGCCGAACTTGGCGAAGGCGGGGCGGATGTTGCGCACCTCCTGCAGCTCCGACCAGACCCAGCTCTCGCGGATCATGCGCTCATAGGCATCGAGCACGGGCGGGCGGTCCTCGCCGGCCAGGGCGGCGGCCACCGCCTCGGCCGCCACCATGCCAGACTTCATGGAGGTGTGCGTGCCCTTGATCTTCGGCACGTTGAGGAAGCCGGCGCCGTCGCCGATCAGCGCGCCGCCGGGGAAGACCAGCTTCGGGATCGCCTGGATGCCGCCCTCGTTCAGCGCGCGCGCCCCGTAGGCGATGCGCTTGCCGCCCTCCAGCATGGGGCGCACCGCCGGGTGGGTCTTGAAGCGCTGCATCTCCTCGAAGGGCGAGAGCCAGGGATTCGGGTAGTCCAGCCCGACGACGAAGCCGATGGAGACCAGGTTCTCCCCCAGCATGTAGAGCCAGGAGCCGCCATAGGTGTCCGACTTCATGGGCCAGCCGGTGGAGTGCCAGACCAGGCCGGGGGTGTGCCGCTCCTTCGGGATCTCCCACAGCTCCTTGATGCCGAGCGCGTAGGTCTGCGGCGCCACGCCGGCGCACAGGTCGTAGCGCTCCATCAGCCGCTTGGAGAGCGACCCGCGGCAGCCCTCGGCGAACAGGGTGTAGGCGGCGCGCAACTCCATTCCGGGCTCGTAGTTCGGACCCTTCTCGCCGTTCCTCAGGATGCCGGCGACGCCGGCGACGACGCCCTTCACCTGGCCATCCTCGATGATGGTCTCGGAGGCGGCGAAGCCCGGGTAGATCTCGACGCCCAGCGCCTCCGCCTTGGCGCCGAGCCAGCGGCAGACATTGCCGAGGGAGACTATGTAGTTGCCGTGGTTGTTCATGGTCCGCGGCGTCGGCAGGCGGATCGCCCGCGTCGCGGTCAGGTACATGAAGCGGTCCTCGCCGGCGGGCGTGGCCAGGGCGGGCGGGTCCTCGCGCCAATCGGGCAGCAGCTCGTCCAGCGCGCGGGGTTCCAGCACGGCACCGGAGAGGATGTGCGCGCCGATCTCGCTGCCCTTCTCCACCAGGCAGACGGTGGCGTCGGGCGCGAGCTGCTTCAGGCGGATCGCCGCGGCCAGGCCCGCGGGCCCGCCGCCGACGACGAGCACGTCGAATTCCATCGCTTCGCGCGCCTCATCCGGCGCGACGCCCTCGCGCTGCTCGGTGTCGTCCGCCATGCCCGGGTACTCCTCTCGCTTGGCCGGATGTAGCGAGCGTGCGGGTTGCACGGAACCCCGCGGCCGGCGGATAGGGGGCGGGTCAGGAGGGGGCGCTCGGGCCGATGGACACCGCGGGGGCGGATGCGGCCGCGCTGCTGGCGGCGCTGGCGCTGCAGGTGGAGTGGGGCGCCGACGAGGCGCTGGCCGCGGCGCCGCTCGATCGCACGCGGCAGGCGGAGCGCGC
>JAIEOP010000253.1 GCA_019750465.1 Acetobacteraceae bacterium | reverse complement strand
CCGCGTCGAAGGCACCGTCGAGGCCCGCGGTCGCGGGCGCGGCGCGCGGGGCGGCCAGGTCGCGGTGCAGGCGGCCGAGGCGGTGACCCTGGCCGCCGGATCCCGGGTGGATGTCTCGGGCGAGGCCGGCGGCGGCGCGGCGCTGATCGGCACCGAGGGTTTCGGCCGCAACCAGGTGATGGCGGCCCGCAGCACCGTCGAGGCCGGCGCCGTGGTGGCGGCGGATGCGCTCGGCGCCGGGCCGGGCGGCACCATCGCGCTGAACAGCAGCGTGGCAACCGAGATGCGCGGCCTGTTCACCGCGCAGGGCGGGGCGCATGGCGGCGACGGCGGCTTCGTCGAGGTCTCGGCGCTCGGCGGCATCGTCTTCCCGGACATGCTGACCTCCGTGCAGGTGGCGGCGCCGGCGGGGCGGGCGGGGACGCTGCTGCTCGATCCCGATCGCATCGTCATCGCCGCCGCCGGCTCGGCCGTGTCCGGCAACGTGGCGGCCGGCGACGCGCCGGCCGGCACGCTGACGGTGACCGCCGCCAGCGTCGCCGCCTTCAACGGCAGCCTGACGCTGGAGGCCAATCTCAGCGTCACGGTGGATGCCGCGATCGCCAAGTCGAACGGCAGCCTGACGCTGCGCGCGATCGGCGCGGCGACGCCGGCGACCGACGGCATCTTCGTCAACGCCCCGATCACCATCACCGGCGCGAACAACGCCCTGGTCCTGACCGCGCTGAACGGCGCGCCGCTGGCGGGGCGCATCCGGCTCAACGCCGATGCGTCTGCCAGCGGCGCCAATGCCGACGTGACGATCCGCGGCGGCGAGATCGTCACCAACGGCAACCGGACGCTCGGCGCCGGCCGCAACCTGGTGCTGGAGGCCGGCAGCAGCCTCGACCTCGGCAACGTCGCCGTGACGGTGGGCGGCAGCGTGACCATGACCGCCGGCACGACGCTCTCGCTGAGCGAGGCGGTCACCGCCGGCGACGGCCAGTCGATCTCCCTGACGTCGCAGGGGGTCACCACCGCGAACAACGCGCCGCTCGGCTTCGGCGGCACCGGCAACGGCACCGTCACCATCATCGCGAGCGGCGCCGCCGGCATCACCATCGGCGAGAGCATCGCCGCCGGCACCGGCAGCGTGACCCTGACCGGCGATGCGATCGGCATCGGCGGCGGCGGCACGGCGATCTCGGGCGGCACGGTGACCTTGCAGCCCTTCAGCAACGACACGCCGGTCCTGCTGGGCAGCGCAGCGGTGGCGGGATCGCTGGCCATCGACTCCGCCAGCCTTGCCAACATCACCGCCAACACCCTGGCGGCACGCGCCACCGGGACGGGCGCGCTCGTCGTCGCCGCGCCGCTGGATCGCGGCACGGGCACGCTGGACCTGCAGGGCGCGGGCATCTTCCAGGCCGTGGACGCCGCCATCACCGCCGGCGCGCTGCGCGCGGTGGCCACCGCGGGCGCCGTCGAGCTGACCAACGTGCCCAGCCTCCGCAACGCGATCGGCGCCGTCGAGGGCAGCGCCACGACGAATTTCGGCCTGATCAACGACCGCGTGGCGGGGCTGACGGTGGGGCTCGCCGGCGGCGTCACCGGCATCACCGCCGGCGGCACCGTCGATCTCCAGCTCGTCACCGGCAGCCTGAGCCAGACCGAGGCGATCACCGCCGGCACGCTGCGGGCCGCCGCCGCCGCGGGCGTCGTGGATCTTACCGGCGCGACGAATGCGGTCGGCGTGGTCTCGGGCCAGGCCGGCACCGGCTTCAGCCTCGTCAACAGCGGCGCGCTGCGGGTCGATGCGGTCACGCTCTTCGGCTTCACCACCAACGGCATCACCGCCGGCGCCGGCGCGACCGACACGATCAACCTCCAGACCACCGGCGACCTGACCCAGGCAGCGGGTGCGGCGGGCGTGCTGACGGCGGCGCGGCTGCGCGCGGTCTCCTCTGCCGGGCTGGTCGACCTGACGACGGCGACCAACATGGTTGGGCGCATCGCCGGCGGCGCCGCGTCGAATTTCGGCCTGCTCAACGGCCAGAGCCTGGTGGTGGACAGCTACCTTGCCAGCACCGGCGTCACGGCCGGCGCGGCGGGCGTCGTGCAGCTGCGGACCGCGGTCGGTGGGCTGTCCCAGGACGTTGGTGGCACCATCACTGCCGGCAGCCTGCAGGCGATCGGCGCGGACGCGGTGGACTTCGACCTCGCGACGAACGCGGTCGGCGTGGTCTCCGGCACGGCGGGCACGAATTTCGGCCTGCTCAGCAGCGGCGCGCTCCGGGTCGACGCGGTTACGGCCTTCGGCACGGCGACCAACGGTATCACCGCCGGCGCAGGCGCCACTGATACCGTAAACCTGCATACGTCCGGCAACCTGACCCAGGCCGTGGGGGCGGCGGGCGCGGTGAGCGGCACGCAGCTTCGGCTGATCTCCAGCGGCGGCGCCGTCGACCTGACCGCGGCGCCGAATCAGGTATCCCGCGTCGCCGGTGCGGCAGCGACGGACTTCTCCGTGGCCAATGAGCTGGCGCTCGGGGTCGGCGCGGTCCTCACCTCGGGCGGCATCGATGGCGGGACCGGCCGGGTGACGGTGATCGTCAACAACGGTCCGGGACTGACGGTCGAAACAGGCAGCGTGATTTCCACGGCGGCTGGTGGCAACGTGACGCTGCGCGCGAACGAGATGGCGATCAACGGCCGCGTCGCTGCGCCCGGCGGCGAGATCAACCTGCGCGTCGCCGCGGCCGGCGTCGGGGTGACGCTCGGCGGCGTTGCCGGCGGCACGTTGTCGCTCGATGCGGCGGCGCTGGCGCAGCTCGGCGGCAGCGGCCCGGATGGCACCGCCGTGCCGGCTGCCCGGCTGCGCATCACCAGCGCGAACGGCATCGACCTGGCCGGCAACGTGGCGCTGCGCGACCGCTTCGGGGCGCTGGAGCTGGAGGGGTTCGGCGCCGTCACGCAATCGGGCGGCAGCCTCGATGTCGGGCGGCTGGTCGGGCGCATGACCGGCGGCTTCGCGGTGGACCGCGCCGCGGCCTCGAACCGCATCGACGAGCTGGCGGTGGTGGTCACCGGCGGTGCCGCCGGCACGGTCTCGGTGCGCTCGACGGATCCCCAGGCGACGCTGCTGACGGTGGTGAACGACGCCGCCAGCGGCACCGACGGCATCGGTGGCACGGTGACACCGAGCACAGTGACGCTGGCCGGCAATGCCATCACCCTGGCGGCACCCGTTGCCGGCGGCGCGGTGACGCTCGCGGCGGACGGCGCGATCGGCCAGACCGCGGGCACGCTGACGGCGACGGCGCTGAACGCGTACGGCCTGGCCGGGCCGGGGAACGCGGCGGCCTCGGTCAGCCTTGCGCGGGCGGGCAACCTGATCGGCGCGCTCGGCAACACCCAGGCGAGCGGCGGCATCGCGGTGCGCTCCGACGCGGCCAGCTTCACGCTGGGAACGGTGCTCTCCAGCGCCGGCGACGTGACGCTGACCAATGGAAGCACGGGCGGGACGCTGGTGCTGGCGGGCCTGGTCTCCGCGCCGATCGGTACCGCCGCCGTGATCGCCGATGCCTTCAACCTGGCGGGCGCGCCGCCGATGGCGGTCTCGGGCGACGCCGTGCAGGTCGGGCCGTTCAGCTTCCGCGACGTGGTCGTCCGTCCCCTCGTTACCGGCGTGCCGGGCCGGCTCGAGCTGACCGACGCCGTGCTCGGCCGCTTCGCCGCCGCGACCCGGCTGACCATCGGCAGCGCCACCGCGCGCGACGTGATCATCGAGCAGGCGCGCAATTTCGCGCCGCTGTCGGAGCTGCGCCTGGTCGCCGGGCGCTCGGTGCTCCAGAACGCCGGTGCGGCGATCACCGTGGCGACGCTCAGGGCAGATGCGGGACAATCGGACGCGAGCGGCCTCGTGGATCTCGACAATGCCGCCAACGTCGTGACGCGCTTCGGTGCGGGCGCCGGCGCGGCGGGGGGCGTCGCCTACCGCGACTTCAACGACGTGGAGATCACCGGCATCACTGCCGGCACGGCGGTGGGGCTGGCCTCCGGCTTCGGCAGCATCACGCAGAGCGGCGCCATCGGCGGCACGGTGCTGAC
>JAIEOP010000394.1 GCA_019750465.1 Acetobacteraceae bacterium | reverse complement strand
GCCGGGGGCGCCGCCCGTGGCGCGCACCGCCCGCATCGCGCGGAGGATCGCGCGCGCCTGGTCCGGCGTCGCGGCGGGCAGCAGGGGATGCAGATCGATCGGCGTCATGCGCGGCCTTGCCCTCCCCGGCGATCGCCCGGGCTGCGCGACGCGCGCGGTGACGGTGCCGGCCTCCGCATCGTATCATCCTCCGTGGGGAGAATCCCCGCGAGATCGATCGGGGGAACCGCCATGGGGCTGGACCGCTGGGAGCGGGTTCGCGTTCGGCCGGCGGCGCTGGCACTGGCCGCCGGTCTTGCCGGCTGTGCGGCCTGGGAAGCGCCTCGGCCGCGCACCGCCGGCCCCGCGCCCTGGCCCCTGCCGGCCGAGGCCTCCGCGCCCGCCGTCGCCGGCCAGAACTGGGACGACCGGCTGGCGGCGCTGTTCCACTTCACCCCGCAGGGCTCGCGCCTGATGCCGCGGGGCTGGTTGGTCGGCCTGGAGCGTGCGGATGGGGGCGGGCCCTTCGCCGCGCCGGAGAACCTGCTGCGCTACGGGCTGATCTACGCGACCGATGCCGGCACCGGGCTGAACCCGGACAACCTTCCCGTGGGGTTCGCGGTGGAGCCGGAGGAGCGCCCCGGTGCCGGCGCGTGGGTCGGGCTGACCTGCGCCGCCTGCCACACGGGCCAGGTCGCCTATCGCGGCCAGCGGCTGCGGGTGGATGGCGCGCCCGCCAGCTTCGACTTCGACCGCTTCGCCGCCGATCTCGATGCCGCGGTGCAGGCGACGGCGCGCGATCCGGCGCGGCTGGCCCGGCTGGCCGCGCGCAGCGGCACGACGGCGGCGGCGCTGCGCGAACCGTTCGCGGACTACACCGCCTGGAGCGCGCGGCACGCCGCGGTGCAGCACCCCTCGGCGGTCTCCGGCTTCTCCCGCGTGGATGCGCTGGCGCAGATCCTGAACGCGCTTTCCGCGATGCACCTGGATGCGCCGCGGGCGGTGCAGGACGCGAACCGCCGCGCGCCCTCGGCGCCGGTGTCCTATCCGTTCCTGTGGACGACGCCGCGGCAGGACTGGGTGCAGTGGGTGCCGATCGCCTCCTCGCCGATCGGGCGGAACACCGGCGAGGTGCTGGGCGTGTTCGGCGAGGCGCGGCTCTCGGCGCCGGGCGATCCGCGGCGCTTCACCTCCTCGGTCCGGTTCCGCGACCTGGTGGCGATGGAGGAGTGGCTGCGCCGCCTGCGCCCGCCGCCCTGGCCGGAGCAGGCTTTCGGCGCCATCGACCGCGGGCGCTGGGAGGAGGGCCGGCGGCTGGTGCAGGCCACTTGCACGGGCTGCCACAACCTGCCGCCCTTCCGCCTGACCGATGCGCGGCAATCCGTGGACGGCAGCCGCTTCGTCCGCGTCAGCGCCGTGCCGATCACGGTGGTCGGCACCGACCCGGCCTATCTGCGCGCGATCAACGACTGGCGGATGGGGGCCGGGCCGCTGCGCGACATCATGGGGGCCGAGACGGTGCCGGCCGCCGCCTTCTTCACCCTCGGCGTGCGCGCGGTGGTGGAGCGCGGCACGGCGGAGGCCGGGCTGACGCGGCGCATGCTGCTCGACACGGGCGAGGCGCGGGCCTGCCCGGGCGGCGCCTCGCCGCGCATGGCGGCGCAGGTGCCTGGCGGCACGGCGCGCTTCGAGGCGGGGAATGTCTGCGCCATCACCGACGGGCGCTGGCGCCTGGCGCCGGAGCGCTGGACCATGCCGCCGCGCTTCCTGGAAAGCATGAAGGCGGGGCCGCTGCTGGGGATCTGGGCGACCGGCCCCTTCCTGCACAACGGCTCGGTGCCGAGCGTCTATGACCTGCTGTCGCCGCCCGAGGAGCGGCCGCGCGTGTTCTGGGTGGGCGGGCGCGAGATCGACCCGGAGCGGCTGGGCTTCGTCTCGGCGGAGGCGCCCGGCCTGTTCCGCTACGACACCGCGCTGCCGGGCAATTCCAACCAGGGCCACGCCTTCCCCCGCGGCGGGCCGCTGAGCCCGCCGCAGCGGCTGGCGGTCACCGAGTTCCTGAAGGACCCGCTGCGCTTCGACGCGACGGCGCGCGCGGCGCTGGAGGATTAGAGCGGGATGCGTTGAGGCAG
This sequence comes from Acetobacteraceae bacterium, assembly GCA_019750465.1. GTDB lineage: Bacteria > Pseudomonadota > Alphaproteobacteria > Acetobacterales > Acetobacteraceae > JAIEOP01. Next base: position 1,944 of record JAIEOP010000394.1, on the reverse strand, counting down.
AATCGCCGCAGACGCTGCATCCCGCGACCCGGCAAAGGCTGGAGCGTGTTGCGTGAGCGCATGCGAACGCATCACGCTCTAGGCGGTCACCGCCGCCAGTCGAAGCCGCGGCGTTCCGCCTGGCGCATCATGCCCTGCCATTCCGGCACGCCGTATTCCGGCATGGTGCGGCGCTTCCGCATGCGTTCCGTGGCCTTCCGCACGATGATGTCCTCGATGAAGACCGGCGGTTCGTCGAGCTGGCGGGCGATCAGCTCCAGCTCGCAGGCGCGCTCCAGCATGTAGAGGCGCATCACCGCGCCGGCGATGGTGGGGCCGAGCGTGAGCAGCCCGTGGTTCAGCAGCACCACGCAGCCGCCGCCGCCCGCCAGGCTGCGGCCCAGCGCCTCGCACTCCTCCACGGAGGCGGGCACGCCGTACTCGTGATAGACGATGTCGTCGATCACCTGCAGCGCGTCCTGGCTGATCGGGCGCAGCCCGTGCCGGATCAGCGAAATGCCGGCGCCGGCCCGCGTATGCGTGTGCAGCACGCAATTCGCGTCCGGCCGTGCCTTGTACACGCCGCTGTGGATGGTGAAGCCGGCGGCGTTGAACCGGCCCGAATCGCTGCCGACGACGTTGCCCTCCATGTCCATCTTCACGAGGGAGGAGGCGGTGATCTCGTCGAACATCTCGCCGTAGTTGTTGATCAGGAAGTGCTCCGGCTCGCCGGGCACGCGGGCCGACATGTGCGTGTTGATCAGGTCCGTCCAGCCGAGATGGTGGCAGACGTGATAGACCGCGGCGAGCTCGCAGCGGGTTTCCCACTCGGCGTCGCTCATGCTGGTGGCGAGTTGCAGGGCGGCTGACATGCTGGACCTCTCCCGTCAGGTGATGCGGCGGTACTTCTGCAGGCAACGCACCCCCTCGGGTGGCGGTGCCCTGCCGTCGTGGTAGCGCGGATAGGCGGTGAAGCTGACCTCGCCGACATAGAGGTCGCCATGGCTGTCCACGCAGAGCCCGTGCGGCGACCAGAACTGGCCGGGACCGCCGCCCAGCTCGCCGAAGCGCGACAGCACGCGGCCCTCCATGTCCAGCACGCTGATGCGCGGGCCGAGGTTGGGGAAGGCCATGTTCACCGGCAGCTGCGGACCCAGCTCGCCGACATAGCAGCAGGGGCAGGCGCCCTTGCCGAGGAACAGCGAGCAGGGGCGGTGGATGTTGGTCCACTGGCCCTGGAATTGCCCCTTGCCGTCGAAGATCTGCACGCGGTGGCTCTCGCGGTCCGCCACGTAGACCAGCCCCGCGCCATCGCAGACGATGTTGTGCGGCAGGTTGAACTGCCCCGGCTCCATGCCCGGCGCGCCCCAGGAGAACAGGTGCCGTCCCTCCGGCGAATACTTGTGCACGGCGGCGTTGCCGTAGCCGTCGGAGACGTAGATGTCGCCCTCGGGCGAGAGCGCGGTGTGGGTGCAGCGGTTGAAGGGCCGGCCGGACATGAAGGGCGCCGGTTCGCGCGGCAGGCCGATGGTCATCAGCACGCGGCCGTCGAGGGTGCACTTGCGCACCGTGTGGTCGCCGTCATCGGTGCACCACAGGATGTCGTCCGGGCCCATGTGCAGCCCGTGCGCGCGGGTGAACAGCCCCTCGCCCCAGGAGGCGAGGAACCGGCCGTCGCGGTCGAAGACGCAGACCGGGTGCTCGCCGCGGTTGAAGACATAGACGCGGTCCCCGCTGTCGGTGGCGACGGCCGCCACCTCCTTCAGCGTCCAGCCCTCGGGTAGGCGGCCCCAGCCCTCCACCGGTGCATAGCGGAAGTCGCCGCTGCCGAAGATGTGGTCCATGGACGCGCCCCTTCCCGCCAGGCCGTGCGGGAAAGGCTGCCCCCGATGCGCGGGCTTGTCGAGGCAGGCGCCCGCGCCGAGCCAGCCGGCGTGCGGCGGCGCCCCGATCCGGCGCCGGGCC
>JAIEOP010000287.1 GCA_019750465.1 Acetobacteraceae bacterium | reverse complement strand
GCGACGCCGGCCCGCAACAGGGCTGCCGCAGCGCGGGCCGGGCGGTCCACCTACGCCGCCGCCGCCCCGAGCGCCTGCCGCGGCAACGTGCGCAACTGCCGCCTGGTGCGGGTCAGCGCGCCGCAGCCGATGCGCTGGTCCCAGGGGCTCTCGCCGGCGCTCAACGTGCAGACCTCGAACTGCCCGGCCGGCACCATGGCCACCTACGCCACCGGCCATGCCAACGTGGTCCGCTGCATGCCGATCTAGAGCGGGATGCGTTGAGGCAGAATCGCCGCAGACGCTGAATCCCGCGACCCGGCAAAGGCTGGAGCGTGTTGCGCGAGCGCATGCGAACGCAATACGCTCTAAGCCGGCCCCGGGCGCCCGCCTTGCCGCCGCCGGCCCGCGCGGAGTAGGAAGCCGCCGGCCCGCGCGCCGCGGATGGCGGCGCCGGCAACGCGCAAAGGCATCCTGAATGGCCCGCAAGAAGATCGCCCTCGTCGGCGCCGGCAACATCGGCGGCACGCTCGCCCACCTCATCGGCCTGAAGGAGCTCGGCGACGTCGTCATGTTCGACGTCTTCCCGGGCGTCGCCGCGGGCAAGGCGCTCGACATCATGCAGTCCGGCCCGGTGGACGGCTTCGATGCCCACATGGCCGGCACCGGCGACTATGCCGCCATCGCGGGCAGTGACGTGGTGATCGTCACCGCCGGCTTCCCCCGCATGCCGGGCATGAGCCGCGACGACCTGCTGACCAAGAATGCCGGCGTGATCGCCCAGGTGGCCGAGGGCATCCGCACCCATTGCCCGGACGCCTTCGTCATCGTCATCACCAACCCGCTCGACGTGATGGTGTGGGTGATGCAGCAGAAGTCGGGCCTGCCGGCGCACAAGGTGGTCGGCATGGCGGGCGTGCTGGACAGCTCCCGCTTCCGGCTGTTCCTGGCGCAGGAGTTCAACGTCTCCGTCGAGGACGTGACCGCCTTCGTGCTCGGCGGCCATGGCGACACCATGGTGCCGCTGACCCGCTACTCCACCGTCGCCGGCGTCCCCGTGCCGGACCTGATCCGGATGGGCTGGACGACGCAGGAGCGGATCGACGCCATCGTCGAGCGCACCGCGAACGGCGGCGGCGAGATCGTCAAGCTGCTGGAGAAGGGCAGCGCCTTCTACGCGCCCGCGGCCAGCGCCATCGCCATGGCGGAGAGCTACCTGAAGGACAAGAAGCGCGTGCTGCCCTGCGCCGTGCTGCTGAACGGCGAGTACGGCCAGCGGGACTTCTATGTCGGCGTGCCGGTGGTGATCGGCGCCGGCGGCGCGGAACGCATCCTGGAGGTGCAGTTCACGCCGGAGGAGCGGATCGCCTTCGACAAGTCCTGCGGCGCGGTGAAGAAGCTGATCGAGGATTTCAAGAAGCTCGGCGTCTGAGGCCGGGCAGCGACGGGACGTGCCGGGGCCGGGGCACAACGATGCCCCGGCTTTTTTCTGGGAAGGCAATGTCCGCCACGGTAGTCTCCGGCCCGTCCGGCCGGATGCCGGCCCAAGCATCAGGATGAGCGGATGAACATCCACGAATACCAGGCGAAGGAGCTGCTGCGCCGATACGGCGTGGCCGTGCTCGACGGCCATGTCGCGCGCACGCCGGAGGAGGCCGAGGCCGCCGCGGCGGGGCTCGGCGGCCCGGTCACCGTGGTGAAGGCGCAGATCCATGCCGGCGGCCGCGGCGCCGGGCGCTTCGCCGACGACCCGGATGGCAAGGGCGGCGTGCGCCTGGCGAAGTCGCCGGCCGAGGCCAAGGCGGCCGCGGCGGCGATGCTCGGCCACATCCTGGTGACGAAGCAGACCGGCCCCGCCGGCAAGGTGGTGAACCAGGTCTATGTCGAGGCCGGCTGCGACATCGGGCGCGAGCTCTACCTCAGCCTGCTGATCGACCGCGACACCGCCCGCCTGACCATCATCGCCTCCACCGAGGGCGGCATGGAGATCGAGGAGGTGGCGGCGAACCACCCCGAGCGCATCCTGCGCGCCGCCATCGACCCCGCCTCCGGCGTCTCCGGCTTCCACTGCCGCAAGCTCGGCTTCGGCCTGGGGCTCAAGGGCGCGCAGCTGCGCAGCTTCGAGACCTTCGTCACGGCCATGGTCCGCGCCTTCCACGAGATGGACTGCGCCATCATCGAGGTGAACCCGCTGGTCGTCACCAAGGCCGGCGAGGTGGTGGCGCTGGATGCCAAGATCTCCTTCGACGACAACGCCCTCTATCGCCACAAGGACCTCGAGGCGCTGCGCGACGACACGGAGATGGACCCGAAGGAGCTGGACGCCGCGCGCCACGACCTGAACTACGTGGCGCTCGACGGCGAGATCGGCTGCATGGTGAACGGCGCGGGCCTCGCCATGGCGACCATGGACATCATCAAGCTGTATGGCTCGTCGCCCGCGAATTTCCTCGATGTCGGCGGCACGGCGAACGCGGCGCGGGTGACCGAGGCCTTCCGCATCATCACCTCGGACGCCAACGTGAAGGCGATCCTGGTGAACATCTTCGGCGGCATCGCCAAGTGCGACATGATCGCCGAGGGGATCGTCGCGGCGACCAGGACGCTGCACCTGACGGTGCCGCTGGTGGTGCGCCTGGAGGGCACGAATGTCGAGCTCGGCAAGAAGATCCTCGCCGAGAGCGGCCTCGCCATCATCCCCGCCGAGAATCTGGCCGACGCCGCCCAGAAGGCCGTCGCCGCCGTGAAAGGGGCCGCGTGACCATGGCCGTGCTCGTCAACGAACAAACCAAGGTGATGACCCAGGGCTTCACCGGCGCCCAGGGCACCTTCCATGCGGGCCAGGGCATCGCCTATGGCAGCCGCTATGTCGGCGGGGTGACGCCGGGCAAGGGCGGCACCCTGCACCCCGAACTCAACCTGCCGGTCTTCGACACGGTGGCCGAATGCCGCGCCGCGACCGATGCCGATGCCTCCGTGATCTACGTCCCGGCACCCTTCGCCGCGGACGCCATCCTGGAAGCCATCGACGCCGAGGTGCCGCTGATCGTCTGCATCACGGAGGGCATCCCGGTGCTCGACATGGTGCGGGTGAAGCGGGCGCTGGATGGCTCGCGTTCCCGCCTGGTCGGGCCGAACTGCCCGGGCGTGATCACGCCCGATGCCTGCAAGATCGGCATCATGCCGGGCCATATCCACAGGCGCGGCTCGGTCGGCATCGTCTCCCGCTCCGGCACCCTGACCTATGAGGCGGTGGCACAGACCACGGCGGCCGGCCTCGGCCAGTCGAGCTGCGTCGGGATCGGCGGCGACCCGGTGAAGGGCATGGACTTCATCGAGGTGCTGGAGCTGTTCCTGGCGGACCCCGAGACGCGGTCCATCGTCATGATCGGCGAGATCGGCGGCCAGTCCGAGATCCAGGCCGCGGAATACCTGAAGCGGGAGAATTTCGCGCCCGGCGGGCCGCGCAAGCCCGTGGTCGGCTTCATCGCCGGCGCGACGGCGCCGCCGGGCCGGCGCATGGGCCATGCCGGCGCGGTGATCTCGGGCGGCAGGGATACGGCGGCGGCGAAGATGGAGGCGATGGCGGCCTGCGGCATCCATGTGGCGGACAGCCCGGCGGCGCTCGGCTCCACCATGGTGCGGGCGTTGAGGGGGTAGCGCCGGGCGGGTGCGGCGCCTGCCGCAACCCTGCCATGGTCCCTATGGCCATGGTCCCCATGTTAACCGGCGCCGGGCTCTCCTGGGGGAGGGCCGCGCGTCGCGGCGCGCGACAGGACCGCGCAGATCATCCGACGGTTTCGCCGGCCCGACGCGCCGGCAGGAGAGCAGCATGGCCGGAGTGGACATCCTCGCATCGGCGATGACGGGGGCGAATGCCGCCTTCCTCGCCGACCTCTACGCCCGCTGGGCGGAGCGGCCGGACAGCGTCGATGCATCCTTCGCCGAGCTGTTCGGGGCGCTGAACGACGATGCGCGCGCGGTGCTGACCGATGCGCTGGGCGCCTCCTGGGCGCCGCGGACGCGCGGCGGCTTCGCGCCCGAGCCGGAGGCGCCGCCCGCCGCCGGCC
>JAIEOP010000138.1 GCA_019750465.1 Acetobacteraceae bacterium | reverse complement strand
CGCGTGGCGGCGGCCAGCGCTCCGGCGGCGCGGGTGGCGGCGGCGGCGGCCGCGGCGGCTGGGACAAGCCGAAGGGCGGCGGCGACCTGGATGACGACATCCCATTCTGAGCACCGCCTTGCGGCTCGCCCGGGACTGGGGCTGTACGCACTCCTGAGCCTGGCTGCGTGACAATCCGGATGGCGGAACGCTAGGATAGCGGGCCGCCACGCGCATCCTGCGACGCGACGGCCAAGCCGGTCGCGCCTTCCGGGCAGCGGCCACGGAGGCAAACGTGCGGATCGCATCAGGCGGATCGTGGCGCCGGTACCGGCTGGCACAGGGTGGCGGCCTGCTCATCCTCGCGGCACTCGCCACCGCCTGCGGCCCGCAGGTGCAGACCACGGTGGGGGCGACCGGGCCATTGCCGCGCCCGGAGCGCATCCTGGTCCACGACTTCGCCATCCACCCCGCGGAGGTGCGGCTGGACAGCGGCCTGCGTGGCCGCCTGACCGAGGCGTTCTCCGGCGACACCACGACGGAGCAGCAATACCAGGCGGCGCGCGAAACCTCCGCCGCCGCGACCCAGGCCCTGGTCGACACGTTGCAGGCGGCCGGCATCCCCGCCGAGCGCATCGCCACTGCGGCGCCGCCGCCGCGTGGCCGCCTGCTTCTGCTGGAGGGCCAGGTACTCGGCATCGACGAGGGCAACCAGACCCGGCGCCGGCTGATCGGCTTCGGCAGCGGGATGAGCAGCGTCGAGGTGAGTGCCCAGGCCTGGATGCGCGAACCGGGCGGCGGCAGGCGGCTGCTGGAGTCCTTCGTGGCCCGGGCCGACAGCGGCCACATGCCCGGCGCGGCCGGCACGATGGGTGCCGGCGCGCTCGCCGGCCGGCTCGCAACGGCGGCGGCGGTCGGCGGGGTCGGCCAGGTGGCGATGACCAGCCGCGGCACCGACATCGACGAGGCGCGTCGGCTCGGCCAGGCCTTGGCGGAGCAGGTGCGCCGCTACTTCGCCCAGCAGGGCTGGACGGGATAGCCTGGCCGGACCGGAGGAAAGCCCATGCCCCTGCGCATGCCGCCAGCCGGCACCTGCCGAAGCCCCGCCTGCCGAAGCCCCGCCTGCCGAAGCCCCGCCTGCCGAAGCCCGGCCTGCCGAAGCCCGGCCTGGTGGAGCCTCGGCGCGGCGCTGCTGCTCGCCCTGCTTGCCGTGCCGGCCCGGGCGCAGCAGCCCTCGCCCGAGCAGGCCGCGGCGGTGCGCCAGGCCTGCCGGTCCGACTACATCGAGCACTGCTCGAGCGTGCCGACCGGCGGCGCCGCCGCGCTGGGCTGCCTGCGCCAGAACGAGGCGCAGTTGGCGCCGGCCTGCCGCCAGGCGGTGGACGCGATCGCCAGCGCCGCGCCGCCGACACCAGGCGCGGGTGGCGGCGGGACCATGGCCGCCAGACCGGGACAGCCGCCGGGACATCCGCCGGGACAGCCGCCGGGAGAGCCGCCGGGCGAGCTGTTCGGGGAGGAATGCGGCCCCGACGTCCGCCGGATCTGCCGCGGGGCGCCACCGGGCGGTGGCCGGGTCATCGCCTGCCTCGTCGAGAACCGCGGGCAGCTCTCGCCGGGTTGCCGCGCGGCGATGATGGAATTGCGCGAGCGTCGCTGAGCCAGGCGCGCGTCGCCCCGGTCGGCGCGATGACGAGGGAGGACCGAATGGCTGCGCAAGGGCTGCCGACGACCCGCCGGGTGCTGCTTGCCGGGGCCGGCGCTCTGGCGCTGGCGCCGCCGCAGCCGGCTCTCGGCCAGGCGGCGCCGGGTGGGGCGGCGACAGCGCCACCGTCCTGGCCGCACACGGTCGGCGGCCCGGGCGGCAGCGCCACCATCTACCAGCCCCAGGTGATCTCCTGGCCTGGCCAGACCACGCTGAACGCCCGTGCCGCGGTCGCCGTGACCCGACCTGGCAGCAACCGCCCCGTGCTCGGCACGCTGGAGGTGACGGCGCGCACCACCACGGACATGGCGACGCGAACCGTTGCGCTGGATGACCTGCGGCTGGTCAGTTCGCGCTTCCCGGCGCTCGACACCGGCCAGGCGGCGCAGCTGGAAGCACGTCTGCGCGCGGCACTGGCGACGGTGGCGTCGCGCACCGTGCCGCTCGACACGGTGCTGCTCAGCCTGCGCAACGGCGCCGATGCGCCACCGGACGACCCCGCGGTGGACAACGACCCGCCGGCGATCTTCCACAGCGCGCGCCCGGCCAGCCTCGTTGTCTTCGATGGCGAGCCGGTGCTGGCGCGCATCCCGAATTCCCCGCTCTCGATCGCGGTGAACACGAACTGGTCCGTACTCTCCGACCCGGAGGGCGGCTGGTGGCTGCTGAACAACGGCAGCTGGATGACGGCGCCGCGCCCCGCCGGCCCCTGGATGGCGGCGGCCACGCTGCCGGCGGCGCTGCGCAGCCTGCCGGACGACCAGAACCTGGCCGATATCCGCCGCGCGATCCCCGGCCGACCCTTCCCGCCCGATGCGGTGCCCACGATCTTCGTCAGCACCAAGCCCGCCGAGATCATCGTCACCGACGGACCGCCGCGCTTCACCGCCATCCCCGGCACGCGCGTCGAGATGGTGGCGAACAGCGCCGCGCCGCTGTTCCGGGATCCGGGGACGGGGCGCTTCTACGTCCTGGCGTCCGGCCGCTGGTTCGCGGCGGCGAGCCTGGACGGGCCCTGGCGCTTCGCCACGCCCGACCTGCCGCCGGACTTCGCACAGATCCCGCCGGACAGCGTCGCCGGCGGCGTGCTGCCCGCGGTGCCCGGCACGGCGCAAGCGGCGGAAGCGGTGCTGCAGGCGCAGATCCCCCGCACCGCGACGCTGGATCGTGCGACGGCGAAGCTGGAGGTCGCCTATCTCGGCGGGCCGCCGCAGTTCCGGCCGATCCCCGGCACCGGCATCCGCTACGCGGTGAACACGCGCTTCGCCGTGCTGGAGATCGCGGGCCGGTACTACTGCTGCGAGGACGGCGTATGGTTCACCGCGGCGGCGCCGACGGGGCCATGGACGCTCGCCGAAGCGACGCCGCCCGGGCTGCACCGCATCCCGCCGAGCCATCCGCTGCACCACGTCACCTACGTGCAGGTCCAAGCCGCGACGCCTGGGACGGTGACCTATGGCTACACCGCAGGCTACCTCGGCGGGATGGTGACGGCGGGGGTGCTGGTCTATGGCACGGGCTACGCCTATCCGCCGGTGGTGCTGCCGGGTCCGGTGCCGATCTACCTGCCCTATCCGTACACCTATGGCGGCGCGGTGCACTACGCGCCGGCGACCGGCACCTGGGTGCGCGGCGGCACGGTCTATGGTCCCTATGGCGGCGTCGCCACCGGCGGCACGGCCTACAATCCGGCGACGGGCGCCTGGGCGCGCGGCGGCGCGGTCTATGGCCCCTATGGCGGGGCCTGTGCCTTCTCGGCCTACAACCCGCAGACCGGCGCCTATGCGCATGGCAGCGCCGCCTGGGGGCCGGATGGCGGCAGCGCCGTCGCCAGCGCCTACAACCCCGCGACCGGCCGGTCCGCGAGCACAAGCCAGAATTGGAATCCCTATTCGCGCTGGGGATCCAGCACGGTCAGCGGCCCGAACCAGACGGTGAACACGCAAAGCGCCGCGAATGCCCGCGGGCAGGCCGGGGCGTTCTCCTCCTCGACCGGGGCGGAGGGGGCGGGCGTGCGCGGCGCCGGCGGCAACAGCGCGGGCGCGGTGCGCACCCAGGGCGGCAACGTCTATGCCGGCGCCGACGGCAACGTCTATCGGAACACCGGCGATGGCTGGCAGAAGGACAACAACGGGTCCTGGCAGCCGGTGACGCCGCCCGCGCGCAACAGCGGAGGCGGCCAGCAGCCGGCGAGCCTCGGCGGCACGCAACCCGGTGGGCGCGGTGGCCAGGCTGGCACGGGCGAGGACGGTCTCCAGGGCCGGGCGCAGGGCCAGTCGCAGGTCCAGCCCGAGGCGCGGAGCCAGCCGCAGCCGCGCGGCGAGGCGCGGCATGGCGGCGGG
>JAIEOP010000495.1 GCA_019750465.1 Acetobacteraceae bacterium | reverse complement strand
GGGTGCCGCCGAAGCGACCCGGCAGCGGCGCCACCAGCGCGGCGAGGGCGGGCATGCCGGCCGCATCGCTCAACCGTAGCGCCCCGCCCGGCCCGCCCAGCGCAGTGGCGCGCACCAGGGCGCCGAGGCCGCGTGCCTCCTCTGTCAAGGCCGGCGCCATGACGATGCGGCGGCCGGCGACCAGTCCCGCGGGCACCCAGGCAAGACTCACGTGGAAGGCCGCGTCCGGCGCATCGGCCAGCGCCTCCGCCGCCGCATTGGCGAGCATCACGCGCACCTCCGCATGTCGCCGCCTTGAGTGCGGCTTCCACCGCCGGCCAGGGGGTGGCGCCCGCGGCGGCGTCATAGACGGCCTCGGTCAGGGCAGGCAGGTGGTCATGGCTCATGGCGGACCTCCGGGGGAGCCGAGCGATCGGGATCGCCGGGGTGCCGTCCAGATGCCCGGGCCGGCGGGGTCCGGGCGTCCTCCGATCGTATGACGCCGCCGGCCGGGCGTCATGCGAACGGATGAGCCGGCGCGTCAGCCCGCCACGGCGAGGGCGGGGCGGGCGCGCAGCATCAGCCAGAGCCCGGCGGCCAGCATCGGCAGCGACAGCAGCTGCCCCATGGTCGCGCCGGCGACCAGGAAGCCGAGATGCGCGTCGGGCTGGCGGAACACCTCGCCGACCAGGCGCGCCACCGCATAGCCGGCCAGGAAGGCGCCGGTGACGAAGCCGCTGCGGACGCGGATGCGGGGGCGGTGGACCAGCACGATCAGCAGGGCGAACAGCAGCACCCCCTCCATCCCCGCCTGGTAGAGCTGGCTCGGGTGGCGCGGCAGCGGCCCGCCGCTGGGGAAGACCATGGCCCAGGGCACGTCGGTCACGCGGCCCCAGAGCTCGCCATTGATGAAATTCGCCAGCCGGCCGAACAGGATGCCGATGGGCACCACCGGCGCCACCCGGTCGGTGAAGCGCAGCAGGGGCAGGCGGTGGCGGCGGCAGAACCAGACCATCGCGAGGGCGACGCCGAGCATGCCGCCGTGGAAGCTCATCCCCCCCTGCCAGACCGCCAGGATCTCCGCCGGATGGTCGAGATAGTGGCCGGGCCGGTAGAACAGCACGTAGCCGAGCCGCCCGCCGAGGATGATGCCGAGGGTGCACCAGGTCACGAAGTCGTCGACCTGCTCGCGCGTCGCCGCCGCCGGCGCCAGCGCCACGGTGCGCCGCGCCAGCAGCCAGCCCAGCACGATGCCGGCGATGTAGGCCAGCGCGTACCATCGGATGGCGAAGGGCCCGATCTCGACCAGCACCGGGTCGATGACCGGGAAGGGGATCGCCAGCAGCATCAGCGGCCACCCCTCATCGGTAGGGGTCGTCGGTGGCCAGCGCGTCCTGCACGGTGCGCCGCACGCCCTCCTCCAGCGGCGTCGTCTGCCCGGTGTAGCCGGCGGTCCGCAGCCGATCGAGCGGCGCCTCGGTGAAGTACTGGTACCGGCCGCGCAGGTCCGCCGGCATGTCGATGAACTCGATGCTCTCCGGCCGGCCGAGCGCGGCGAACAGCGCGCGCACCAGGTCGAGGAAGCTGCGCGCGCGGCCGGAGCCGAGGTTGAACAGCCCCGACACCCCCGGGTTGTCGAGCAGCCAGAGGATGACCGAGATGCAGTCGTCCACATGCACGAAGTCGCGCTTCTGCTCGCCATCGGCGATGCCGGGCCTGTCGGAGCGGAACAGCCGCGCCGGCTCGCCCCGCATCACCTCGTTGAACTTGTGCAGCAGCACGCTGGCCATGCGGCCCTTGTGGTGCTCGTTCGGGCCGTAGACGTTGAAGAAGCGCAGGCCCGCCCATTGCGGCGGGCTGGGCGCGCCGCGCGCGAGCAGGCCGGCCACGCGCCGGTCGAAGGCCAGCTTGGACCAGCCGTAGAGGTTCAGCGGCCGCAGCCGCGCCAGGGCCGCCGGGTCGATGCTGTCGTCGAAGCCCTGCGCGCCATCGCCATAGGTGGCGGCGGAGGAGGCGTAGATCAGCGGCACGCCGCGCGTCGCGCATTCCGACCAGAGCCAGAGCGGCAGCGTGAAGTTGGTGGCGGTGACCAGGTCGCCGTCCGAGGCGGTGGTGTCGCTGATGGCGCCCATGTGCAGCACCGCCTCGATCGGCGGCTCCGCCGCCCAGAAATCCTCGATCTCCTCGGGCGGCAGGATGCCGGCGATGGGGTGCCTGGCCAGGTTGCGCCACTTGTCGCCGCGGCCGAGCCGATCGACCACCATCACCTCGGCGCCGCGGGCACAGAGGGCGGCGACGAGGTTCGAGCCGATGAAACCGGCCCCGCCGGTCACGAGATACATCGGCAGCCCTTCTCCCCTGCGGCTCCGCAACCTCGCGGCTTCGCGGTTTGCGCGCGGCGGGGGCGGGGTATAGGGCGGGCCGGCGTGCACGGTCCAGGGCAACGGGCAGTCAGGAGTTCGGCATGAGCGGCAGCAGTGGCACCAGCGGGACCGGCGGCAGTGAGGGCGGGGGCGGTGGTGGCCACCGGCGAGGGCCGGGCGGGCTGTTCGACGACCTGGCCGGCGTGGCAGGCGGCGCCTTCTCGGTGATCGCGGGGCTGCGCCAGGAGGTCGAGGCCATGGCCCGCGCCCAGGCCGATGCCATGGTGCAGCGCCTCGACCTGGTGCGGCGGGAGGAGCTGGACGCCGCGCTGGAGGTGGCGCGCCGGGCCCGCGAGGCGGCGGAGGCGCTGGAGGCCCGGGTTGCCGCGCTGGAAGCCCGCATGGCCGCCGCGGCGCCCGCGCCGGAGCGCGGCCCGCCGGCCGTCGAAAGCCCCGGTGCGGGCGGAGCGGACAGCGCCGCCTGAACGCTCCGCAACGAAATCTTCGCGGTTGCCGTGGAGTCTCTGCCGGTGGCAACCCTTGTCCCGGGCTTTCGTGGCCGCGTAATCTAGGGATGGTGGTGATTCGCGGCCGATTCCCCCAAGACCATGTGGCTGGGGCGGATCGAGGCCGAGGCCAGCCACCGGATCCCTCGGCGAGCGGAGGTGCGAGATGTCGGGCTACCTGGCCACCGGGAACCGCGAAGGCGCGTCGAACCCGCTCGACGTGATTGAGCAGATCATCGCCGCCAACGAATGGACCTTCGAGCGCCGCTCGGACGGCGAGATGGCCGCCGAGGCGCCGGGCAAGTGGTGCGACTACGGCCTCTACTTCTCCTGGTCGCAGGAGATCAGCGCCATGCATTTCTCCTGCGCCTTCGACCTGAAGGTGCCGCACGGCCACCGCGACAAGCTGTTCGAGCTGCTGGCCATGGCGAACGAGAAGCTGTGGATCGGGCATTTCGGCCTGGAGACCGAGGAGGGGGTGCCGGTGTTCCGCCACTCCGTCCTGCTGCGCGGCGCGCCCGGCGCCAGCGCCGAATCCCTGGAGGACATGGTGGACATCGCACTGACCGAGTGCGAGCGGTTCTTCCCGGCCTTCCAATTCGTGCTCTGGGGCGGCAAGCCGCCGGCCGAGGCGCTGCAGGCGGCGATGCTGGACTGCGTGGGGGAGGCATAGGGGAGGGGGCAAGCGCAGGGGAGGGGGGCAAGCGCAGGGGCGGCATCTCGGCCGCCGGACGTCTGGCGGAACGCGGCGGAAGGGCGTTTCATCGCGCCAACCTGCCGCGGAGAGGAGCCGTCCCCATGAAGATCAAGCGCATCGACGACCTGCACGCCGACGCCGGCTGGCGCAACTTCTCCTTCCTGCGCATCGAGACCACCGACGGCATCACCGGCTGGTCCGAATACACCGAGGCCGATGGCAGCCGCGGCCTGACCCACATGATCCGGGGCCTCTCGGACCTGGTGGTCGGCCAGGACCCGCACCGCATCCAGCACATCATGTCGCACCTGGCCTCGCGCACCATCCAGGCGCCGGGCGGGGTGAACCAGCGGGCGATGGCCGCCATCGAGAACGCGCTGCTCGACATCAAGGGCAAGGCGCTGGGCGTGCCGGTGTGGAACCTGCTCGGCGGCAAGGT
>JAIEOP010000352.1 GCA_019750465.1 Acetobacteraceae bacterium | reverse complement strand
TCCGGCCCGGCGAGCAGCGCATCGACCGCGGGCTCCTCGCCCGGCAGGGGCCGCGACACGGCCCAGGCGCCGCCCGTGAGCGCCCCGAAGAGCGGCGCCGGCCGGCGCATCCGCCGCGCGAGCGCCAGCGCCGCCTTCACCTCCAGTGTGCCGGCCTGCGCGCTTGCAGGCGGCCGCATCACAACCGGCCTCGCAGCGCCGCGACGTGCAGCATCGCCTCGCCAAGCGTCAGCCGCCCGACCTCGTCCGGCGTCCAGCCGAACTCGCGCGCGAGCGTCAGCGACGCCTTCGCCAGCGGATCCTCCAGCGCGGCGAGAATCTCCTCCTCGGTCGCCGCGATCCCGGACAGGCGGTTCACCTCGCGCAGCAGGAACTGCAGCAGCCCGGCCGGCAGCGCGCCGATCTGCTCAAGCGTGAGCGAAGGCTCGACCAGCGCCTGGCGCACCATCAGCGCGCCGGTCAGGTCCTCGTTCTCCTTCGCCGCGCGCGCGATCAGGCGCAGGTCGCGGACCGTCAGCGGCCGCAGCCGCACCCGCCGGTCCTCCGCGGCCGTGGGCAGCAGGTGCCCGGGCACCTCCACCTCCCGCTCCGCATCGGCGCCGGCGAGAAGGGCCTCGGCCGTGAGCACGGACCTATTCCTCCGCGATGGTCAGGAACAGCGCCTGGAAGCCCACCCGCTCCATGACGAACTCGTCCTCGGGCAGGTTGTACACCCAGTTCTCCAGCTTCACGTCGTGCAGGGTGAGCGTGTTGACCGAGCCGCTTGCGCCGTTGGCGAGCCGCACCGTGATGTTGAAGGCGGGCTGCACCCAGGATGCGGCCGGCCGTGCGCCGCGCGCCTCGCCGAGCAGCAGCCCGATCATGGCGCCGTTCACATAGGCCCGGCCGATGCTGCCGCGCACGGTGACGTTGCCGGCGCGGAGCTGGGTGGCGTAGCGCTGGCCGATCTCGTGATAGGCGCGGACATCGGTGGTCACTTCCACCCGCACGTCCTGCACGCGGCCGACGGTCGCCAGCTCGTACTGGTCGAGCACGCCCTGCGCCGCCTCGCCCTCGGCTGTCTGCGGCGAGGAGAGCACGATCGCGCCGTCCGCGCCCGTGTACACGTCGGTGGTCATGGCGCGTCCCCCTACTGCAGCGTGATGGTCACGGCGACGAAGTCGATCGAGAAGGTCGGCTGCAGCAGCACGTTGACGATGGCGCGGCCCTCGATCTCGTCGCGCCGCGTCGCCGTCACCTCCAGCCTGTAGGCGGTGAGCTGCTCGTCCACGAGCATGGTGGTCAGGAAGCCGTCGATCGCGCTCTGAAGGGCCGCGCGCACGCGGACGTTGTTCAGCCGCCCGATGAAGGCGTTCGAGACCTGGCGGATGCCGGCCTTCGAGAAATCGACGATGCGCCGCGTCGTCACCTGGGTGAAGCCGCCATCGTCCGTGGTGAGCCCGCGCACCACGCGGATGCCGTTCCGTGTCTCGAGTGCCAGGACGCGGTTCTGCACCATGCCGATCCGCTCGGCGTAGGAGAAGCGCTGGGTCAGCCGCGTCACCCCGGGCAGCACCTTGTTGGTCGGGCTGACCTGCGGCGCGAGGGAGGAGACGAGCGCGGCGACAGGCCCCGCCATGTAGGTGCCGGGCAGCGCGACATCCGTATCCGGCGCGGCCGGGTTGAAGACGAAGTAGCCCGGCGCGGCCAGGATCAGCCGGTCGTTGGTCTGCGCCTGCGCCTGGATCGCCGCGGGGTCGGCGCCGTCCGCGCCGATCACCGCCATCAGATCCTGCTGGTTGTTCTCCGCCGTCTCCAGGATCGGCGGCAGCACGGCGAGCGCGGCGGCGGTCGGCAGCCCCGGCGCGACCAGGATCTGCACATCCTCCTTCACCAGCTCGTTGAAGGCGGTGGTGTGCAGGCCCTGGTCGGTGGCGTCGCCCACGCCGCGGGCGAAGACCGTGCGCGCGCCGTTGCGGTAGAGCTCGCCGATCATGGCGGTGAGGTTCAGGGAGCCTGCGGCGTTCACGGCGGCCGGCCCGAAGAAGCCCTCGGCCTCGGCGGCGCTCGACAGCGTGCGCGTGACGCCGGCCTGCGCCGCCGCCGTCGGGCCGACGATCCCGATGTTGCCGGCCGAGATGCCGCGCACCCCGATCAGACCCTCCGCGTTCACCCGGATGTAGGTCCCGGGGAGGATCAGGTTTGCGCTGACAAAGGTCTCCGCCATGGCGTCTCCTTCCGAGGCTCAGAGGCTGGACAGCTTGAAGTGCCGGAACCGCGCGGCGCCATTGTTCCGGCAGAAGAACCCGACGCGGCCGGCGCTCCCGGCAAGGGCAGGGTCGGCGCCGGCGAGCACCACCGCCTCATTCAATGTGAGCTCGACCCGGCCACCCTCGACGAGCAGCCGGAGGCGCAGCCATTGCGCCGTCGGGAAGCCGCGTGCCGGATCCTGCCCGCCGAGCGCCAGGAAGGCGCCGGCGCCACCGGCGCGCCGGCCGATGACCCGGATGGCGGGCTCCTCGAGCAGCGCGAAGGCGAAGTCCTGTGGCCCGCGGAAGCCGAAGACGAGGCCGATGCCGCCCGGACCGTCGCTGCGCAGCTCCGCCTGCAGATGGAAGTCGGCGAGATCGCCGCCCGCGGCGGCGCTGCGCAGGACAAGGTAGGTGCCCGTCTTGTCCGGGGAGAGCCCGTCCGTCCCGCCGCGTCGCGTGCCGGTCTGCACGATCTCCTGCGCCGCGGCGTCATGGGTCCAGGCTCCGGCCGTTCCGGCATTGCCGCCGTCAACGGCATCGAAGTCGCCGAGCGGGCTGGTCAGCATCTCCGTCGCGTAGCGGAGACGCCCGGTGCGTGTCAGCGCGGCGGAGAGCGTCACGTCCTGCGGCACGGCGCCGAGCACGCCCTCGCTGTCGGTCGGCAGGGGCCGGTGCTCGAACCGCACGGCAAAGCGGAGATCGCGCGCGAGGGGCGCTCCGGCGAGGGTGCTCGCCGGCGGATCCGTCACGCGCTCGAGGCGCAGGATTCCCCGCCGGCGGAGCAGGGCCGGATCCGCCGCGACGATATCGCGCGCCGCCTGCGCTTCGGCGGCGAGAAGCGCGGCCTCGTCGGCGGCGCGCACGCGCACGACGACCTCCGCGTCGATCCGGCGTGCGTGGAGTTCGGCCCTCGGCGACGGCTGCACCCCCACGAAGCCACCCAGCCCGGCGAGGCCGGCGCGGACGGCAAGGACGCTGACCTCCGGCGCAAGCGCGGGAATTGCGGGGGGGCTCAGCAGCCCGACGACCTCGCCGGTCAGCGCGTCGAGCGCAGCTCCGACGGTGGCGAGCATCAGCGGATCTGCCAAGACCCGGGTCGGACATGCACAGGTTCGTGCCGGAGCCGCGCAATCAACATGTCCACGACGTCCTTGCCTTCTGGCGCGTCTATCCTTGCGGATAAGCGTATGGCGCAATGGAGGCGGTCGCCAAGACATTTCGCCAAGAAGTTGCGATGTACCCTTCTCGCACGCTTCTAATCTCGACTTTGCCGCTTCAAGCTGCGTAGCAGGCGAGGTTGGCCAAGCGGTCGAGGTCACGTCCGTCAACGTGGTGGAAAATGCCGATGTGCATGAGGTGGCCACGGTTCAGGCGGCCTTTGGTGGAAATTGCAGGGTTTCGTTGGTGGGTGCTGGGTTGAGCATCCTGCCCATGGCCTCGACGCCCATGTAGCGGTGCTGCATCTGCCACTCGTCGTTGGCCCCCATGGGGCATTGCCAAGTTGACGGTCCCTGGCCGGACCGAGCTGGCCGGACCGAGTTGGCCGGACCGAGCTGGCGGGATGACGCCCGCGCCTGCCAGCTACCCCGGCTACCGCTTTCCGGCTGAGATCATCAGCCACGCGGTCTGGCTGTATCACGTCTTCAGCCTCAGAGGCTGTCTCTGAACGCTTTCGGAATATGGGTTGGGTGATCGTGGCGGCTATGATTCCAACGGGTTGTCGAG
>JAIEOP010000415.1 GCA_019750465.1 Acetobacteraceae bacterium | reverse complement strand
ACCAGCATGGGGGAAGGCCGGTGAGCGAGACTTACAAGGGGCGTTGATGTGTCAACATCAACGCGCGTTGGTATGAGCTGTCGGCATTGCGATGCAGTGCCCACCCCTGCCGACGGGTTCGCTTCGGTGCTGCGGGGGGACGGCGCCGCGTCCGACCCCTTCAGCGCGCCGCGAAGCGCGCGAAGTCACGCGCCAGCACCGTGTAGATGTCGCGCTTGAACGCCACCGCCAGCTCCGGCAGTTCCGCAAGCCGCGCCCAGCGCCAGGCGTCGAACTCGGGATGCGGGTCGAGGTCGAGGCGGATATCGGAATCCTCGCCGGTGAAGCGCAGCGCGAACCAGCGCTGCCGCTGGCCACGATACCGGCCGCCGAGCGCCTTGCCGATCAGCTCCGCGGGCAGGTCGTAGAGGTGCCAGTCCGGATGCTCGGCCAGGATCTCGGCGCGCGCGGTGCCGATCTCCTCCTCCAGCTCGCGCAGCACCGCGACGCGCGGATCCTCGCCCGGGTCCATGCCGCCCTGCGGCAGCTGCCAGCCGCCCGGCACGCCCTCGGCATTCGGCAGGTCGGCACGGCGCGCCACGAAGACCAGCCCGGCGCGGTTGAACAGCACGGCGCCGACATTGTCGCGATACGGCAGGTCCATGCCAGCGGCAGATCGCGCCATCGTCAGCGCGCGCCGCCCCGCGGGGCGGGAGCCTGCGCGGGCGTCGCCGCGGCGGTGGGTGCGGTGGCTTCCGCCGGCGCACGGATCAGCGCGGTGACCGGCGCCAGCGCCAGCCCCCTGGCCTCCACCCCACCCGCCCAGATCGCCACCCGCTCCACCAGCACCGGCGAGGGTTCGCCGGCATAGCCGAGCGCCGTGCCGCGCTCCCGCGCCAGGCGCTCCAGCGCTTCCAGCTTGCGGTCGATCTCGCCCCGCGTCGCCGGCTCGTCGACCAGGATGTCGATGGCACGGCCCCAGGCGCGCGCAGGCTGCGGGGCGCCCGGGCGCGGGTCGATGTAGAGCAGCCCCCGCAGCGCCAGGCTGCGCTGCAGCGCGCCCATGCGGTCGGGCAGCAGGGCGAAGCGCTCGCCCCGCATCGGCCCGTGTGCGCCGATGGCGCCGACATAGCCGGCGAAGCGCGACATCGACCAGTCCAGCCGGTCCTGGTTCTCGGCATCGGCCAGGCCGGTCAGCAGCGCGCGGTCGCCGGGATTGTTCAGCGGGTAGCCGGTCGGCTCCAGCGGCAGGGCCAGCAGCACCTCCACGCCCTTGGCGCGCGCCTGGTCCAGCAGCCGGTCGAGATGCGGCGCGTAGGGGCTGAAGGCGAGCGCCACGGGTCCCGGCAGGCGGCGTATCGCCTCCTCCGCCAGCGCCGCGTTCAGCCCGAGACCGCCGATGATGAGCCCGACGCGCGGCCGCGGGTCCTGCCGGTCGAAGGGCCGGCCATAGGTGCGGATGGCGCTGCGGCCCTGCGGCCCGATGCGCGGCATCGGCCCGAATTTCCCGGGCTCGAGCAGGTCCGGATCCGGGGCGGGGATGGGCCGCGCGGCCGCCGGGCTGGCATCGGCGCCCAGCCCCGGATCGGGGGCAGGAGCATTCGCGGTCGGCCTCGGCGCGGCAGCGGGGGCGGCCTCCGCCGGGACAGGCGCGGGCCGATCAGGCGCCGTGACAGTGACGGGCGGCGGCGCATCGACCGCGTCGGCCATCTGCGGCGCGACCGGCCCGAGCCAGGCGAGCCAGCCGAGGCCGCCGCCGACGACCAGGATCAACGCCACCCAGGTCAGCGCCAGCATGCGCCAGCCGCCCCTCGGCCAGCCCGGTCCTCGCCAGCCTTCGCGGGGCCCGCCGCCTGTCAGCACCGCAGCCGCCGCCGGATCCGCCGCTCAGCGCACCGCGGCGCGCCGGCCGGGGGCCTGGGTCCCCGCCATGCCGCGCATCAGCATCAGCGCCTGCTGCAGCTGATGGTCGGTTTCCGGCTTCGTGGGATCGAAGGCGGGGGCGCCCTCGGCCGGCAGCTTGACGATGCGCTCGGCCAGCCCGGGCGGCAGGTTCACCGGCGGCAGCGGCACCGCCGCCTGCGTCCCCTGCTGCCGCTGCCCCTGTCCCTGGGCCTCGTTGCGCAGCGCCCGGCGCAGGTCCGCCTCGCGCTCGCGCAGGCTGGCGGTGGTGGGTTCCTCCCGCGTCGCGCGCACCTCGAAGTCGGGCTCGATGCCGGTGGCCTGGATGGAGCGGCCGGAGGGCGTGTAGTAGCGCGCCGTGGTCAGGCGGATCGCGCCCTGGCCGGGGATCGGCATCACCGTCTGCACGCTGCCCTTGCCGAAGGACTTCACGCCGAGCACCACGGCCCGCCTGTGGTCCTGCAGCGCACCGGCGACGATCTCCGAGGCGCTGGCCGAGCCGCCGTTGATCAGCACGATGATCGGCAGCCCCTGCGCGATGTCGCCCGACTTCGCGTTCCAGCGCTGCGCGTCCTCCTGCCGGCGGGCCCGCGTCGAGACGATCTCGCCCTGGTCGAGGAAGTCGTCGGCCACCTGCACGGCCTGGTCGAGCAGCCCGCCCGGGTTGTTGCGCAGGTCCAGGATGAGGCCCTTCAGGCTCGCGCCGCCCTGCTGGCGGATGGCCTGCATGGCGCGGCGCAGCCCGGCCTCGGTCTGCTCGTTGAAGGAGGTGATGCGGATGTAGCCGACATCGCCGCCCTCGACGCGGAAGCGCACCACCTGGGGGCGGATCACGTCGCGCGTCAGGGTGAGTTCCACGGGCCGCTCCGTGCCCTCGCGCCGGATGGTGAGGCGGATCGGCGTGCCCCGCTCGCCGCGCATCTGCTCGACGGCTTCCTGGAGCGTGAGCCCCTGCACCGAACTGCCGTTGAGATGCGTGATGAGGTCGCCCGGCCTGACGCCGGCCCGCGCCGCCGGCGTGTCGTCGATGGGCGAGATGACCTTGATGTAGCCGCCCTCCTGCGTGACCTCGATGCCCAGCCCCCCGAACTCGCCGCGCGTCTGCACCTGCATGTCGCGGTAGCTGCGCTGGTTGAGGTAGGAGCTGTGCGGATCGAGGCCCGTCAGCATGCCGTTGATCGCGTTCTCCACCGCATCGCGGTCGTTGATCGGCTCCACGTATTCGGCGCGCACGCGCTCGAACACGTCGCCGAACAGGTTGAGCAGCCGATAGGTCTCGGTCCGCCCGCCTTCCTGCGCCCAGGCGGCGACCATGGGTCCCACCACGATGCCGGCCGCGAAGGCCGCCGTCACCGCCGCCACCGTCCGAACCCTGCCCTTCATGCGGCCAAGCTTCCTTTTGCCACGCGCGCGCCCTGCCCCGGCGCCGAAAAGCCCCCGCCCCTAGATAGGGCGGCCAGGGCCGAATGCGCCAGCATAGAGCCGCCCCTGGCGAAAAGCTGGGATGAATCGTGCCGCGCCGGCGCCCGCGTCAGCCGCCCCGCCCCGACAGCCAGGGCCCGGGATCGACCGGCTGGCCGCGCAGGCGGAGCTCGCCATAAAGGGTCGGGCGGGCACGCCCCGCCTCGACCGCGAGCTGCCCGACCGGCTCGCCCGCAAGCACCCGCTGCCCGGCGGCGACATCCAGCCGGCCAAGCCCGGCAAGCACGAAGTGCTGCCCCTCGCCGCAGTCGAGGATCACCAGCTGGCCGTAGCTGCGGAACGGCGCGGCGAAGGCCACGCGGCCGGCACAGGGGCTGACCACCCGCGCCCCCGGCGTGGCCTGCCAGGTGAGGCCTCGGGCGGTGCCGCCACCCTCCTCGGCCGCGCCGAAGCCGCGCAGGAGCTGGCCCGCGACCGGCATCGCCCGGCCACCTGGGCGCGACGCGGGCAGGGTCGCCGGGGCGGCAGCCGGCTGTGGAGATGGCGCCGCGGC
>JAIEOP010000191.1 GCA_019750465.1 Acetobacteraceae bacterium | reverse complement strand
CCAATGGCGCGAAGCCAAGCCGCGCGGATGCGCGGCGCCCGGCGTCTGAGGGGCGTTGATGTGTCAACATCAACGCACGTTGGTATAAGAGGCCGCGCGCGGAGCCCCTGGCGCAGCGCGCGGCCGGCGGCGTCGTGGGCGGTCACCGCCGATCTTCGGTAGGTTGGGGTTGCGAGGCCTGTCACCGAACCGGAGACCGACGATGGCCGATGAGAGGATGGCGCTTCTCGACCTGGTGGAGAAGGGCGCCGACGCCGACCTGGTGCGTGACATGCTGGCCTTCGCCGCCGACCGGATCATGGAAGCCGAGGCCGAACTGGCGGCGGGCGCGGCCAAGGGCGCGCGCAGCCCGCTGCGCGAGGCGCATCGCAACGGCTATCGCGAGCGGGACTGGGACACCCGGGCCGGGCGGATCGAGCTGGCCCTCCCGCGGCTGCGCAAGGGCTCCCACTTCCCGAGCTTCCTCGAGCCCCGCCGGACCGCCGAGAAGGCCCTGGTGGCCGTGGTGCAGGAGGCCTGCGTCCATGGCATCTGCACGCGCGCCGCCGATGATCTGGTGAAGGCGCTGGGCGCCGCCGGCATGCCGAGGAGCCAGGTCTCTCGGCTCCGCGCCGAGATCGACACCCGCGTGAACGCCTTCCTCAGCCGGCCGCTGGAGGGCGGATGACCCTATCTCTGGCTCGACGCCGCCTCCCTCAAGGTCCGCGAACTCGGCCGGATCGCCAGCCGTGCTGCGATAATCGCCGTCGCGGTGAACGAGGACGGCAAGCGCGGGGTGCTGGGTGTCGCCACCGGGCCGTCCGAGGCGGAGACGTCCTGGATTGGCTTCCTCCGCTCGCTGGCCGGTCGCGGTCTGCGCGGCGTGAAGCTCGCCATCGCCGATGATCACAAGGGCCTGCGCGCCGCCGCCCGCCGCGCGTTCAATGCCACCCTCCAATGGTGCAGGGTTCATTGGATGCGGAATGCCCTGGCCCGCGCCCCGGCCAAGCAGCGCGCCGCCGTCATCGCCATGCTGAAGACCATCTTCGCGCAGGAGACCAAACCCGAGGCTGTGACGCAGTGGAACACCGTCGCCGGCGCGCTCCGCGAGAAGCAGCCGAAGCTCAGCGCCATGATGGACGCCTCCCGCGGGGACGTTCTCGCCTCCATGGATTTCCCCGAGGAGCACTGGCCGCAGATCGCCAGCACCAACCCCCTGGAACGCCTCAACAAGGGTGCAAGGCACTGCCTTGCACAGGCGCCGCGCCGATGTCGTCGGCATCTTCCCCAACGACGACGCCATCTTCCGCCTCGTCGGTGCCAGGATGCCCGAGATCAACGACGAGCGGGCCGCCGCACGGCGCTCCGTGACCCTGGAAGGCCTCCCCGGTATCCTGCATACCGACGCCGTCAGGCGGCCCGCCGCGGCCGCCTGATCACCCTCGAGCCTCTCCGAGGATCGGCGCTCTTGCATCACGCGCCGGGGCACGATCTCTCGGCACAGGGCGTGCCCGTTCTGATGAAGGCATGGCGCGGCCATCCCGGCGGCCCGTCGCAGCCAGCGTCCAGCAGGCATTTCAACCCTGCGCCGGCCTGACCCTCGGCACCACAGGAGCCGCATGATGATCGAGACCCCCGTGCTGATCGCCGGCGGCGGCCCGGTCGGCCTCACCGCCTCCATCCTGCTGTCGCAGCACGGCATCGCCTCGCTGCTGGTGGAGCGCCACCCGGGCACGGCGATCCTGCCGAAGGCGCGCGGCATCAACGCCCGCACCATGGAGATGTACCGCCAGATCGGCGTGGAGGCCGACATCCGCGCCGCCGGCCTGCCGCCGGAGCGAACCGGCCTGATCGTCTGGACCGAGAGCCTCGCAGGCCGCGAGATCGAGCGCCGCGTCCCCGGCCGTGCCGACCCGCGGAACATCGGCCACTCCCCCGTGCGCAACTGCCTCTGCGCGCAGGACGACCTCGAGCCCGTGCTGCGCCGCCACGCCGAGGCCGCCGGACCCGGCATGCTGCGCTTCGGCACGGAGCTGACGGGTGTCAGCTACGGCCCGGAGGGCGTCAGCGGCACGCTGACGGACCGCGCGAGCGGCGCGGAGATCCCCGTCCGCGCGCGCATCCTGATCTCCGCCGAGGGCGCGCAGAGCGGCCTGCGCCACGCCATCGGCGCGCGCATGGTCGGGCGCGAGCGGGTCTATGACAGCGTCAACATCCTGATCCGCGCCGACCTGCGGCCCTGGACCACGCACCGCCCCGCCGCGCTCTACTTCGTGGAGCAGCGGGACCTGCGCGGCACCTTCATGACCATCAACATGCACGACCGCTGGGGCTTCCTGATCCACAGCCTCACCGCCTACGGCATGAAGCCGGAGGACCTGACGCCGGAGCGCTGCGCCGCCTTCATCCGCCAGGCCGTCGGCGTGCCCGACCTGCCGGTGGAGGTGAAGGGCGTCTCCGTCTGGCAAGCCTCGGCCATCGTCGCCGACCGCTACCGCGACGGCCCCGTCTTCCTGGCCGGCGACGCGGCGCACGAGATGCCCCCCACCGGCGGCTTCGGCCTCAACACCGGCGTGCAGGACGCGCAGAACCTGTGCTGGAAGCTGGCTGCCGTGCTGCGCGGCCAGGCCGATGCCGCGCTGCTCGACAGCTACCACGCGGAGCGCCAGCCGCTGGCGACGATGATCACCGAGGCGGCGCTGCTCAACGCCACCTCCATGGGGCGCGAGACACGGCAGGAAGGCGCGGTGCTGCCGCGACGCGAATTCCTCAACGAGCAGGGGCTGATCTTCGGCGCGACCTACCGTTCCGCGGCCATCGTGCCGGACGGCACCGACCCGCCGGCGCCGGCGGACCCGGTGACGGAATACATCCCCTCCGCCACGCCGGGCCGGCGTGCGCCGCATGTGCCGCTGACGCGCGGCGGCGCGGCGATCTCCACCATCGACCTGCTCGGCCGCGGCTTCGTGCTGCTGGCCGGCAGCGCGGGCGGCGCCTGGGTGGAGGCCGCCGCGCGCATCGCGACGCCGACGCGGCCCGGGGTGGTGCCGCACCGCATCGGCGGCGATCTGGTGGATACGGGGGGCGGCTTCCATGCGGCCTATGGGATCGGGCCGGCGGGTGCGGTGCTGGTGCGGCCGGATGGCCATGTGGGCTGGCGCAGCGCCGACGGCGCGGCGGATGCGACGGGTGCGCTGGTGGGGGCGATGGACCGCATTCTCGGCCGCGCGGCGTGAGACACCCTGTGTCCACCCCTGAAGGAACCTCTGAACAGGCTGGATTTCCTGCGCTGATTGGTTGGCTGCGCGGATCGCCTGCGGCCGGGACCGTCTCTGACGGTCTCGGCGCGGCATTCAGCTGCGATGATCGGTTTTTTGTGGCTTGCGGTGCTCGTTTCTCCGGCGTCGGACAGACTCCTCCCCTGGTGCTCAACCGGCGGGAACGATCAGACGCCGCACCAAGTACAAATCCACCAGGGCAAACTGGGTGAACAGGTGCTGCTCGTTCTTGAACAGCCCGCGGTACCGCACCTTCGCATAGCCGAACTGCCGCTTGAGAACCCGGAACGGATGCTCCACCGCCGAGCGCAGCGCCGCCATCAGCCGGTTCAGGCGCTTCTGCTCCTCCGTCGTGTCACAGCCCTTCCTGCGCTTGAACGGAACGAACCAGCGCGGACCGACGGCGTCCTCCTCGCGCGGGCGATCCGCCTCGCGCGTCTTGTCGGCGTAGCCGCGATCACCGTGCGCCGTCGCCTCGTCGCCATGCAACAGCGTCTCCGCCATGCTGTAGTCCGGGACCTTGCCGGTCGTGACCTCCAGCGTGTGCACCAGGCCATGCGC
>JAIEOP010000210.1 GCA_019750465.1 Acetobacteraceae bacterium | reverse complement strand
GGGGTCACGCCATAGGACGGAGCTGGATTCACGCTAAGCGGGACGGGGCGTGAACGCGTGGCGGGTCAGGATCGGGCGGGGATTGTCCGTGCGCGTTTGACGATGCCGGCCACGGTGTTCTTGCTCAGGCCCACCTCTCGGCCAACGAGGCGATAGCTCCGCCCGCCGGCGACGAGGGCGAGGACCTTCGGCGCAAGGCGGTCCGACTTCGGCCGCTGCCCGGGCTGCCGCCCCAGCTTCTTGCCGCGCGCTTTCGCGGCCGCGATGCCGGAGCGGATGCGCTCGCCCGTCAGCTCGCGCTCGAACTCGGCGATGCCGGCGAGGACGGTTGCCATCATCCGCCCCTGCGGCGTCGAGAGGTCGAAGGCCATGCCGTTCAGCGCGACGAGCGAGACGCGCCGCGCCTCGAGCTCGCGCAGACTGGCCAGCAGGTCCGTCGTGCTGCGGCCCCAGCGCGACAGCTCGGTCACCAGCACCGCGTCGATCTCGCGCCGCTGGGCAAGGGCCATCACCTTCCGCCGCTCGGCCCGGTCGAGCCGCACGCCCGACGCGGTCTCCTTGTAGACCCCGACCACCTCGTAGCCGGCGCGCGCCGCGAACGCGGTCAGATCCCGCTCCTGCCGCGCGCAGGACTGGTCGGCCGTCGAGACCCGGCAGTAGAGGGCGGCGCGCTGTCCCAGTTGAACCCCTCCCGCGCGGCGGCCCGCAAGCCGCTGTTCCGGCTCGTCCCGGCACCGTAGCAATCAGCCTACACCTCAACTGGGACAATTCGCCATGCCAAGACGACGCGCGCTCACCGGGGCGCAGCTCGCGGGGCTGCTCGCCCTGCCGCACGACCACGCCTCCCTCGTCCGATACTGGACGCTTGGAGACGAGGATCTGGCCGTCATCGGCGCGCGCCGGCGCGACCACAACCGGCTCGGCTTCGCGCTGCAGCTCTGCGCGCTGCGCTACCCCGGCCGGCCGCTGCGGCCCGGCGAGGCCGTCCCGCCGCAGGCGCTCCGCTTCGTCGCGGAGGGGATCGGCGCCGCGCCGGAGACGATCGCCGCCTACGGCTCGCGCGCCCAGACACGCTACGAGCACCTCGATGCGCTGCGCGGGGCCTACGGCTTCGCCGACGTCACGCCCGTCCGGCGGCGCGAACTCGGTGCCTGGCTGCTGCCCGTGGCGCTCGCCACGACGAGCGCTGCCGCAGTCGCTGCGACGCTGCTCGACGAGACCCGTCGCCGGCGGCTGGTCCTGCCCACGCCCTCCATCGTCGAGGAGATGGTCGCCGCCGCCATGACAGCGGCCGAGCGTCATGTCGCGCGCCAGCTCGCCGGCAGCCTGCCGGCTCCGCAGGCCGAGGCTCTCGAAGCGCTGCTGACGCCGGCGCCCGGCGCGCCCATGAGCGTCCTTGCCTGGGCAAGGCAGCCGCCAGGTGCGCCGGGACACCGTGCCCTCGCGCGCCTCGTCGCGGCGCTGGAGCGGCTGCGGGCGATCGGCCTCGATCCCGCCTGCGTCGAAGGCATCCACCCGGAGCGCCTGCGCCGGCTCGCGCGCGAGGGCGGGCGCCTCACGGCCCAGCATCTGCGCGCCCTCGCGCCGCTCCGGCGCCGTGCGACCCTCGTCGCCGCGGTAATCGACACGATCGCGCGGCTGATCGACGACGGCGTCGGCGTCTTCGACCGTGCCGTCGGGCGCATGTTTCGCCGCGCCGAGATCGGCGAACGAGACGCGCTCCTGCGCGACGCCCGCGCCGTCAACGACAAGGTGCGCCTGCTGGCCCGGTTGGGCACGGCGCTGATCAAGGCCAGGGACGGCGAGGGCGATCTCGAAGCCGCGGTCGCGGACGCCGTCGGCTGGGACAGGCTGGCGCGGAGCGTCGCCGAGGCCGAGCGCCTCGCGCGCCCGGACCGGGCGGACCTGCCCGCGCTCGCCGCGCGTGCCTGGCCGGTGCTGCACCGCCTCGGCCCGCTCTTCCTCGATGCCTTCCAGCTGCGGGCCGTGCCCGCCGCCGCCGGCACGCTGCGCGCCGTCGAGGCGCTGCGCGACGCCTACGCCAGCGGCGGCCGGCGATGGCCCAAGAGCCTGCCCATCTCCTTTCTCAGCCCGTCTTGGCGCGAAGCCGTGCAAACCGCCGACGGCATTTCCGAGCGCAGGATCTGGGAGGCCGCGACGCTGCTCGCGCTCCGCGACCGGCTGCGGGCCGGCGACATCTGGGTGGAGGGCAGCCGTCAGTGGCGCGCCGTCGAGGACCAACTCATCCCGCCCGCTCTATTCGCCGCCATGCGCGAGGCCGGGCCGCTGCCCGTCGCAGTGCCCGCAACCGCCGAGGCCTATCTCGCCGAGCGGCGCGCCACCCTCGAGCGGCGCCTTGCCGAGGTCGCCGCCAAGGCCGCGGCGGACCGCCTCGAGGACGTCCGCATCGCGGGCGACGCGCTGCGGATCTCGCCGCTCAAGGCCGCCACGCCGGAGGAGGCCGAAGCGCTGGCCGAGCGCCTCTACGGTATGGTCCCGGCCGTGCGCATCACCGACCTGCTCGCCGAGGTCGACCGCTGGACGGACTTCGGCGCCGCCTTCACCCACCTGCACACGGACTTGCCGGCCGACAACCGCCGCGTGGTGCTCACCGCCGTCCTGGCGGACGCGACGAACCTCGGCCTGACGCGCATGGCCGACGCCTGCGCCGTCGCCACCTACCGACAGCTCGCCTGGACCGCCGGCTGGCACCTGCGCGAGGAGACCTACCGCCGCGCCCTTGCCGTCCTCGTGAACGCCCAGCAGGCCCAGCCGCTCGCGGCGCATTTCGGCGCCGCCGACGTCTCCAGCTCGGACGGCCAGCACTTCCCGACCGCCGGTCCGGGCGAGGCCGTCGGGGCGGTCAACAGCCACTATGGCCACGACGCGACGACGCTGCTCTACACCCATGTCACCGCGCGCCACGCGCCGTTCCACACCGTCGCCATCCCGCCCTCCGGCGAGGCGGCGCACGTCATCGACGGCCTGCTCTACCATGAGGCGGACCTCGCCAGCGCGGTGCACCACACCGACGGCGGCGGGGTCAGCGACCACGTCTTCGCGCTCGCCCACGTGCTCGGCTTCCGCTTCGCGCCGCGCATCCCGAACTTGGCGGAACGCAGGCTTTACGCCTTCGGTGCGGCCGCCACCTGGCCGGCGCTGCAGCCCTTCATCGCGGGCATCGTGGACACGAAGCTCATCGCCGCGCGCTGGGAGGAGGTGCTGCGGCTCGCCGCCTCGGTCCGCACCGGCCGGGTCAGCGCCTCGCTGATGCTGAAGCGCCTCGGCGCCTACCCGCGGCAGAACGGCCTGGCGCTCGCGCTGCGCGAGATCGGCCGCATCGAGCGGACGCTCTTCTCCCTCGACTGGCTGGAGCGGCCCGAGCTGCGCCGGCAAGCGACGGCCGAGCTGAACAAGGGCGAGGCCCGCAACGCGCTCGCCCGCGCCGTGTGCTTCCACCGCCTCGGCCGGCTGCGCGACCGCACCGCCGAGTTGCAGCAGCACCGCGCCAGCGGCCTCGCCCTCGTCACCGCCGCCATCGCGCTGTGGAACACGGTCTATCTCGGCCGCGCCGTCGAAGCCCTCCGCCGCCGCGGCGAGACGGTCCCGGACGCGCTCCTCGCCCACCTCGCCCCGCTCGGCTGGCAGCACGTCAACCTCACCGGCGACTACCTCTGGGCGCAGGGCGCAGGCCTCGACGCGGACGGCTTCCGGCCCCTCCGCGGCGGTCGTCACGCCCTGGTCAACGCCGCATGACGTTCTCTCTCCGTCCCGCTTAGCGTGAATCCAGCTCCGTCCTATGGCGTG
The DNA here is from genome assembly GCA_019750465.1 of Acetobacteraceae bacterium. GTDB lineage: Bacteria > Pseudomonadota > Alphaproteobacteria > Acetobacterales > Acetobacteraceae > JAIEOP01. The sequence goes on along the minus strand of JAIEOP010000210.1, from coordinate 6 downwards.
ACCCCA
>JAIEOP010000391.1 GCA_019750465.1 Acetobacteraceae bacterium | reverse complement strand
GATGCCCGCAACGCCGCGGCGCAGCGCCTGCTTGCGCTCGATCCAGGTGCCCAGCCCGCCTGGCATGCGCTCCGCACGCTCGACGGCGCCCGTGGCGCCGAGCCAGCTCCGCGTCCCACCCGCCGCGGCGCCAGGCTCGGCGTGCTGCCGCTGCGGCCGCTGGGCGAGGGCCTGCCCTCCCACCTGGCGCTGGGCCTGGCCGAGTCGATCACCGAGGCGCTGGCCCGCTTCCGCTGGATCTTCGTTGCCGACTGCGCCTCGCTGGCCGCCGCCAGCCACGGCGCAGGCGGGGCCGAGACGGCCGGCGTGGCGGCCGCGCGCGCCATGGGGCTCGACTTCCTGTTGAGCGGCACGCTGCAGGCCGGTCTGGGGCCCGGGCGGATCCGCGTCGCGGTCCGGCTGACCGACCTGCGCGAGTCCGGAGAGGGCGCCGGCACCATCGCCTGGGCGCAGCGCTTCGATCATGACGCCGCCGACCTGCTGGCGCTGCAGGATGCCGTCGCCGCCGCCGTGGTCGCCCGCATGGACCCGGAAATCCTGCTGATCGAGGCCGGGCGCGCGGCCGTCGCGTCGGGACGCGGCGCCGACGCCGCCTCGGCCTACGACCTGCTGCTGCGGGCCATGCCGGCGATGCGCAGCCTGGATCGCGCGGCCTTCCTGGCGGCCGGCCAGTGCCTCGATGCGGCGGGGCGGATCGACCCGAACCATGCCGCGACACATGCCTGGCACGCCTACTGGCACCTGTTCCTCGTCGGCCAGGGCTGGGCCGGGGCGGAGGAGGACGCGGCGATGGCGGCGGCCGAGCGGCTGGCGGCGCGCGCCGTCGCGCTCGACCCGATGGATGCGCAGGGCCTGGCGATCCTCGGCCATGTGCGCGCCTTCCTGCACCACCGGGTGGAGGAGGCGCTGGCGCTGCACCGCCGCGCGCTGGCGCTCAACCCAAACCTGGCCATGGCCTGGGTCTTCCTCGGCATGGCCGAGAGCTATGCCGGGACCCATGAGCAGGCGCTGCGCCGGCTCGACCGCTACCGCGAGCTGGCGCCCTGCCACCCGCACGGCTTCTTCTTCGATGCCGCGCGCGGCATCCCGCTGCTGATGCTCGGTGACCATGCGGAGGCGGTTGAGGTCGGGCGCGCCGCGACGGCGCTGCACCCGGGGCTGAGCTATCCCTACAAGACCTACCTCTCGGCCCTTGGCCATCTCGGCCTGGCGGAGGAGGCGGCGCGGGCGCGGGCGCGGCTGCTCTCGATCGAGCCCGACTTCACGATCGCCAAGGCGCTGCGGCGCACGCCGGTGCAGCGGGAGGTGGACCGCGTCCACTACGCGCGGGGCCTGCGCCGCGCGGGGCTTGCGTGACCTCGGCCTGGCCGGGCAGCCCGGCAGCGATGCGTCAACCTTCGCCGGCGACACTCCCGCGCACCCCGGCACCGGGACCGGCCGACTGGACACACCTCAAGCGCAACGACCCTTCGCAGCCGCGGAATCCGCTTGGAGCGGCGCGGCTATGGCATTACCTCAGCACCGTGTCCGTCTCAGGCCCCGGGGCCTGCCCGCGCCTCCACCCCGAATCCAGGATCGACGTGCAGCTCACCCCTTCACGCCGCGGCGCCCCGGCTCCGCAGCTCCGCCTGCTCGACATGCCGCCACGCCAGGCCGCGCCGCCTCCCTCGGGCGGCGCCGACCTCACCGTCGCGTCATGGAACGTGCACAAGTGCATCGGCACGGATGGGCGCTATGACCCGGCCCGCACCGTTGCCGTCATCGCCGAGCTGGATGCCGACCTGGTGGCGTTGCAGGAGGTGGACCGCCGCTTCGGCCGCCGCACCGCGCGCCTCGATGCCGCCGCCATCGAGCGCGCCACGGGCCTGGTGCCGCTACCGGCCTCCGACCTGCCGGACGGGCTTGGCTGGCACGGCAACGCGCTGCTGGTGCGGCCCGGCACGCGCTGGCGCCTGGCGCGGCTCGACCTGCCGGGCGCCGAGCCGCGCGGCGCGGTGATCGCCGAGCTGGTGCCGAAGGGCAGCACGATGGGCGCGCTGCGCGTGGTCGCCGCGCATTTCGGCCTGCTGCGCCGCTGCCGCGCCCGGCAGGCCGCCAGCATCCTGCGCGCCATCGCGGAGCGGGAGCCGATGCCGAGCCTGCTGCTCGGCGACCTGAACGAGTGGCGGCCGCCCGGTCCGCGTTCGGCGCTGCGCCTGCTGGAGCCGGTCTTCGGGCCGAGCGGTGCCGGCCTGCCGAGCTTCCCCTCGCGCCTGCCGCTGCTGGCGCTGGACCGGATCCTCGGCTGCCGGGAGGCGCCGGTCCGCGCCCTGGCGGTGCATGAAAGCCCGCTGGCGCGGCTGGCGTCCGACCACCTGCCGCTGAAGGCGCGGGTGCGGGTGGGCCCCGATCTGCTGGCCGCCGTCAACGGCGCGCCGGTGCTCGCCGCGGCGGCCTGACGCCGGAGCGGCTACGCCGCCGCGACCGGCGGCGAACCGGGGTTGTCGGCGGTTGCGGGGGCCGTCGCACTGGCCTGGAGGTTCGCCTTCATCCGTGTCAGCGCGGCGATCACCGTCGCGCGCTGCTCCTCGGTGAGGCCCCGCGTCGCCTGGGCATCGAACAGCGCCCGGGCCGCGTCGATCTCGGCCAGCACGGGGTCGGCGGCGGGGGTGAGGTGCAGGCGCCAGACGCGGCGGTCGCTCGGGTCGGCGCGGCGCTCCACCAGGCCGCGCGCCTCCAGCCGGTCCACCAGCCGCCCGACCGAGATCGGCTCCACCTCCAGCAGGATGGCGAGCTCGCGCTGGTTCATGCCGGGCGCGCTGCGCAGGCGGAACAGGATCAGCCACTGCGCCCGGGTCATGTCCTGGGCGCGGGCGCGGCGGTCCGCGAGCGTGCGCACCAGGCGCGCCGCGTCGGTCAGCACCACCAGCAGGTCGTCATCGAAGCGGCGCGGGTCGTCGGCCAGGGCGGGGTCCTCTCGCGGCGACCCTTACCGCCTTGCCCGGCCCGGTCAACGGAAAGCTGCGGCGGGGACTGCCCGGCCCCTGCCGGGCGGTCAGTATTCGATCTCGTAGGACAGCCCGAGCCGGTCGCCCGCCGGCCCGGTCGCGGTCTGGCCCTCCAGCCGCAGCCGCGGCGTCAGCTCCACCTGCACGCCGACGCCGGTCTGCCCCTGCACGCCCTGCCGCACGCCGAGGAACACGCCCGGCGCCACGTAGCGCCCGGCCTCCACCGCCGCGCGGCCCTGCGGGTCCGTCGTCACCCCCAGGCGGTCCAGACCCAGCGCGCCGCGCAGCCCTTCCAGCACGTCCGGCCCGGTATTCACCCCGCTGAGCTGCGCCACCGCCTGCGCCAGCTGCGCGATCTCGAAGGGCGAGAGGTTGCTCGTCGCCCGGTCGAACAGCAGCCGCGACAGCACCTCGTCCTGCGGCAGCTCGGGCGTGGAGGAGAAGGTGATGTCCGGCGCCGCCGGCGAACCCTGCACCCGCACGGTGATGGTCGCCGTCCGCGTCCGCGACACCGCGGCGAGGTCGAGCACCGGCAGCAGCCGCCCGGCGGCGAAGTCGATGCTGCCGCGCTGGAAGGTGAGCTGCCGCGCCAGGATGTTGAGCGTGCCGCGCCGGAGCGTCAGCCCGCCGGACGGGACCGGTTCCGCCAGCGTGCCGCCCAGCCGCACCGTGCCGCCAAGCTCCGCCTCGATGCCGCGGCCGCGCACGAAGATCGGCTGGGGCGTGGTGATGATGATGGCAAGGTCGATCGGCGGCAGCGCGGGGCCGGCCGTGGCGCCCGCCGGCTGCGGCGCGGGCGGCGGCAGGGCGCCGG
>JAIEOP010000397.1 GCA_019750465.1 Acetobacteraceae bacterium | reverse complement strand
GCACGCGGCGCGGCGGGGACCGCATCAAGCGCGAGCGCCGGCCGTGACGGCAGCCCGCGGTCCCAGGCCCGGTTGCCGACCGCGCCGCACGCGGCGCGGCGGGGACCGCATCAAGCGCGAGCGCCGGCTGTGATGCCGCGCCTCCGCGAGCGTGCCAGCCCGAACCAGGATGACCGCCCCGCCGGCGCGGTCATCGACGCGCTGGTGCTGCACTACACCGGCATGCGCAGCGGCGCCGAGGCGATCGAGCGGCTTTGCGATCCGGCGGCCAAGGTCTCCTCGCACTACGTGGTGGACGAGGATGGCACGGTCATCCGCCTGGTGCCGGAGCGGCGCCGGGCCTTCCATGCCGGCGTCTCGCACTGGCGCCGCCGGGCCGGGCTGAACGCCACCAGCATCGGCATCGAGGTCGTGAACCCCGGTCACGAATGGGGTTATCGCCCCTTCCCGGCCCTGCAGATGGCCGCGCTCTGCGACCTCTGCCTGGACATCCTGGCACGGCACCCGGCGATCGCGCCCTGGGGCGTGGTCGGGCACAGCGACGTCGCCGCGGACCGCAAGCAGGATCCGGGCGAGTTGTTCGACTGGCAGGGCCTGGCGGCGAACGGCGTCGGCCTCTGGCCCGGCCCCGACCCCGCTCCGCCGCCGGCACAGGAGGCGCCGGCGCTGCTGGCGCGAATCGGCTATCGCCCCGGCCTGCCGCTGCCCGTGCTGCTGGGCGCCTTCCAGCGCCACTGGCGGCCCGAGGGGGTGGACGGCGCCGCCGATCGCGGCACGCTCGCGCGCCTCGCCGCCGTCGCCGCGCGCTGCCCGCCCTGCTGAGGCCGCACGAATTCCGTTGACGCGCCCGTCGCCGCGGCCGATCTCACCGGCGCGTCAGGCGGCCGGACGGCCGCTGGCCGGGGAGCGATCCCCGGCTGGAGGAAAGTCCGGGCTCCACGGGAATACGGTGCCGGTCAACGACCGGCGAGGGTGACCTCAGGGAAAGTGCCACAGAAAGCAAACCGCCCGCGCCGTCCCTCCGGGCGCTGCGGGCAAGGGTGAAAGGGTGCGGCAAGAGCGCACCGCGCCCCCGGCAACGGGGGCGGCATGGCAAACCCCACCGGGAGCAAGGCCGAATAGGGGTGGCCGGCGGCGTCACACGGGAGTGTGATGGCCGCGGGGGCATTCCTGCCCCGCCATCCGGGTTGGCCGCGCGAAGCGGGTGGCGACACCCGTTCCAGAGGAATGGCCGTCCCGTCCCGGCTTGCCCGGCGGCGGACAGAACCCGGCTTACAGGCCGCCTGGCGCGCTTATCCACAGTTTGTGGATAAAAGTATCCCTCGCACGCGAGTCGCCGTCGCCGCACCCATTGCGCGGCCGCAGGCAGCATGGGAGCAAGTTGCTCTTCGCTGCCGGCTCGATTCCCACATCTTTGTCCCCAGGGCCCCGCCACGGCCGGAACGGCAATATCAGCATTTATGTTGTTATATCGATACGAATGCCTCGGAGAAACGTTCAGCCGAATGGACATCGTTACAAGACAGTCGTCCGCAGGATTAGGATTTCAGTCAAAAGGCGTGAACTGGACCTTCCGGCGAGCCCGATAATTTCTATAACAAAACAAAGTTGCTGCCCTTGAAGTGGAGGCCTGTGCCGTGTTATCCCACCTCCGCCCGGATGGTTCAGAAGCTCGGGGGGCGAGCGAACCAGTCAGGGCAGGTCGGGCGAGCCGGTGGGGTCGGGGGGCCCCGCCGGCCGCTGCGCAGCCCCCCGCAGCGATTCCAGTGAAACGCGTAGCATTGGCGTCAGGGGGGCGGCTCTCATTTTCTCGGGCACCGTGCCGGCGACGTTCGATCCGAGAAAGGCGCGCATCTCGGTGCCGTCCGCCTTCCGGAGCGCGCTCGCCAGCCAGGGCCCGATGGAGCTGATGGGGCGCAGGTCCAGCCATTCCCGCTGCATAGAACTCTGGCCCAAGGCGACCTTCGATGCGCAGGTGCAGCAGCGCACCGCGCATCTCGATCCCTTCTCGCTCGAGTACGAAAAGTTGATGCGCCGGTTGGTTGCGCATGCTCACGCGCTGACGCCGGACGCCGAGGGCCGCATGATCCTGCCGCGCGAGCTCATCGAGAAGGCGGAGCTCGACACCGATGTGGTGTTCTCCGGCCGCCATGGCTTCTTCCAGCTCTGGAGCGCGAAGCACTGGGCCGCCGCCCTCGCCGAGGACGAGGAGGCTGAGTCGTGAGCGCCGGGGCAGCAGGGCCGCGGCCCGGCGGCCACGTCCCGGTGATGCTGCGCGAGGTGCTCGCGACGCTGCTGCCTGCCGCAACGGCAGCCGCCGCCCCAAGCCTGCTCGACGGAACCTTCGGCGGCGGCGGCTACGCGGCCGCGATCCTCGACGCCGCGCCGCGCTGCACGCTCTACGCCATCGACCGCGACCCGGACGCGATCGCGCGCGGTGCCGCGCTGGCGCAGCGCCATCCCGGCCGGCTGCACCTCATCGAAGGCTGTTTCGGCGACATGGTAGCGCTGCTCGCAACGCGCGGCGTCACGCGACTCGACGGTGTCGTGCTCGACATCGGCGTGTCCTCCTTCCAGCTCGACGAGCCGGCGCGCGGCTTCTCCTTCCGCGATGACGGGCCGCTTGACATGCGCATGGGGAAGGCTGGCACTGCCGCTCAAGATCTCGTCAACACGTTGCCCGAGTCGGAGCTCGCGGACATGCTGTTCGCACTGGGCGAGGAGCGTCATTCCCGCCGCATCGCACGTGCCATCGTCGCCGCGCGCGGCAAGGACGGGCCGATCACCACGACGGCGCGACTGGCCGCCGTGGTGCGCGCCGCCGCGCCGCGCGACCCCTCCGGGATGGACACCGCGACGCGCAGCTTCCAGGCGCTGCGCATCGCGGTGAACGATGAGCTGGGGGAACTGGAGCGTGGCCTCGCCGGCGCCGCCGCGCTGCTCGCGCCGGGCGGCCGGCTGGTGGTCGTTGCCTTCCACTCGCTCGAGGACCGCATCGTGAAGCGTTTCATGATCGAGGCGTGCGGCCGCGGGGCACGCGCCTCGCGCCACGCGCCGGCGGCGCTCGGCGCCGCCATCCAGGCGCCGGCTGCCTTCCACCTGCTGACGCCCCGTCCGCTGCGCCCGGGCGCAGCGGAGATCGATGCCAACCCGCGGGCCCGCTCCGCGCGCCTGCGCGCCCTGGAACGCGTCGCGCCGGCACAAGGCGCGCCGGATTACGTCCCGCCGGCGCGAGGCACGTCGCACCGCAGCACCGCGGCCGGGGAGGCCGACGCCGCATGATCCGCCCCCTGACGCTCGTCACGATGCTCGCCGCCATGACGGCCGGCATGCATGTCTACCAGACCAAGCACGAGGTTGCGCTGCTCGACCGGGAGCTGCGCGGGGTCGCCCGCGCCATCGAGGAGCAGAACGAGCGTGGCCTCGCGCTCTCGGCCGAATGGGCCTGGCTGAACGAGCCGGAGCGGCTGCGCCAGGCGGCGCAGCGGCACCTGGCGCTGGACCCCATGCAGCCGGGCCAGTTCGTCCGCTTCGCCGAGTTCGAGCGCCGCCTGCCCCAGGCCGCCGCCTTCGACGGCCCGCCCGCGCTCTTCGCCGCGCGCGACAGCGGGGGGGGCGGCGCCGTCGAGGCGAATGGCGCGATGCGGCTTGATCTGGCGTCCCGCGGAGCACCCGCGCCGGCCCTCCGGGTGACCCTCGCCGTGGCGGAGGCGCCGCCGACGGTGACGCCCCCGCTTGCCGCGACCCAGGCCGTGGCC
>JAIEOP010000192.1 GCA_019750465.1 Acetobacteraceae bacterium | reverse complement strand
GCGGCGCTGGGCGGTGCGCGCACTGCCGGGCCCGGCGGTGCGGGCGATCCGCGGCGTGAAGCGCCGCCTGCTGCCGCATTAGCGCCGGCCCGGGCCGGCGCCTATGCCGCGCCCAGGATCTCCTCGACCGGCCCGTCTGCCTCGATGCGGCCGCCGCCGAGGCGGATGGCGCGCGTGCACCATTGCCGCACGATGCTCATGTCATGGGTGGCCAGCACCAGGATGTCGGCGCCCTGCACCAGCGCCTCCAGGCGTTCCCGTGCGCGCGCCATGAAGTCGGCGTCGCCGGCCAGGAACCACTCGTCCATCAGCAGGATCTGCGGCGCCATCAGGGTCGCGACGGCGAAGGCGAGCCGCACCGCCATGCCGGCCGAATAGGTCCGCACCGGGACGTCGAGGAACTCGCCGAGGCCGCTGAAGGCGCCGACCTCGGCCGCCATCGCCGTGCACTCCTCCTCCGGCATGCCGCGGAACAGGCCGCGCAGGATGATGTTCTCGCGCCCCGTCGAATCCGCGTCCATGCCGGCCGAGGGATCGATCAGCGAGCCGATGCTGCCCGCCACCTCCAGCCGCCCGCCGACGGGTTCGTAGACGCCCGCCAGCGTGCGCAGCAGCGTGGTCTTGCCGGCGCCGTTGTGGCCGACCAGCGCCACCCGCTCGCCCGGTGCCACCGCGAAGGACAGCTCGCGCAGGGCGGCGACGACGATGCGGTTGCTGTCATCCTCGCGCAGGCGGGACGCCGCCATCAGCCGCTTCTTCAGCGACCGCGCGCCGACGTGGTAGAGCGGGAATTCGATCGTCACCCGATCGGCCAGGATATGCGCCATCAGACCCAGAACGCGATGCGGCCGCGGAAGCGGATGAAGAACGCGAGCGCCATCCCGCAGGCCGCCGCGGTGTAGAGGATGGCGCAGGCCCAGATCAGCGCGGAGGGACCGGTGCCGAGCAGCGGGCCGCGCACCGTCTCGATGAGAACGAAGAAGGGGTTCAGCGGCAGCCATGCCTGGCGCGTGCCGAGCAGCTCCGGCTTCCACAGCACCGGCGAGAGGAAGAAGAAGAATTGCATGGCGCTGGCGACGATCTGCCCGATGTCGCGGAACCGCGCGCAGATCATGCCGAGGAGGATCGCGGCGGCGAAGGCGTTCAGCGTGATCAGCAGCAGGCCGGGGATGGCGAGCAGCGCCGCCGGCCCCGGCAGCACGCCGCAGATCGCGAAGACCACGATGATCAGCGGCAGGTTGTGGGCCGCGATGATGATGTTGCGGAAGACGCAGCGCAGCGCGTGCACCGTGTAGGGCAGCGGCATCTGCCGGATGATGCCCTCGGACTGGATGAGGCTGGTGCAGGCGTCGCCGACGATCTGGTTGACCGTGTTCCAGACCAGCAGGCTGACCGCCAGGAACGGCATGTAGCTGACCAGCGGCAGCTTGAACAGCGTGGAGTAGAGCAGCCCCAGCCCCGTCACCATGATGGCGGTGGACAGCGTCAGCCAGAACGGCCCGAGCACCGAGCCGCGGTATCGGTTGCGGATGTCGAGCCGGGCCAGCGAGGCGGCGAGGCGCCAGCGCCGGAATCCGGTGGACAGGTCGTCCAGCGCGCGCTCGCGCCGCCGCGGATCGCCGGCGTCGCGGACGTAGAGCGGCGCCGCGTCCGGGGAGGTCTGGGGAAGCATGCGCGGGCGTATAGCCGCTTGCCCGCGCAGCGGCCAGCGAGGCCGTGACGCGGCGCCGGTTAATACCGCTTCACCTGCGAGACCGGCGCGGCATAGCCCTGCTGCGGCGCGTAGGCGGAGGCCGCGTAGGGCGCCGGGCCGCCGGCCACCCGCTGCAGCCGCGCCCGGTCGCCGAAGGAGACCGCCACCCGCTCCCCGACCTGCAGGGCGAGCTCGTTGGTCTGCACCACGGTGTAGTCGGGACCGCCGCCATCGGGGCGGATGGTGAACTGCACCGCGGAGCCCTGGGTCACCCCCTGCTCGACCAGCGCACCGGCGCCGGCGCCGAGCAGCGCGCCGCCGACGCCTGCGAGGGCACGGGCCCGCCAATCGCCGCCGATGGCGCTGCCGGCGACGCCGCCGGCCAGGCCGCCGATCGCGGCGCCGGCGCCGCTGCGGCTGCCCTGGATGGCCACCGGCTGCATGCCGACGATGGTGCCGTAGCGCACCTGGGCGGCGACGCCGATGCTGCCCGCGGTGTAGGTGGTGTTGGTGTTGGTCGGCGCGCAGCCGGCCAGGCCGGCAGCGGCCAGGAGGGCGAGGGCGGCACTGCCGAAGGCGGCCGGGCGGGACGGCATGGCGGGACGGTTCCTTGAAGTGGCGTCATCCGGGATACCGGAAGGCACGGCGGAGCGACAAGCCGGCTGCGGCACAGGTAGCCCCAGCGCAAGGCACTTTCGGCACGGCGATGCGGCACAATTCCTTGCCGATTTCGGAACATACCGGACACCAACGCCAATGTGGCTGCGAAGCCACAGCACTGCGACCTGTTTGCAGCCTTGCGCAGCCGGCGGCCCTGCGTGTACCGGTGTTGGCTCTTGGGCGGGTCTCCGCCCGCCGGAGCGCTCGGGCGATCAGGGCCGGCACCGTTAGGGGACGGTGCGGGTCCATCCAACGGTCGCGTTCAGCATTCCGGTTTCCCAGACCCGAGGAGCGAGGGGGATGCCCCAGGGGAGCTGGATCCTGCGCGGTGGCGCAGTGCGAGGCAGTGCGGTGCGCGGCGATGTCCCGGGGGACGACGTCGGCGGGCCGCGGGGGGCCACGCATTCCAGGATCAATCGGGACGGTTCGCATCGGCGGCCCTGGCGGGCCGGGATGGCGCTGTCCCTTGTCGGGCTGCTGGCCGTTGCCGGCTGTGCGCAGCAGCAGGCCGCTGCACCCGCGGCGCGCTACAGCGGCTATCAGCGCCCCTCGAGCTACGACGCGCCGGGACCGCCGCACGACCCCTGGGGGCCGTGGATCCGCGAGGCCTCGCGGCGGCACGACGTGCCGGAGCGCTGGATCCGCGAGGTGATGCGCCAGGAATCCGGTGGCCGTGTCGGCGCCACCAGCCCGGTCGGCGCCATGGGGCTGATGCAGGTGATGCCCGGCACCTACCGCGAATTGCGGGCGCGCTACGGGCTCGGCGACGACCCGTACCACCCCTATGACAGCATCATGGCCGGCACGGCCTACATCCGGGAGATGTACGACCTCTACGGCTCGCCGGCCTTCCTCGCCGCCTACAATGCCGGTCCGCGGAGGCTGGAGGACTATCTCTGGAACAGCCGCGGCCTGCCGACCGAGACCCGCAACTACGTCCGCCGCATCGGCCCACGGATCGTCGGCGCCCACCCGCAGCGGCGCACCGCGCCCGAGGTCTATGCCGCCGCCGAGATACCGACCGACATTCCGCCCGGGCCGCGGCGGATGGATTCCGGGACGATGATGGCGCTGCGCCAGCAGCGCGAGGCGGTGGATCCCGGCATCCAGGTGGCGCAGCTTCCGGCCGGGCCGGTGGTGCGCATGGACCCGATCCCGGACGGCTCGACGACGCCGCAGCCGGCGCCGGCGCCCTACCAGGTGGCGGCGCTGGGCTCCTCCGTGGTGCGCATGGACCCGATCCCGGACGGCTCCACCTATGCCGAGCCGCCGGCGGCCCTGGCCGAGCCGGCGCGCGAGTGGTCCGGCACGGACGCCCCGGCGCGCAGCATGGCGTCCGGGCGAGGGTCCAGCCTCGCCGCCGCCGCGCTGCTGTTGCTGGCCGC
>JAIEOP010000406.1 GCA_019750465.1 Acetobacteraceae bacterium | reverse complement strand
TGGGGCTGGCCGGGGCGGCGCTGCTGCCGGCGCCGGCGGCGCTTGCGCAGGCGATCGCGGGGGGCGCGCCGCGGCATATCGGCATCGAGCGCATGCAGACCGGCGAGCGGTTCGACGGCACCTACTGGCGCGACGGCCGCTACGTCCGCGAAGCCCTGGCGCAGCTCGACTGGCTGATGCGCGACCCCTCCATGGAGGAGGCGACGCCGATGGACCCTCGGCTGTTCGACCTGCTGTGGACGGTGTCGCGGCGGCTCGATGCCGACGAGTCCTTCCAGGTGATCAGCGGCTACCGCGCGCCGGAGACCAATGCGTCCAGCGCGCGGCGCTCGCGCCGCGTCTCCCGCGTGTCGCTGCACATGTCGGGGATGGCCGCGGATGTGCGGCTGCCGGGGCGGGATTCGCTCGGCATGGCGCGGCTGGCGGCGGAGATGCAGGTGGGCGGCGTCGGCCTCTACCGGCGCGACGGCTTCGTGCACCTGGATTGCGGGCCGGCGCGGCGCTGGTAGGGGCGGCGCACGGCGGTCCTGCACCGCCTGCGCATGGCGACGAGCGCCAGGGTGCGGGCTCGCCGCCGGCCGGTTTCGACGTGAAGGCCGGCACCGTCGCCGGCCGCTGCAGGCCGCGCCGCCGCGCTGCCGAGTTCCGCCGTTTCCTCGGCACCGCCGAGGCGCGCGTTACGGCGGGGCTCGACATCCATGCCGTGATGGGCAGCGCCTCCGGCCAAAGGACCGCGCTGATCCGCGCCTGGTTCGCCAAGCGGCCGCAACGGACCGTCACCCGGTGCGGCGGGAGCGGGGCGGCTCTCGCCTCCCGCCTCGCCGCGTTCCGGACCGCCAGGAGCTGGATCCCGCCGCGCGTATGGTACCGATCCGCGTTGCTGCCGATACGTCGGCACCCCCCGGGCGCCGCGCGTCGGCGCGGCCTGGCTTCGCGCCATCCGGCGCGCCGCCTGGAGCGGGATGCGTTGAGGCAGAATCGCCGCAAACGCTGAATCCCGCGACCCAGCAACGGCTGGAGCGTGTTGCGTGAGCGCATGCGAACGCAATACGCTTCAGGCTGCACTTCGGCGCATCGGCATGGCACAGCAGGATCAGGCCGGCTCGGCGTGCGGCCACGTGCTCAGCCGCCAGCTGCGGCCGCGTCGCGTGGTTCCCCCAGCGTCACCAGCGTGACCTCGGACGGCATCCCGAGCCGCACCGGCAGCATCGAATGGCCGATGCCGCCCGAGACCACGAGGTGCCGCCCCGCCTCCTCCACATGCCCCCAGGCATAGAGGTTGCCGTAGCGCGAGGGCACCATCGGCGACCAGCCGGCGAGCCGCACCTGCCCGCCATGGGTATGGCCGCAGAGCGTCACCGCGACACGATCCGGCACCCGCGGGAAGATGTCGGGCTCATGCGCCAGCAGGATCACCGGCGCCGCGCGGTCCGGTATCGCCCGCAGGGTCATGGCCAGGTCGTCCGCGCCGATGCCTGCCCGCACCAGCCCGCGATAGGCCCATTGGCTGCCCAGCCCGGCGAGCCAAACGCGCTGCCCCCGATGCACCACCGGCCGCGCCGCGTTGTGCAGCACCGGCAGCCCGACCCGCGCGAAGACCGCGGCCGCATCCGGCAGCGGCCCGCCGGGCCGCAGGCTGGCCGCCGGATCCGCCCACCAGTCATGGTTGCCGAGGATCGCGTGCACGCCGAGCGGCGCCCGCAGCCCGGCCAGGATCCCTGCCGCCTCCGCCATGCCGGCGCGCCGCGTGACGAAGCGGTGGTCGGCCAGGTAGTCGCCGAGCAGCACGACGAGGTCCGGCTCCAACGCATTCACCCGCGCCACCACGCGCGCCAGCCGCTCGGGCGGGGTGTGCGGCGGGCCGAGATGCGGGTCGGCGATGCAGGCGATGGTCAGCGGCGACACGCCGTGCGGCCAGGCGGCGGTGCCGACGCGGTGGTGCACCAGGCGTAGCCGCAGCGCCGGCTCCCACACCAGGGACCAGGCGGCGGCGCCGGTGCCCAGGGCGAGCGCGGCGCCGGCGCCGGCAAGCAGGGTCCTGCGGCGCACCGCTACTGCGGCTTGAACGCGCTGCGCTTGGCGCTGTCCGCGGCGCGCCAGAGATACCAGGCGGCGACGCTGCGCCACGGCGCCCAGGCCGCGCCGATCGCCGCCAGCTCCTTCGGCTTCGGCTGCGCCTCGAGGCCGGCGGCGACGCGCCAGCCCTCGCGCACGCCGAAATCATCGACCGGCAGCACATCGGCGCGGCCGAGCGTGAACATCAGCAGCATCTCCACGGTCCAGCGGCCGACGCCGCGGATTGCGGTGAGCCGCTCGATCAGCGCCGCGTCGTCGAGGGCGGCGGCGCCGGCGCGGCTCGGCACCAGCCCGCCGGCGGCCTTTTCGGCGATGTCGCGGATGGCGGCGACCTTGGAGTGCGAGAAGCCGCAGCCGCGCATCGCCTCCACGGGCGTGGCCAGTACCATCTCCGGTGGCGGGAAGGCATGCGCCGGGAACAGCGCGAGGAACCGGCCCAGGATCGCCTCCGCAGCACGGCCATGCACCTGCTGGTGGGCGATGGCGCGCACCAGCGCCTCATAGGGCTCGCGCTGCACCGCGACCATGGTGCAGGGCCCTTCGGCGCGGATGACGCGCTTCAGCACGGCATCGCGCCGCAGGTGGCGCAGCGCCTTCGACCAGTCCGGCGCCCCGGCGGGCATCGGCGCCGGCGCGACGCCCCGGCCGCGCTTGCGCGGGCCCACGATCTCGACCATGCGGCCTCCCCTGTGGCGCGTCCCCGGCGCTTCACTACCGCAGCAGCGCGATCGTCGCCCAGCCCAGCGCCACCACGATGGCCATGGAGGGCAGCAGCAGCCGCCACACCTGGCCCGGCCGCGTGCCGTCCGCCAGCAGCGCGCAGATCATGGCGGTGACGCCGACGCTCATCCCCGCGCCTGCCGCGCCGGTGAAGTTGTGGATCCCCGGGGCCAGCAGCGGCGGCAGCCCTGCCGCCGCGCCGAGCTGCGCCTGCAGCGGCATCAGCGCTGCATTCGCGCCGACATTGCTGCCGGTGATCATCCCCCCGATCAGCCCGAGCGGCGGCACGGCATAGGGCGCCAGCGGCCCCAACGCCTCGGCCGCCGCGCCGGCGAGCGCGGCGGCGATGCCGCCACCGGCGAGCACCCGCCCCAGCACCACGTAGAGCAGCATCGCCAGTGCCGGCCGAGCCGCCCGCCTGAGCGCCGCCCCGCCCCGCGCCGCACCATCCGGCCGGCGCAGCAGCAGCGCGCCGGCAACCACCCAGAGCACCACGGCGACATGGGTGATCGGCAGGGCTGGCAGCTCGGGGAAGGGCCGGACGGCCGGCGCGGCGGGCCAGCTCCGCGCCGCCAGCAGGCAGGCCGTCAGCAGCAGGTAGGGTGCGGCCGCGCGCAGCGCCGTCGCCGGATCGCGCGGCGGATCGGCCCGCCACAGCGCCAGCGCCAGCACCGGGCCGGTGGCGGCGATGCCCGCCACCTCGAAGGGCAGCATCCAATTCGCCGCCAGCAGCAGCACCGCCATCGCCGCCAGCATCGTGGCCTGCACGGCCTTCTCGCGCCCGGGCACCGGCACGCCGGCGCGGCGCGAGAGCGACCAGACCAGCGGCGCCAGCAGCACCAGCCAGGCCGCGCTCGGCCAGGCCGCGACCTGGGCGATGCCCTGCGCCGGCTGCGCGATCAGCGCGGCCCCCA
>JAIEOP010000058.1 GCA_019750465.1 Acetobacteraceae bacterium | reverse complement strand
GGGTCGCCACGCCGCGCCCGGCGGCCGCGCCGGGCCGGCTCGCCATCGCCGCCACCGCGGGGCCGCTCCGGCGATAGTCTGCCCCTCGGCCGCGGCGTGGATCTCAGCTGGTGACCGGCAGGCGCCGCCGCGCGGTCCCATCGCGCACCGCGACCCAGGCCCGCGCGCCGACCCGCGCGCCCAGCACCGCCGCAATCGCGCCGAACAGCAGCGCCGCGAACATCCAGTAGGCCGCGACCGCCGCACCAGTCGCCGCGGCGTCCGCCGCCTCCCGTGCCTGCTCCTCGGCTCGGCGCAGGGTCTCGGTCACCTGGGCCTCGGCTGCGGCGATCCGCCGCTCGGCTTCCTGGGGCGGGATCCCGTACTCGGCCGCTGCCAGGGCCGTCAGCCGCTGGCGATCACCCGGCGCCAGCTCGCGGTCCGTGACGCGGCGGGTCAGCAATTGGGCGATCTCCGCGGTGCGCTGCTCGCTCGTCATGGCGGCCGGGTCGCCGCCGGCGCGCAGGGCCGCCTGGGCGCGCTCCAGCAGCTGCCGCGGGTCGACCTGCTGCGCCACCGGCCCGGCCACGGCCGAGACCGCCTGCCCCGCCCCCTGCGCAACGCCGCCGAGCACGTTGGTCGCGCCCTGGGTCGCCGTGCTGGCGGCGCCCGAGATGGCGTTGCCCGACAGCACTGCCGCGACCAGGAATGCCACGGCCCAGACCGAGAGCCCGTGCAGGATGCTGTCGGTGTCGTCCGCGGTGCCGGAGAGCCGCGCCGCGACATAGCCGCCGAAGCCGAGTCCGATGAGGTTCGAGACCAGCAGCCAGATGCCGCCGACGATGCCGAAGCTCTCTGCGTCCGGCGTGTCGCGGCCGGTCATGTCCACGACCGAGGCGCCGATGGCGGCGCCGAGGATGTTCAGCGTAAGCCCGACCGCCACCGCGACGACGGCGCCGGCGAGGATTGCGCCCCAGGAGATCCGGGGTGGCAGGGCCGGGCCTCCCTCGGGCATGGCGGAGGGGCCGTAGCTGTCGGCGACACGGGTCTGCATGGCGGGGATCCCTTTGCACTGTAAATCGGGCGTGACGCAGCCGTGCTGTCCAGCCGCCCAACTCCGCGGCGGAACGCGTGGCAGTGACGCCGGTTCACGGCTCGGAGGATCGGCAGGCCGGGATCGGGCCCGGCCCGGCCTACCCGCCGCCGCCCGCCACCCACGCCCGTGCCGCACCGTCGGCGCCGGAGGGCAGCGGCGCCGCCGGGTCGCGCAGCCAGGCCAGGATGTCGCCCGCCACCGCCACCCGGTTCTCGTCGCGCAGCAGCAGGTGCCAGCCTTCCCGATAGAAGGCGATGCGGGCGCCGCCGGCAGCCGGCGGCGGCACCGCGCGCAGCACCTGGCGCGCCACCCGCACCGGCACGATCCGGTCGCGCGCGCCGAACAGCACCAGCGTCGGCACCGTACCCGCCCCACCCGCAGCCCGGCAGCAGGCCGGCAGCCGCGCCACCGCGGCATCCATCAGGTCCACCAGCCCGTGCGCCGCATCGACGCGGGTAACCTTCAGGGTCAGCGGATCGCGCATCCAGCGCCGCATCGCGGCGGCATTGTCGGTCGGCGAGAGGCCGCCCACCCCGGCCTGGAAGCCCACGATCGGGATGGTCCGCACCGCCAGCCAGAGGCCCCAGCGCATCGGCCCGTTCATCCCGATCCGCCCCCAGAGCGCCGGCGCCGAGAGGATGTAGCCATCGGCCGGGGGCGGATCGTCGCCGGTCGCCGCCAGCACCAGCACCGCGGCCCCCATGCTCTCGCCCAGCAGGTACAGCGGCACGCCCGGGTGCCGGGCGCGGATCAGCCGCGCCGCGGTACTGGCATCGGCCGCCAGCGTCGCCTCGCCGGGCCAGATGCCGGGATGCGGGGCGGCGCCGAAGCCGCGCTGGTCATAGGCATAGACGGCGATGCCGTGCGGCGTGAACAGCTTCGCCGCCTCGCCCATGAAATTCACCGAGTAATCGTTGAAGCCATGCAGGGCGAGCAGCACGGCACGTGGCGGCGCGCCGCACTCCGGCGCCCAGGCGTGCAGCGGCAGGCGCGCCCCGTCCGGCATCAGCAGCGCGTCCTCGGCCACCACCGGTGCCCGCACCGGCGGCCCGGCCGGGATCACCCGCGGCGTGCAGGCGGCCAGAGCCAGCGCCGCCGCCAGCACGGCCGCCACCCATCCGATCATCCCGCCTCGGCCCATCCGCCACCCGCCATCCCGTGCCGCCCCTTCCACGCCCGGCCCGCGCAACGCCCGGCGCCGGCCGCGGCTCTTGTTGGATCCTGAACGCGGCCGCGCCGCCGGTCCGAACGCGGCACCGCCGCAACGGCGGGCACGGCACCGCACGCCGATCCCGGCCGGCAGAGCGGTTGCCGCGTCCGGGCGTTCACGCCCCGCGGCGATCTGCCCTATGCTGCCCGCCGCCCGCCGGCACCCCGGCCCCGCCCAGGAAAGGACCCCTATGCGCGATCCCCGCCAGACCGGCTACGCGCCGCATCGCGTGGAGGGTATCACGCCTGTCCAGCGCATCGAGGTGGCGGCGCGCGCCGTGCCCTGCGACGGCGAGACCGGGGTCGGCGGCCTGGGCCACCCGCGCGTCTGGCTCCGCATCACCGGCCGCGAGGTCACCTGCCCCTACTGCTCCATCACCTACGTCCTGCAGGACGGCGCCGGCGATGACGGACACCACTGACGCGGTCGCGGCCGGCCGCCCGCGCGGCGAGGCGCTGGCCGAGGCGGCCGCGCAGCCCGAGGCCGTGCCGGTCACGCCGCCAGGGCAGAAGCACCTCATCCTGGTGGACGGCTCGGGCTACATCTTCCGCGCCTTCCACGCCCTGCCGCCGATGTCGAACCCGGCCGGGGTGCCGGTGAACGCCGTCTACGGCTTCACCCAGATGATCTCGCGCTTCCTGGTGGACCACCGCGGCAGCCACATCGCCGTGGTGTTCGACAGCGCCCGCGCCACCTTCCGCTCCGACATCTACCCCGACTACAAGGCGCACCGCCCCGAGCCGCCCGAGGAGCTGAAGCCCCAGTTCCCGCTGATCCGCGACGCGACGGATGCGATGGGCGTCTGCAAGGCGGAGCAGCCTGGCTTCGAGGCGGACGACCTGATCGCCGCCTATGCCAAGGCCTTCGCGGCCGAGGGCGGCACGGTCACCATCGTCTCCTCCGACAAGGACCTGATGCAGCTCATCCGCCCCGGGGTGGAGATGCTGGATCCGATCAGGCAGCGCCCGATCCGCGAGCCGGAGGTGGTCGAGCGCTTCGGCGTGACGCCGGACAAGGTCGTGGACGTCCAGGCGCTGGCCGGCGACGCCACGGACAACGTGCCCGGCGTGCCGGGGATCGGCGTGAAGACCGCGGCGCAGCTCATCGCCGAATACGGTGACGTGGAGACGCTGCTGGCGAACACCGCCAGGATCAAGCAGCCGAAGCGGCGCGAGGCGCTGGAGCAGAACGCCGAGAAGGCGCGCATCTCGCGCCGCCTGGTGGCGCTGGACGCCGACGCGCCGCTGCCGGTGCCCCTGCAGGCGCTGGAGGCGCGGCCGCCGGATCGGGTGCGGCTCGAAGCCTTCCTGCGCGAGCACGGCTTCCGCAGCCTGCTGGCACGGCTCGGCCTGGGCGAGGCGGCCGGCGACGCCGCGGGCCGCGCCGGCAATCGCGCCGCC
>JAIEOP010000024.1 GCA_019750465.1 Acetobacteraceae bacterium | reverse complement strand
GCCGGTGCGCGGTGCCGCCGCGGCCCTGGCCGAGGCGCTGCCGCGGCCGGCCAGGCTGCTCGGCACCACGCTCTGGCTGGGGGATGCCGGGCTGGGCCAGGAGCCGGCGCTGGTCGGCGCCTGGTTCCCCGCCCCAGACCCCGCGTCGCGCCAGCGCTTCGAGGCGCGCTACCAGACCGCCTTCGGCGCGCCCGCGCCACCGTTGGCCGGCGTGGCCTATGACGCCGCCGCGCTGGCGCTGCGCGCGCTGCGCGACGGCGGCGGCGTGCCGCCGATCGGGGCGCCAATGCAGGGCGCCGACGGGCCGATCGTGCTGCTGGCGGACGGCCAGGCGCGGCGCGGCCTGGCGATCATGGCGGTGGACGCCTCGGGCGAGCCCGTCCTGGTCGAGCCCGCGCCGCTGCCGCCCGGCGTGCCGGCCTTCTAGCGGGTCCCGGAAGGCACCGTGGCCATGGGGTGGAACCAGGGCGCCGGCAGTGTGGGGCGTGAGCCAGCCGTCGGCGGGCCGGGCCGCTCGGCTGCCGACGCGGTGACCCGCCGTTCCGCCGCAGTCGTCGACGTCGCCGCAGATCCGGGCGGGCGGCATGCGCGCTCGCCGCCGGGCAGGACGCGACAGGGGGCGCGGGGCGCATGCCGGCCCCCGCCCGGTACCGCCGTTCCGCACGCACCTCGCTCCGCCCAGGTGGCCCCACCTGATCGGGGCCCCAGCTAGCCCCGCCGGCGATGTCCGGCTCCGCCCCCGTGCCGCTCGGCGCCATGCTGCGCGCGACCCTGCTGGTGGGCGCCGTGCCGATCCTGCTGCTGCTCCTGCTCATGGCGGGGGGCTGGCTGGCGCCGGCGCCCGGCGCGGCCGCCCTGCTGGCGACCACCCTCGCCGCGCTGGCCGTGGCGCGGCTCTGGATCGGCAACATGGCGCGACTGGCCGAGGGGCTGCGCCGCGCCGCCGAGGCGGATAGCGGCTTCGACCGCCCCGCCCTCGCGCCGCTGCTGCCCTCGGTGGCGGAGATCGCCGATGGCGTGGCGCTGCTCGCCCGCCGCCTTGCCGACCGGGCCGAGCAGGTGGGGCGGCTGCAGCGCGCCGACCAGGCCATCGTCGAGGGGCTGCCGGACCCGCTGCTGGTGCTCGCGCCCGACCGCACGCCGCTGCGCGCCAATGCCGCGGCACGCACGCTGTTCGATGCCGGCAACCTGTCCGCCGGCGGCGGCGACGTGGCGGCGCTGCTGCGCCACCCGGTGCTGGCCGGCGCGGTCGATCGCGCGCTCGCGGAGGGCCGGCCGCAGGCCGTGGATCTCACCCTGCCCGTGCCGGTGGCACGCGACCTGGTGGCCCGCATCGTGCCGATGGACCCGCCGCTGGCCGATGGCGGGCGGCTGGTGGTGCTGCTCTCGGACCGCACGCGGGAGCGCGCGGTGGAGCGCATGCGAGCGGATTTCGTCGCCAATGCCAGCCATGAGCTGCGCACCCCGCTGGCCAGCCTGATCGGCTTCATCGAGACGCTGCGCGGCCCGGCGGAGGACGACAAGGCCGCGCGCACCCGCTTCCTCGGCATCATGGCCGAGCAGTCCGAGCGCATGCGGCGGCTGATCGACGACCTGCTCGACCTCTCGCGCATCGAGCTGACCGAGCACCAGCCGCCCACCGGGCGCGCCCTGCCCGGTGCCATCGTGCGTGCCGAAGCGGCGGCGCTGGAGCCGCTGGCGCGCGGCCGCGAGGCGACGATCCGCCTCGATCTCGATGAGGCGGTGGCGGCGGCGCCGGCGGATGCCGAGCAGGTGGCGCAGGTGGCGCGCAATCTCATGGAGAATGCGCTGCGCTACGGCCGCGAGGGCGGCACGGTGAGCGTGGCCGTGGCGCGCGCGGAGCCGGGCGGCGACCGGCGGCTGCCGGCGCGGCCGGGCGTGCTGCTGACGGTCGCGGATGACGGGCCGGGCATCCCGCGCGAGCACATCCCGCGCCTGACGGAGCGCTTCTACCGCGTGGACAAGGGCCGCGCGCGCAGCGCCGGGGGCACCGGGCTGGGACTGGCGATCGTGAAGCACATCGTGAACCGGCATCGTGGCGTGCTGCTGATCGACAGCCGGGAGGGCGAGGGCAGCGTGTTCCGGGTGTGGCTGCCGGCGGCGGCGGACGCGCCCGCGGCAGGTTGAGCCTTCCTGACGCGATCCCTGCCGGCACGGACGATGTCGCGGACGACACGGAGCGTCCGCAACGACCGCGCGGGCCTCGGTCAGGCGGCCGCGGATCGCTGGCGGCAGCCCCGGCGCCCGGCCGCTGCCGGCCCCGGACCGCGCATGCGGCCATTGCGGACGAAGGGCAGCGCCCGGCTGACATTCACCACCGCGCCGGTTCATCACCGCGCCAGCCGCGTGGCCGGCTGCGCGGCATCGCGCACCCCGGCGGACCGCCCGATCGGCCCTGGCCATCCGGGGCATGGCGAAGCGGCCCCGGCGACCCGACATTGGGGGCATGAGCGACGCCCCGACCCCCCCGAGCCTTGCACCCTTCGCTGCCCTCTCTGCCGGCCTCGCCGCCCTGGCCGAGGCTGGCGCCGCTCGCACCGTCGCCGTGCATGGCCGCGACGGCCGCCCGCGCAGCGGCATCCTCTGGGCCGAGAACCTGGTGGTCACGGCCGAGGAGGCGCTGGAGCGCGACGACCGCATCGTGCTGGTGCTGCCCGACGGCACCAGGGTCGGCGCCGAGCTGGCCGGGCGCGACCCCGGCACCGACATCGCGCTGCTGCGCGCGCCGACCGGGCCGGTCATGCCCCTCGCCCTCGCCTCGGTGGAGGCGGCGTTGCCGGGGCACCTGGTGCTCGCCCTCGGCCGTGGCGAGCACGGCGCCGGAAACATGCTGGGCACGGTGGCGATGGCCGGGCCGGCCTGGCGCTCCATGCGCGGCGGCAAGCTCGAGCGCCGGCTGGAGCTCGGCCTGCGCCTCGCCCCGGAGGCCGAGGGCGGACCGGTGCTGGACCATGACGGGCAGCTGCTCGGCATGGCGGTGGCGGGCGCGCGCAAGGGCGCGGTGCTGGCGATCCCGGCGGTGACGATCGCGCGCGTGGTGGAGGTGCTGAGGACCAAGGGGCGCATCGCGCGCGGCTATCTCGGCCTGGCGATGCAGCCGGTGACCCTGCCCGGGCCGCGTGGCGCGCGAGCCGTGATCGTCGTCGGCCTCGATCCGGACGGACCGGGGGCCAGGGCGGGGGTGCTGCTCGGCGATGTCGTCACCGGCTGGAACGGCGCGGCGATCGGCTCCGTGCGGGAGCTGCTGGCGCGGCTGGACCCGGAGATGGTGGGGCGCGACGTGGCGCTCGACCTGCTGCGCGGCGGCGCGCCGCTGCGGGTGACGGTGCGCATCGCCGAGCGGGCGGCGGCGTGATGACGGCGGCGATGCTGGAGGATCCGCCCGCCCTCGCGGAGGCTGCCGTGCCGCTGGCGCCGCCGCCGGTCGCGGTGGCGCTGCGCCTGGCCGATCCGGATCTGGCGGCCCGGCTGGCGGCGCTGCCCGGCCAGGTGCCGCTGCCGCAGATGGCCGCGGTGCTGGTGACGGACGGGCTGCCCGAGCCCGGCGATCCGGCGCGCGTGCTGGTGCTGGCGGAGGACGACGCGGCGGCGCGGCGGGCGCTCGGGGCCGGGGCGCTGGCGGTGCT
>JAIEOP010000157.1 GCA_019750465.1 Acetobacteraceae bacterium | reverse complement strand
CCGCGGCCAGCCGCGCATAGCGATGCAGCAGCGCCCGGCGCCGCGCGGGGGCGAGGGGATGCGCCGGCGCCTCGCGCAGCAGGGCGGCGTCGGTGGCGCCGTCGGTCACCACCAGGCCGGCGTCGCCCGGCAGCAGCGCCTGCGGGAAGTCGCAATCGACGCTGAAATAGAACCGGTCGCAATACTCCCGGTACTCGGGCCACTTCGCATCCGCGAGGAAATCCCGCGCGCAGGACTTCACCTCCAGCACCGCGAAACCGCCATCGGGCAGCAGCGCGAGGATATCGGCGCGGCGGCCGTTCGGCAGCGGCACCTCCGCCACCGGCGCCCAGCCGTGGCGCGCGCAGAACCGCATGGCGGCACGGCACACGCGGGCGGTTCGTTCGGCCGGCGACGGCAGGTTTGGCATCCGGCTTGTTCTGATATCGTCCAGGAACGGTGTTGCCATCTTCTGTTCTGACCGGGGTCGGTTCCGAGCGGGTTACAATCAAGGCGCTGCCGGCGGCAAGTCACGCAAAATATTCGCCACATCGGGGTCCAACCACTGGCCAACCGCCGGGGCGCGTGCAATCCTATACAATATCATGGTTGCAACACGCTTCTCCGTGGCCCTCCACATCCTCATCCTGATCGCCAGGGACACCGCCGACGAGGCCACTTCGGCCCGGATGGCCCTCAGCATCGGCACGAATCCGGTCGTGGTCCGGCGCATCGCCGGGCACCTGGCCCGCGCCGGGCTGATCGTGGTGCAGCGCGGCCCCGGCGGCGCCTCGCTGGCCCGGCCGGCGGAGCAGATCACGCTCCGCGACGTCTGGCGCGCCATCCATCCGGAGCGCGACCGGCTGATCAAGGTGCATCCGCGCACCAACCGCCAGGATCCGGTGGGCAAGCGCATGCCGGAGCTGCTGCGCGCCCGCTTCGACGCGGCCGAGGCGGCGATGCTGGACGACCTTCAGCGCTCGACGGTCGCCGGGCTGGTGGCGGAGCTGCAGCTGGAGGCGCAGCCGGCCTGATCCGCCGGGGGTCAGCCGACGGCATCCGGCGGCAGCAGCGCGTCGATCGCCGTCGCCAGCCGCAGGTCGCGCTCCGACAGCCCGCCGGCGTCGTGGGTGGAGAGCAGGATCTCCACCCGGTTCCACACGTTCGACCATTCCGGATGGTGGTCCTGCGCCTCCGCCAGCAGCGCGACCCGGGCCATGAAGCCCCAGGCCTCGGAGAAGTCGCGGAATCGGACCTTGCGGATGATGGCGTCCCGCCCGCCCTCCGCCATGCGCCAGGCCGGGCATTCCGCCGCCAGCCGCGCCCGCCCGGCCGCATCCAGCTTCTCGATCATCGCCTTCGCTCCTTGCTCTTGACGCCGGACTCTTGACGCCGGGGCCCGGAAGGGGCCACGCCGCGGCCATGCGCCACGGCACCCCCCCGAGCCTCGATGACCTCGTGGAGATGGCGGAGGCCGCGCTCGCCGCCATCCCCGAACCGCTGCGCGAGGCGGTGCGCGGCGCCGCCATCATCGTCGAGGAAACGCCCGACGACGAGACCCTCGCGGAGATGGGCATCGACAACCCCTGGGACCTCACCGGCCTCTACCGCGGCACGGCGCTGACCCGGAAGAGCGTGCTCGACGTGCCGGAGGAGCCGGACATGATCCTGCTCTACCGCGAGCCGATCCTGATCGAGTGGATCGAGACCGGCGAGGACCTGTTCCGCCTGGTCCGCAACGTGCTGATCCACGAGATCGGCCACCATTTCGGCCTGTCGGAGGAGGACATCGAGCGGCTGGAGGGCGAGGAGTGACGCCGCCGTTGCCGGCGCCGCGCGACGCGGCCTAGCATCCGTCCCGAACCGCGGCTCGAGGGAGGGAAGGCGATGTCCAGGGGCAACGTGATCGTGGGCGCCGTCCGCTGGCCCGGCGGGGCAAACATGTCCTCGCCGCCAGGCACGCTCGGCGGGGTCTTCCGCATGCCGGTCGGCGGCGGCGCCTGGGAGCACGTGACGCGCGGCCTGCCCGGGGAATGCCACGTGCCCTGCGTGGCGATCGACCCGCATGACCGCGAGCGGGTCTTCGTCGGCACCGGGGAAGGCCCCTATGTCAGCACCGATGGCGGCGCGAGCTGGACGCGGCTGGATTTCCCGCGCACCGACCGCCAGGTCTGGGCGATCGCCGTGCACCCGACGAACCCGCGGCGGATCCTCGTCGGCACCTCGCCGCTCGGCGTCTTCATCAGCGAGGATGGCGGCGGCACCTGGCGCGAATCGGCCTCGGCCCGCCTGCCCGACGCCGCCGAGATGGGCGCCTTCGTGAACCGGGTGATGCGCTTCGCCTTCAACCCCGCCAACCCGGACGAGATCTTCGCGGCGATGGAGGTGCGCGGCGTGATGCGCAGCACCGATGGCGGCGAGAGCTGGACGGATTGTTCCGACGACCTGATCCGCTGGGCCGAGCGCGAGCCGCGGCTCAGGAGCGCGATCCTCACGCGGCACGAGGCCGAGGGCATGCTGGACGCGCACGCCATCGCCATCTCCCCCGCCGCGCCGGAGACGCCCTTCGTCGCCGTGCGCATGGGCCTCTTTCGCAGCGACGACCACGGCGCGCACTGGCGGGACCTGGAGATGCGCCGGCACAGCCCGATCACCTACGGGCGCGACATCCGGGTCAGCCCGCACGACCCGCGGACGATCTATGCGACGCTGTCCACCGCGGCCTCCGGCGCCACGGGCTCGATGTGGCGCTCGCGCGACGTGGGCGCGAGTTGGGAGCGGATCGACAGCCAGCTCACCCCGAACGGCACGATGATGGGTGTCGCGCCCTCGCCGCGCGATGCCGGCGTGGTCTATGGCGCGACGCGGCGGGGCGAGGTGTTCGGCACGCTGGACGGCGGCGCCACCTGGCACGCGGCGCCGCTGCCGGCGGGGTGCAACGCGGTGATGACGCTGGCGGTGAATTGAGGCTACGGCACGTCGGGCAGCCCCGCCACCGGCACCGCCGCGCCCATCGCGCGCTCCAGCGCGACGGTGGAGGCCACGCCCGCCACGCCCCAGCGCCCGTCCGGCCCCTGCGCCAGCAGCGGCGCGCCGCTGACGCCGCGGGTGCCGGCGCAGTCGTGGATCAGCATCGCCCGCCCGGCGCTGTCGCGGCGCAGGCCGAGCGCGCGGCACCCGGTGTCGGCCAGCAGCGCCTCCGGCCGGTCCTGCTGGTAGCCGCCGAGCATCAGCGGCGTGCGCGGCGCCGGCGGGTCGCGCAGCAGCGGCAGGATGCGGTCGGGCGGCACCGGCAGCGGGCGTTCCAGGGTCAGCACCGCCCAGTCGGCGCTGGCCGGGCCGCGCCCGGCGGGGTCGTAGCCAGGGCCGGTGACGAAGGACGCGACGCGGCCATGCGCCGTCCATCGTCCGAGATGGTAGCCCAGCAGCACATGGAGGCTGCCCGGCTGCACCAGGCGTCCGGTGCGCGGCGCCACCAGGCAGTGCGCGGCCGTCAGCACCGTGCGCGGCCCGATCAGCGCGCCGGTACAGCGCCCGCCGGTCTCCCGCTGCACCCGGCCGAGCGACCGCCAGGGGCTGCTCGCGGCCTCGACCGGGCGGCGCGGATCGGCGTCGCCGAGGCCGGGCAGGACGGAGCGGGGGATGATGCGCGGGGGCGGCTCGG
>JAIEOP010000183.1 GCA_019750465.1 Acetobacteraceae bacterium | reverse complement strand
CGCCGGCGTCGGGGGCCGCGGGTGCGGCGAGGCCGCGCGCCGCCAGCAGGTCCACGCCGCCGCGCTGGAAGCGGTGGTTGGCCACGTAGCGCTCCAGCACGGCCATCACCGCCGGCTCCCGCGCCAGCTCCGCCAGCCGGGTCCCGAGCTGCGCGGCGCGCGTGGTCAGCGCGAACCTGGCCGCGGCGGTGCCGTCCTGGCGCGGCAGGGGCTTGCGGAATTCCACGTCCCCCATGGCGCGCTCGACGAGCATGTTGAGCAGGTCCATCCCCAGCGGCGCGTGCACCCCGTAGGCGACGTGCACGCTGGCGGGCGCCTCGGCCAGCGCGTCGTGGTACCAGCCGCGCGGCAGGTAGAGCAGGTCGCCGGTCCTGAGGTGCACCTTGGCGCGCAACCCGCGCTTGGCCTGCTCGTGCTGGGCCTGGGACAGGCCGCGGAAGGCCGGGTGGGCGATCGGCCATTCGGCGCGGCCCTCCCAGACGTTCCAGATCTTCTCGCCCTCCACCTGCACGGCCCAGACGTCGTGCGTGTCGAAATGCGCGGGAAAGGCCTTGTGGCTCTGCCAGGAGATGTAGACGTTCGCCTGCGCCTTCCCGAGCCCCGCCCCCTCCAGCGCGTCGGAGACGGCGCGCAGCCCAGGGGTGAGGCTGTCCACGTCGTTCATCACCAGGCTGGCGCCGCGCCGCACCCAGTCCTGCACCCTGGCGGCCACCGGCTGCCAGAGCTGCTCGTTGGCGTCGCGGCCGACGGCGCGGGCACAGTACCCCTCGGGCGGCACCGGGCTGCCATCCAGCACGATCTGCAGCGAATGCGCGGTCCAGGCATGCGTCATGTCGAGCAGGCGGTTGATGCCGCGCCAGGACAGCACGGCGGCGAATTTCGCCGGGTCGCCGCGGAGGTGCAGCGGCTGGCGGTCGTGGTATTCGGCGAAGAATCGCTCCGGCGTCATCGGCGCCAGAAGCTGGGCGAGGGTCATGCTCATGGCGGCCAGTGTAGCGCAGCGAACCTCCCCCGGTCAGATCACCAGGGTCAGATCACCAACTCGGTCCGGATGCGCCGCACATCGGCCTCGAAGTCCAGCCCCCGCACCGGCGGCCAGGCGGGGAACAGGGCAAGGCCCTGCACGGTCAGCCCGGCGGTGGCGAAGACCGGCTCGAGCAGCGGGCGGAGCTCGTGCGGGGTATAGACCTGCGTGCCCGTCACGCCGGCCCAGTCGCCGCCCAGTGCCGCCACCTGCGCGCGCAGGAACTCCACCACGAAGCGCGCCTTCGCCAGCATGCCCTGCGGCGAGGCGTCGCCCTCCGCGACGATGCGCCGCCCGCCCTGCGGCGTGCCCTCCAGCTCCGGCTTGCCGGAGATCAGGAAGTCGCCGGCGGCACCGGGCTCCGGCACCGTGCAGGTGAAGGCGAACAGCGTGGTGGCGGCGGGGATCTCCAGGACCGGCGCGATGTTGCTGCGCGCCGCCGGGTTCACCTCGCCGTCCCGGACGCCCCAGCCGTGCAGGGTGCGCAGGTACTCGGCGTTGAAGGCGTTGAACTCCTCCCGCGTCATCGGCGCCGGGGAGCGCAGCTCGCACCCCGCCAGCGCCGTCATCGGCCGGCCGAGCCGCGCGAGATGCGCCGCCAGCGCGGCGAAGCCCTCCGCCATCGGCAGCGGGCGGGCGAAGCGGGCGCGGTGCAGGGCGAAGCCCGGATCGGCGGCCACCCCGGCCGAGAAGGGCGCGCCCGGGCTGGCGAGGCAGCGGTAATTGCCCGGGGCGAAGGCGAGCAGGTCGGCCATGGCGAAACCTCCGTGCGGCGTCGGCGAAGCCTGGAGCAATACCCGATCCGGTGGAATCACCTGATCGGGTATTGCTCCAGGAGATGCAGGAGCCAGCGCAGCCCCGCCCGCGAAGGGGCGGCCGCCACGCGGCTTTCGCTTGCGGCGCGGGGGCAGGGCGGGAATGGTTGCGGGCCAGGCCGGGAAAACCGGAGCAGGAACACCGGGGCAGCCCCGCCTGGAGCCGCCGGGTCGCACACGCGGCCTGCCGGACCAGGGGGCCGCGCCAGCAGGGAGACGCGCAGCATGACGGACGTGGCGACGGTCGCGGAGTCCGCGCGGGACGAGATCCTGCGCCTTGCCGCCGAGGCGCTGGGGCGGTTCGCGCCCGGCATCCCCGTCGATCTCGGCCGGGCCATGCTGCACCACCTGTTCGGCCCCCTGGCCCCGGCCGAGCTGGCCGCCGAGCCGGCGGAGGGCATGGCCGCCGCCGTCGCCGGCCTGCTCGACCTGGCGCGGGAACGGCCGCCGGGCGAGGCGCGGGTGCGGGTGCTGCCGCCGGGTCCTGGCCGCGGCCCGCATGCCGTGGCGGAGATCGTCACCGACGACATGCCCTTCCTGGTGGACAGCGCGCTGGCCGCCCTGGCGCGGCAGGGCCGCGTGGTGCGCCAGCTGCTGCACCCCGTGCTGGCGGTGACGCGCGACGCCGCCGGCCGGCTGATCGCGATCGACGCGCCCGGCGGCGCGGCCGAGAGCATGATGCGCATCACCCTCGGCGCCGCGCCGGCGCCGATGCTGGCCGGGGTGGCGCTGCCCGGCGCCGGCGCCTGGGCGGCGCTGGAGGCGGCGCTGGCCCGCGCCATGGCGGATGTGCGCGTGGCGGTCACCGACTTCCCCGCCATGGCGGCGCTGCTGCGCGAGGCCTCGGACGCCGCGGGCGGGGTGGGACGGGCCGAGGGCGAGTTCCTGGCCTGGCTGGCGCAGGACAATTTCGTGCTGCTCGGGCATCGCCGCTTCGCCGCCGGCGCGGACGGCACGATCAGCCTCGTGCAGGCCGAGAATCTCGGCCTGCTGCGCGACCCGGCGGTGCCGGTCTTCGATGCGCTGCGCGACCTCGATGCCGTGCCGCCGGCGGTGCGCGCGACGCTGCTCGACCCGCCGCTGCTGGCGGTGGCGAAGGCGAACATGCGCAGCACGGTGCACCGGCCGCAGCATGCCGACGTGGTGGCGGTGCGCGTGGCCGGGCCGGACGACGGCCGGCCGGATGGGCGGCCAAAGGGACAGGCGGCGGGGGTGCGGCTCTTCCTCGGCCTGTTCGCCGCGAGCGCCTACAACCGCAACCCGCGCAGCATCCCCTGGCTGGCGCAGAAGGTCGATCGCATCCTCGCCGCCGCGGGCTACGACCCGGAGGCGCATGACGGGCGCGCGCTGCGCAACATCCTCGACACCTGGCCGCGCGACGAGCTGTTCCAGGCCCCCGACGACGCGATCCTGGCGGCGGCGCGGCGGGCGCTCGATCTGCAGGTGCGGCCGCGGGCGGCGCTGGTGGTGCGGCGCGATTCCTACGGCCGCTTCGCCTCCTGCATCGCCTGGCTGCCGCGCGACACCTTCGACACGCGGCTGCGCGAGCGGGTGGGCGCGATGCTGGCGCGCGCCTTCGGCGGGCGGCTCTCGGCCTGGTACATCGCGCTCGGCGACGCGCCGCTGGCGCGCGTGCACTACATCATCGCCACCGACCCGGCGCACCCCGTCGTGGTGGACGAGCCGCTGCTGGAGGCGGCGATCGCCCAGGCCGCGCGCGGCTTCCAGGATCGGCTGGCCGAGGCGCTGGCGGCCGAGCGGGGCGAGGCCGGGGCGGCGGCGGCGCTGGCGCGCTGGC
>JAIEOP010000189.1 GCA_019750465.1 Acetobacteraceae bacterium | reverse complement strand
CGAGGCGGCGCAGCTCGGCCGGCGCCAGGGACACGGTGGCCGCGGGCTGCAGCGCGTCCAGCACCGCGGCGCGGCGGGTCATGGCGCCGGTGTGCCAGTGCTCCAGCTCGCGCCCGGTGGTCAGCACGAAGGGGAAGTCCCGGTCCGGCATCTCGGCGGGGTCGGAGAGGCCCGCCGGCACCAGGCGCGCGCGGCCCGTCGCGGTGGGGAAGCGCTCGGCGAATTCGATCTCCTCGCCCGGCGCCTCGGGGGCGGGGCAGGGATAGGTGACGCTGCCCTCGCGCTCCAGCCGCTCCCAGGTGATGTTGGCCAGCGAGGGCATGGCCTGCGCCATCTCGGCGAAAACCGCGCGCGGGTGGCCGTAGCGCCAGTCGAGGCCGAGGCGGCGCGCCATGTCCTCGATGATCTCCAGGTCCTGCCGTGCCTCGCCGGGCGGCGCCACGGCGGCGCGGCCCATCTGCACCTGGCGGTTGGTGTTGGTCGCCGTGCCGCTCTTCTCCGGCCAGGCCGAGGCCGGCAGCACCACGTCCGCCAGCGCCGCCGTCTCGGTCAGGAACAGGTCCTGCACCACCAGGTGGTCGAGCCGCGCCAGCGCCACGCGGGCATGCGCGAGGTCGGGGTCCGACATCGCCGGGTTCTCGCCCATGACGTACATGCCCTGGATGTCGCCGCGCCCGGCGGCGTGCAGGATCTCCACCACCGTCAGCCCCGGCTCGGCGTCGAGGGTCGTGCCCCAAAGCGCCTCCAGGAAGGCGCGCGCGGCGGGGTCGGCGGTGCGCTGGTAGTCCGGGAACATCATCGGGATCAGCCCGGCATCCGAGGCGCCCTGCACGTTGTTCTGCCCGCGCAGCGGGTGCAGCCCGGTCCCGGGCCGCCCGACATGGCCGCAGAGCAGCGCGAGGGCGATCAGCGCCCGCGCATTGTCCGTGCCATGCACGGATTGCGAGATGCCCATGCCCCAGAGGATCAGCGCCGCCCGCGCCCCGGCGTAGAGGCGCGCGACGCGGCGGATCTGCACCGCCGGCACGCCGCAGCGCGCCGCCATCGCCTCCGGCGCGTACCCCGCGAGATGGGCGCAGAGGTCCTCGAACCCGTCCACCCGGGCGGCGACGAATTGCCGGTCGTACAGCCCTTCCTCGATGATCACGTGCAGCATCGCGTTCAGCAGCGCCACGTCCTCGCCCGGCGCGAAGCGCACCACCTCCGTGGCGAAGCGGTCGAGTGCGCTGCCGCGCGGGTCCATGGTGACCAGCCGCGCGCCGCGCATCACGTCGGAGGCGTGCCTGCGGCACGACGCCGCGTCCTTCAGGAAGGTGGCGGCGACGGGGTGGTTCTCGGTGGGCCGGGCGCCGATCACCAGGATCAGGTCGGCGTCGCGCGCCGCGGTGAAGGGCGCGGTCACGGCGCCGCTGCCGATCCCCTCGAGCAGCGCCGCGACGGAGGCGGCGTGGCAGAGCCGCGTGCAGTGATCGACGTTGTTCGTGCCGAAGCCGGTGCGCACCAGCTTCTGGAACAGGTAGGCCTCCTCGTTCGAGCCCTTGGCGCTGCCGAAGCCGGCCAGGGCGCGCGGCCCCGCCCTGTCGCGGATGCGCGCGAGACCCCCGGCGGCACGCTCCAGCGCCTCCTCCCATGTGGCTTCGCGGAATTTCGCCCGGGCGCGGGCGGGGTCGTGGCAGTCCGCCGGATCCTTCGCCGCGCCGGCAAGGCGGAGCAGCGGCCGGGTCAGGCGGTCCGGATGGCGCAGGTAGTCGAAGCCGAAGCGGCCCTTCACGCAGAGGCGGCCCTGGTTCGCGGGGCCGGGCCGTCCGACCACCTCCTCGATGGCATTGTCGCGCACCCGAAACCCAACCTGGCAGCCGACGCCGCAATAGGGGCAGATGCTGGCAACTTCCGCCGCCGGCGCCGCGGCGCGGCGGTCCCCCGCCACGACGCTGGCCGGCAGAAGCGCCCCGGTCGGGCAGGCCTGCACGCATTCGCCGCAACCGACGCAGCTCGACGCGCCCATCGGGTCGAGCAGGTCGAAGCTGACCGTCACACCCATGCCGCGGCGCGCCAGGCCGATGACGTCATTGTGCTGCACCTCGCGGCAGGCGCGTTCGCAGAGGCCGCAGGCGATGCAGGCGTCGAGGTTCACCACCATCGCCGGGTGCGAGCGGTCGGGTGCCGGCCGCGCCGCCTCCGGCGCGAATCGGGAGGCGGTGACGCCGAGCCGCTCGGCCCATTCGGCAAAGGGTCCGTGGGCGTCCCGCGCCGCGCCGCCCGGCATGTCGGCGAGCAGCAGTTCGAAGACCATGCGCCGCGCGCGCTCCGCCCGATCCGTTGCGCTGCGCACCACCATTCCCGGCGCCGGGCGGCGGATGCAGGAGGCGGCGAGCACGCGCTCGCCCTCGATCTCGACAAGGCAGGCGCGGCAATTGCCGTCCGGCCGGTAACCTGGCGCGGGACGATGGCAGAGATGCGGGATGGCGGTGCCATGGCGCCGCGCCGCCTCCCAGATGGTCTCGTGCGGCGCCGCCGCGATCTCCATGCCGTCCAGCGTGAAGCGCGTCATGGCACCCCGTCCGGGAAGAAGCGCAGCAGCGAGCGCACCGGGTTCATTGCCGCCTGCCCCAGCCCGCAGATCGAGCCATCCGCCATGGCCTGCGCCAATTCCTCCAGCAACGCCCGGTCCCAGCACGGCGCGTCGAGCAGCCGCGCCGCCTTCGCCGTGCCGACGCGGCAGGGCGTGCACTGGCCGCAGCTCTCGTCGCGGAAGAAGCGCACCAGGTTGCGCGCCGCCGCGGCCAGGTCGTCGCGGTCCGACAGCACCACCACCGCGCCCGAGCCGGTGAAGCAGCCCTGCGCGTCGAGGCTGCCGAAATCCAGCGCCAGGTCGGCCATGGCGGCCGGCAGGATGCCGCCGGAGGCGCCGCCGGGCAGGTAGGCGGCGAAGCCGTGCCCCGGCGCCATGCCACCGGCGAATTCCTCGACCAGCTCGCGCGCGGTGACGCCGGCGGGGGCACGCTTGACGCCCGGGTCGCGCACGCGCCCGGAGACCGACCACAGCCGCTGCCCGCGCCCGCCGCGCCGGCCCGCGGCGGCGAAGCCCGCCGGGTCGGCCAGGATCTCCGGCAGCCAGTACAGGGTCTCCACGTTGTGGATCAGCGTCGGCCTGCCGAACAGGCCGCGCTCGCCCGGGAAGGGCGGCTTGTGGCGCGGGTAGCCGCGGCGGCCCTCCAGGCTTTCCAGCAGCGCCGTCTCCTCGCCGCAGATATAGGCGCCGGCGCCGCGGCGGAGGTGGATGGGCATGCGGGCGAGGTTGCAGTCCCGCAGCGCCGCGATCGCCCGCAGCAGCGGCGCGCGCAGATGCGAATACTCGTCGCGCAGGTAGATCCAGCATGCCTCGGCCGCGATGGCATGCGCCGCCAGCAGCATGCCCTCCAGCACCTGCGGCAGGTGCCGCTCCAGGCAGATCCGGTCCTTGAAGGTGCCGGGCTCGCCCTCGTCGGCATTCACCACCAGGTGGCGCGGGCCGGGCTGGGCCATGACCAGGCGCCACTTGCGCGCCGCCGGGAAGCCGGCGCCGCCCACGCCGCGCAGCCCGGCCGCCTCCAGCGCCGCGAGCATCGTCTCGGCCGTCAGCG
>JAIEOP010000142.1 GCA_019750465.1 Acetobacteraceae bacterium | reverse complement strand
CCTGGCGCTTCGGCGCGCCGCTCGCCGCCGGCCCGATCGGCACGCGCCAGCCGCCGCCCGAGGCGCCGGAGGTCGTGCCCGACCTGCTGCTGGTGCCGCTGCTCGCCTTCGACCGCGCCGGCCGCCGCCTCGGCTATGGCGGCGGCTACTACGACCGCACCCTGGCCGCGCTGCCGGGCGCCGCCCGCATCGGCGTCGCCCTTGCCGGACAGGAGGTGCCGGAGGTGCCGGCCGGCCCGGACGACGTCCGGCTGCCCATGATCGCCACCGAGCGGGGGCTGCTGCGCTGCGGCGCCGCCGGATCAGGCGCGGGCGCTTAGCGCCTTGCCGTCCTTGACCACCACCGCCTCGTCGAGGCCCGGCGCCGTGCGGTACGCCATCTGGTGCGCGGCCAGCGCGCCGGCCAGCGCCACCAGCATGCCGGCGATCTCGTTGGTGATCTGGTACTCGGCCGGGAGCACGTACTGATTGAGCACCGCGATCGCAAGCTGCACGGCCAGGGTGCCGGCCCCCGCGCCTGCGGTGCCAGCCCAGACCTTCTTCGTCGTCTGCGAGGTCGGCTGCGCGGTGGCCGACCTGTCGCGCGGAAGGGTGTTCGTGCCGACCGTGGTGCTCATCCGGGTTCTCCCGAGGCGCCGCGAGGGGGGATCCGGGATGCCGTCCCGCCGCAGCGGCGCGCGACGCATCCGGGGACGCGGGCCGCGGGCCGGCGCCGGGGCAAGGCTGCCCGCCGCCGGGGTTCCCCGCATCGCGCATTCGGCTTAGGGACGTTCCGGCGATGAGAGTGCTGTTCCTCGGTGACGTCGTCGGCCGCAGCGGCCGCGACGCGCTCACCGCCCGGCTTCCCGGCCTGCGTGCGCGCCTCGCCCTCGACCTCGTGGTGGTGAACGGCGAGAACGCGTCGCACGGCTTCGGCCTGGCGCCCGACATGGCGCGCGCCTTCCTCGCCGCCGGCGCCGACGTGATCACCCTCGGCAACCACGCCTGGGACCGCAAGGAGATCATCCCCTACATCGAGACGGAGCGGCGGCTGATCCGGCCGATCAACTTCCCGCCCGGCACGCCCGGCGCGGGCGCCTGTATCGCCGAGCTCGCGGGCGGCCGCCGGGCACTTGTGATCAACGTCATGGGCCGGCTGTTCATGGACGCGCTCGATGACCCGTTCCGCGCCGTGCAGGCGGAGCTGACGAAGCACCGCATCGGGCAGGGCGGCACCATCCAGGCCGCGATCATCGACGTGCACGCCGAGGCCAGCAGCGAGAAGGCCGCCATGGCCCACAGCTTCGACGGCATGGTCAGCCTGGTCATCGGCACCCACACCCACGTGCCCTCGGCCGACCACCAGATCCTGCCCGGCGGCACCGCCTACATGACCGATGCCGGCATGTGCGGCGACTACGACAGCGTCATCGGCATGCAGAAGGCCGGGGCGGCGCTGCGATTCTGGCGCAAGATGCCCGGGGAGCGGCTGGCTCCGGCGGAGGGCGAGGCGACGCTCTGCGGCCTGTTCGTCGAGATCGAGGACGCGACCGGCCTGGCGCGGCGGGTGGAGCCGCTGCGCCTCGGCGGGCGGCTCTCGCAAGCCATGCCGCCCGGGCCATAACGGGCGGGGCCGTAACGGGCGGGGCCGTGACGGGCGGGGCCGTGACGGGCGGGCGGCAACGGAGAGCTTCGGGGTCCGGCTGGCCACCCGCCCTGCCGCACGCCATGTCCACCGCAGAGGTGGGGGTGGAGTCGAATCCCTGCTCGAATTCGAGGATGGGGGATTGCGGACCCATAGGGCGAGAGCCGTCGGCGTAGGATGCCGTCCGTGCCTGCCGAATCCCGGTTCCTGGGACCGGAATTTCCTTCAGGTCAACGTGCCTTATCGGGCACAGTCGGGGGATCGGATCGGAGGAGCAGCCCATGCACGGATCGTCGCAGGCGGCGCTCCTGCCGGGCCTCTCGATGCTCGGCGGGGCGGCAGCGGGCTTCAGCTACGAAGGCGCATTGAGCGAAGCCCTGGCACGACGTGATCGCCAGCGCCAGCAGCAGGCCGGGCAGGGAAGCGCCGAGCCGCCGCAGCAAGGCGACACCGCACGGGCCGAGGCACCGGCCGCGCCGCCGCGCCAGGGCTGAACGCTGGAGTTCAGTACATCGTCTCGACCAGCCGCGCCGGCGCCACCGCGTCGTAGCTCACGGGCTCGACGCCGCCGCCGGTGTGCGCGGCCAGCAGCTCGCCCATGCTCGGCAGCCCGGCGGGGCGCGCACGGCCGTCCCACAGCCGCGAGCGCATGATCGACTTGGCGCACTGCATGTAGACTTCGCGCACCGCGACGATCACCACAGTCGCCGGCGCCTTGCCCTGGGCGATGAAGCGATCGCGCAGCGCCGGGTCGGCGGTGATGCGCGCGGTGCCGTTCACGCGCAGCGCCTCGCCCGCGCCGGGCACCAGGAAGAGCAGCGCGACCTCCGGATTCTCGATGATGTCGCGCAGCCCATCGAGACGGTTGTTGCCGCGCCGGTCCGGCAGCGCCAGCGTATGGTCGTCGAGCGCCGTGACGAAGCCCGGCGCATCGCCGCGCGGGGTGCAGTGCACGCCCTTCGAGCCACTGGTCGCCAGCAGGCAGAAGGGGGAGGCGGCGATGAAGCCGAGCGTCGGCGCGTGCAGGCGGTCGGTCACCTTCCTCAGCACCAGTTCGCGCGGCGGGTCGTAGAGCGCGGCGAGCTGTTCGAGGGTGGTGACCGCATGCGGGTCGGCGAGGGTGCGGCTGGGCAGGGTGTCCATGCCGGCCAGCATAGACAGCCCCGCCCCTGCCGTGCAGCCCCTTTCCGACGGCGGTCACGCCGCAGGGCGGCGCCGGCCCGTCCCCGTGGCACGGCGATCGTTCGCCGGCTTCGGTGCCTCCTCCTGCTCGGCTTCGCCGCGCAGCTCCTGCACCATGGCGGGGTTGATCTCGCGCTCG
Source organism: Acetobacteraceae bacterium (assembly GCA_019750465.1). Taxonomy (GTDB): domain Bacteria; phylum Pseudomonadota; class Alphaproteobacteria; order Acetobacterales; family Acetobacteraceae; genus JAIEOP01. The sequence continues at coordinate 653 of JAIEOP010000142.1, read as the reverse complement.
GCGAGGTCGGTCAGCAGCTGGTCGGTCTGCTTCTCCTCGTTGAGCGTCTCGATCATCAGGCGCGCCACCTCCTGCTCGCCGCAGGCCTTGGCCAGTGCGGCCATGGTGCCGTAGGCGGCGATCTCGTAGTGCTCGACGCGCTGCATGCCGGCGACGATCAGCGCGTCCAGCATCGGGCCCTTGTCGTGGTCCTCGAGTTCGGACTGGCCCTCCTCGATGATGCCGCGCATGCCCTCGCAGACCTTGCGCCCGGGCTTGCCGCCCACCGCCTCCAGCGCGCGGTCCAGGCGCTCGATCTGGCCCTCGGTCTGGTCGATGTGCTTCTGGATGGCATCCTTCAGCGCCTGCGCGCTGGCCTTCTTCATCATCTTCGGCATCGCGCGCAGCGCCTGCTTCTCGGCGCTGTAGGCGTCGCGCAGCTGCTCCGTCATCATCTTCGTCAGGTCGTCGGCCATGGGGGTGGTCCTGCGGTTGCGGGCGGCGGCGTCCTTGCCGTCGCGCGCAACGGCAACGGGGTCGCCGCGTCCGGGTTTCGCGGCCGCACCGGAATCGTCCCGCGCCCGTGGCGGCGCGCCGGAATCATACCAACTCGGTCAAAGGCTGACCCATGCGGCGCGCCAGATGGCGCGCCGAGGCCGCGGACGCGGCCCGCG
>JAIEOP010000374.1 GCA_019750465.1 Acetobacteraceae bacterium | reverse complement strand
TGCTCGGCGCGCTGCGCTCCATGCACCGCATGTGCGCCGGCCTCGCCCGCATCCGCCGCGACATGGAGCCGGCGTGACCCGCCCGCCCGGCCCCCCGCGCGCACACGGGACGCGGCGCTTGACGCCTGCCAAGGCCGCGCGGGACGCTGCTCCCGAAGCAGGGGCCGCGACGAGACCGGCCGCACGGGAGGACCACGCCATGCACCGCACCGCCGCCGCCGCGCTCGCGCTCGGCCTGCTCGCCGGCCCGCTGGCCGCACCCGCCGCGGCGCAGGCGCAACCGGGCTCGCGCACCCTCACCGTCGGCGCGCAGGTGGCGCCCTCCGCGATCGACCCGCACTACCACAACACCACCCAGAACAACGCGCTGCTGCGCCAGATCTACGAGCCGCTGTTCGAGCTCTCGAACCGGCGCGAGATCCAGCCGCGCCTCGCCGAGAGCATGCGCGCGCTCGACGAGCACACCTGGGAGGCGAAGATCCGCCCCGGCGTGCGCTTCCACGACGGCACGCCCTTCGAGGCCGAGGACATCGCCTGGACCTTCGCCCGCGTGCCCACCGTGCCGAACAGCCCGGCCCTCTTCACGCCGCAGGTGCGCACCATCAGCGCCATCGAGATCCGGGACCCGACCACGGTCATCATCCGCACGCGCGAGCCCAACCCGCTGATGTTCTTCGACATGGCCGGGCCGGTGATCCTCTCGCGCCGCATCCACGGCGCCGGCGGCCCGAGCCCGGCGACCTCGGAGTTCAACAGCGGGCGGCTGGCGATCGGCACCGGCGCCTACCGCTTCGCCGCCTTCGCGCATGGCGAGCGGCTGGAGGTCACCCGCAACGACGAATACTGGGGCCCGAAGGAGCCCTGGGAGCGCGTGGTGTTCCGCTTCATCCCCCAGCCCGGCAGCCGGGTCGCCGCGCTGCTGACGGGCGAGGTGGACATGATCGACTACGTCCCCGTGCAGGACATCCAGCGCCTCGAGCGCGACCAGCGCTTCCGCCTGTTCAGCATCGACAGCATCACCTACGTCTATCTCTTCCCGGATTCGATGCGCGAGACCTCGCCCTTCGTCGCCGACCGCCAGGGCCGGCCGCTGCCGCGCAACCCGTTGCAGGACCGCCGCGTGCGGGAGGCGCTGTCGCTGGCCATCCCGCGCGGGGCGATCGCGGAACGCCTCTACCAGGGCCAGGCGACGCCGGCCGACCAGTTCGCGGCGCCCGCCGCCGAGCATCGCATCGAGGGCCTGCCGCCGCTGCCGAACGATCCGGCGCGTGCGCGGGCGCTGCTGGCCGAGGCCGGCTATCCGGAGGGCTTCCGCCTCACCATCCACGGGCCGAACGGCTTCTTCCCCTCGGACGACAACCTGCTGCAGGCGATCGCCCAGGGCTTCACCCGCATCGGCATCGAGACGGGGGTGCAGACGCTGCCGCCGGCGACGCTGTTCACCAAGGCGACGAACCGCGAGTTCAGCGTGTTCATGACCTACTTCTCGTCCTGGTTCACCATCAACCCGATCCGCCAGGTGGTGATGACGCGCGACCCCGTGGCGGGCTTCGGGCCGTTCAACCGGCAGCGCTATTCCAACCCCGCGGTCGATGGACCGGCGCGCCAGGCGATGACCACCATGGACGAGGAGCGCCGGCGCGACCTGACCCTGCAGGCGGCGCGCGCGCTGCTGGAGGACAAGGGCGTGATCCCGGTGATCTTCCTGCGCAACTCCTGGGCCGGGCGGCGCGACCGCGTCGTGATCGACCCCTCGCCGGCGAACCAGACCTCGGCGCTCTACGTGCGGCCGGCACCGTGATGCGCCGGACGCACGGAATGCTTGACGCGGCGGCGCGGCGCGGCGGAGGCTCGCCGCCCTGCGCCGGCGGCAGACCGGCGAGCCGGGAGAGCACGACCATGCAGCAGAAACCCGTCGCCGCCGCGATGCTGGCGGCCGGCCTTCTCCTGGCCGGCGCCGCCGCGGCGCAGGCGCCGCCGCCCGGCCGGACCCTGACCATCGGCGCGCAGACCAGCACCTCCGCGCTCGATCCGCACTACCACAACACCACGCAGAACAATGCCCAGCTCGGCCAGATCTACGAGCGGCTGTTCGAGCTGACGCCGCGCCGCACGCTGGAGCCGCGACTGGCGGAAAGCCTGCGCGCGGTCGACGACCACACCTGGGAGGTCAAGCTCCGCCCGGGCGTGCGCTTCCACGACGGCACGCCCTTCGAGGCGGAGGATCTCGCCTGGACCTATGCCCGCATCCCCACGGTGACGAACAGCCCGGCGCTGTTCACGGCTGCCACCCGCACCATCACCGCCGTCGAGGTGAAGGACCCGACCACCGTCATCCTGCGCACGCGCGAGCCCAACCCGCTGCTGCCCTTCGACCTGGCGAGCCCGGTGATCCTCTCGCGCCGCATCCATGGCGCGGCCGGCCCGAGCCCGTCCACCAGCGAGTTCAACAGCGGCAGGCTGGCGATCGGCACCGGGCCGTACCGGCTGGCGTCCTTCGCGCACAACGAGCGCATGGAGCTGGTGCGCAACGAGACCTACTGGGGCCCGGCCGAGCCCTGGGACCGCGTGACCTTCCGCTACATCCCGCAGCCCGGCAGCCGGGTCGCCGCCCTGCTGGCCGGCGAGGTGGACGTGATCGACTACGTGCCCTCGCAGGACCTGGCGCGGCTGGAGCGCGACCAGCGCTTCCGCCTGTTCAGCACGGACGCCATCTCGGTGGTCTATCTCGCCCCGGATTCGATGCGCGACACCACGCCCTTCGCCACGGACAAGCAGGGCCGGCCGCTGCCGCGCAACCCGCTGGCGGACCGGCGGGTGCGCGAGGCGCTGTCGCTCGCCATCCCGCGCGGGGCGATCGCGGAACGGCTCTACCAGGGTCAGGCGACGCCGGCGAACCAGATCGCCTCGCCCGCCGCCGAGCATCGGCTGGAGGACCTGCCGCCGATCCCGCACGACCCCGCCCGCGCCCGCGCCCTGCTGGCCGATGCCGGCTATCCGGACGGCTTCCGCCTGACCATCCACGGGCCGACCAATTTCTTCCCCTCCGACGACAACCTGCTGCAGGCGATCGCCCAGGGCTGGACGCGGGCGGGGGTGGAGACGGGGGTGCAGACCCTGCCCGGGCCGACGCTGTTCACGCGCGCGACGAACCGCGAGTTCAGCGTCTTCATCACCTTCTTCTCCTCCTGGTTCGCCATCAACCCGATCCGGCAGGTGATCATGACGCGCGACCCGGTGGCGGGCTTCGGGCCGTTCAACCGCACGCGCTACTCGAACCCGGCGGTGGACGGTCCCGCGGCCGCGGCGATCACCACCATGGACGAGGAACGCCGGCGCGCGCTGACGCACCAGGCGATGCGCGCCGTGGTCGAGGACCACGCGGTGATCCCGGTGGTGGTGCTGCGCTACTCCTGGGCCGGGCGGCGCGACCGGGTGGTGTGGGAGGCGGCGCCGAGCGGCTGGACCTCCTCGCTCTACGCGCGGCCGGTGGACTGATGGCGCGGCGCGGCTGCGGCGTGGCGCCGAGGCGGGCGCGGGCCGCGTCCTGGCAGGCCAGCGCCTCGGCGATCGGCTCGCCG
>JAIEOP010000228.1 GCA_019750465.1 Acetobacteraceae bacterium | reverse complement strand
CGCAAACGCTGAATCCCGCGACCCGGCAAAGGCTGGAGCGTGTTGCGTGAGCGCATGCGAACGCAATGCGCTCTAGCGAGAACGCCGCCTGCCCGCGGCGGCCCGCCTATTCGCCCGCCGCCAGGACCACCCCCGGCTGCGCCTCCCGCGCCGCCGACCCCGCCCGGCGCCAGCGCGTCAGCGCCAGCCCGTAGAGCGCCGGCACCACCAGCAGCGTCGCCAGCGTGGCCAGGGTCAGGCCGCCGATCATCGCCACCGCCATCGGCCCCCAGAACACCGAGAGCGTCAGCGGCACGAAGGCCAGCACCGCCGCCAGCGCCGTGAGCACCACGGGCCGCGCGCGGCGCACGGTGCTCTCGATGATCGCCGTGCGCAGCGGGGCGCCGGCCTCCAGGTCCTGCCGCACCTGATCGACCAGGATCAGCGTGTTGCGCATGATCATCCCGGCCAGCGCGATCACGCCGAGCAGCGCCACGAAGCCGAAGGGGCTGCCGGTCAGCAGCAGCGCCGCCGCGGCGCCCGGGATGCCGAGCGGCGCCGTCGCGATCACCAGCGCCGTGCGGCCGAAATGCCGGAGCTGCACCATCAGCAGCAGCAGCATCGCCGCGACCATCACCGGGAACAGCGAGAACAGCGCCGCATTCGCCTTGCCGCTCTCCTCCGTCGCGCCGCCGGTGACGATGCGATAGCCCGGCGGCAGGGTGGCGCGGATCGCCTCCATGCGCGGCTGCGCGGCCGCCGCGACGTCGGGCGCCTGCAGCCCATCCGCCACGTCGGCGCGCACGGTCAGGTAGGGTTCGCGGTTGCGGCGCCAGAGGATCGGCTCCTCCATCGCCGGCTCCAGCCGCGCGAGCTGCGCCAGCGGCACGGCGCCGGCCGGCGTGGCGATCGCGATGTCGCCGAGGGCGGCCAGCGCCAGCCGTTCCTCGGCCGGCGTGCGCAGCACCACGTCCACCAGCCGGTTGCCCTCGCGCAGCTGCGTCGCCGTGGTGCCGGATACCAACGTCTGCAGCGCCTGCGCCACCCCCTGCGGGGCCAGCCCGAGCTGCGCCAGCCGCTCCTCGTCGAGGGCGACGCGCAGCGTTGGCATGCGCTCGCCCCAGGCAAGCTGCGCGTCGCGCGTGCCGGGTGTCGCGCGCAGTGCCGCCAGCGCCGCATCGGCGATGCCGCGCAGCACCGCCGGATCCGGGCCATGCACGCGGAACTGCACCGGGAAGCCCACCGGCGGCCCGAAATCCAGGCGCGAGACGCGCAGCCGCGCATCCGGCACCGAGCCGTCCGCCGCCAGCGCCAGCAGCGTCGCGCGGATGCGCTCGCGCGCCGCCAGGTCGGCGGTGTTGATCACCACCTTGGCGAAGGCCTCGTTCGGCAGGTCGGGGTTCAGCGCCAGGAAGAAGCGCGGACTGCCGGCGCCGAGATAGGTGGTGACCGTTCGCGCGCCGGGGTCGCCGGCCAGCGCCCGCTCCACCGCCTCGGCCGCCCCCTGCGTGGCGCGCAGCCCGGCACCCTGGCGCAGCGTGATGTCGACCAGCAGCTCCAGCCGCGCCGAGGTGGGGAAGAACTGCTTCTTCGTCGCCGCCATCCCGGCGAAGCCCGCCGCCATGACGCCGAGCGTGGCCAGCAGCACGGGCCAGCGGTGATCGACGCACCAGCCCACGATCCGCCGCAGCCCGCGGTACAGGCGCCCGTCATAGGCATGCCCCCCATGGCCCGGCCGCGGCCGCGGCAGCAGCCGCACGCCGAGATAGGGCGTGAACACCACGGCGACGATCCAGCTCGCGATCAGCGCGATGCCGATCACCCAGAAGATGCCCCCCGCATACTCGCCGGCCGTCGAGGCGGCGAAGCCCACCGGCAGGAAGCCAGCCACCGTCACCAGCGTGCCGGACAGCATCGGGAAGGCGGTGCTGGTCCAGGCGAAGCTGGCGGCGCGGGCGCGGTCCCAGCCCTCCTCCAGCTTCACCACCATGGCCTCGATGGCGATGATGGCGTCGTCCACCAGCAGGCCAAGCGAGAGGATCAGCGCGCCGAGCGTGATGCGCTCCAGCTCCATGCCGAGCGCCAGCATGGCGAGGAACACCATCGCCAGGGTCAGCGGCACCGCCAGCGCCACCACGATGCCGGCCCTGAACCCGAGGGCGAGGAAGGAGACCAGCATCACCACGCCAAGCGCGGCGACGAATTTCAGCAGGAATTCGCCGACGCTCTCGGCCACCACCTGCGGCTGGTCGGCGATCTGCGCGACCGCCAGCCCGGTCGGAAGGTTGGCGCGCACGGCCTCCAGTGTCATGCGCAGCTCCTCCCCCAGCGCCAGCACGTCGGCGCCGGGGCGCTTGGCCACCGCGACCAGCACGGCCGGCTCGCCGCCGAAGCGGATGGCACTGCCCGGCGGGTCCTGGGTGCCGCGCCGGATCGTGGCGATGTCGCCGAGCCGCAGCGTCCGCCCGCCCGCCTCCACCGGCACGGCGCGGATCGCCGCCAGCCCGTCGAAGCCGGCATCGGTGCGCAGCCACACGCGGGAGGAGGGCGTCTCCACCACCCCTGCCGGCGCCACCGCGTTGTTGCGCGCCAGCGCATCGAGGATGGTGGTGGGCGGGATGCCGATTGTGGCCAGCCGCGCATGGCTCACCTCGACGAAGACCTGCTGCGCCTGCTCGCCGAAGATCGCCACCTTCCCGGCATTGGGCAGTTGCAGCAGGCGCAGCCGCAGCGCCTCGGCCTGGCGCACCAGCTCCGCATTGTCGGCCGTGCCGGTGATGGCGAAGACGCCGGCATAGACGTCCGAGTACTCGTCATCGAGGAAGGGACCCTGCACGCCGGCGGGCAGCAGGTGACGCATGTCGCCGACCTTCTTGCGCACCTGGTACCACATCTCGGGCACCTGGGCCGGCGGCGTGGTGTCGCGCAGCAGCACCTGCACCACGGCCTGGCCGGGCCGCACATAGGTCTGGACGTAATCGAGATACCGGAGGTCCTGCAACTTGCTCTCGATGCGGTCGGCGACCTGGGCCTGCATCGCCTCGGCCGTCGCACCGGGCCACTGCGCCGTGATGACCATCGTCTTGATCGTGAAGGACGGATCCTCCGCCCGGCCGAGCTTGAGGTAGGCGAAGCCACCTGCGGCGCCGAGCAGCAGGATCAGGAACAGGGTCAGCGCGCCGTTGCGCACCGCCCAGTCCGAGAGGTTGAATCGCATCGCCCCTGCCTCCGTCAGCGCAGCGTCGCGCCAAGGCGCGTCTGCACCACCCGCACGCTCATGCCCGGATCGAGCAGCTGCGGCCCGAGCGAGACGACCTTGTCCCCCGGCGCCAGCGCCGGCGCGCGGAGCGTCGCCGTCGCCTCGCCCAGCGAGACCACCTCCACCGGCACCGCGGCGATGCGCGTGCCCTCGACCTTCCACACCATCGGGCCGGCGCCGCGGTCGTGCAGCGCCGAGAGCGGCAGGGTGGCGACCGGCGCGGCGGCGGCGTTGGCGCCGGCGACGCGCACCGTCCCCGTCATGCCGAGCGCCATCCAGCCCGGCGCCTCGGCCGGCAGGGCGAAG
>JAIEOP010000091.1 GCA_019750465.1 Acetobacteraceae bacterium | reverse complement strand
GCGCTTGCCGGCCCGGCCGCGGCCGGACCGCTGCCGCTCGCCGCCGCGCTCACCACCCTGCTGCGCGATGCCGCCTCGCCGGGCGGCGTGCTGCGCGTGGCGGGAGAGTTCGGCGCCGGCTCGCGCAGGGTCAGCACGCTGCTGGCCGACGCGGTCATCGAGCGGAGCCCCGACGTTGCGACCGGCTCGCTGCAGGACGCGGCCGAGGTGGCGGCGCGCTACTTCGCCGGCACGGCCGACCTCGCGGCCAGCGGCCTGCTCGACACGGAGCGGGCGCGGCGGCTGAAGATGCAGCGGCACGCCGCCGAGGAGGCCTGCCGCCAGCGCATCCTGGAATCCGGCACGACGCAGGTGGTGGGCGCGCTGGCGGCGCTGCGCCGCGCCGCCGGCCCGGTCACCGAGGACACCATCGCCGGCATCGAGCGTGATGCGCGGGCGATCCGCGCGCTGGCGCAGGCCATCCGCGGCGCCGGCGATCCGGCAGGACATGACCGCACGCTGCGGGGCATGGCGGAGACCATCGGCGTCATCGCGACCCATTCCGCCGAGGGTGGTCCGGATGGGCTCTCCCCGGTCGACCTGGCGAGGGTGGTGGAAATCCTCGCCGGCCCGGACGCCGCGGAGGCGATGCTGAGGCGCTCCGGTCCGGGCTGATCAGCCGTTGTAGAAGGGCCGGCCGCGGTCCCTGAGCCAGAGGCGCACCAGGTGGCGCCGGCGCTCGGGCTCCGGCCAGTCGGTGAAGCCGGTGCGCTTGTGGCCGAGGGCGCGGTTGTTCACGAGCTGGATCTGCCCGGGCTGGAAGTGGAAGTCGAACCGCAGCGCCGGATCCTCGAGGATGGCGTTGAAGGCCTCCAGCGCGGCCTCGCCCTCGGCGTCCAGCGGCTCGCCGGCCAGGGCGTGGCCGTTGACGATCTGGAAGCGGGAGATGCGGCCCAGCATGCGGCCGTCGCGCAGCTCGAAGATCGGCGCGCGGTGGGTCATGACGTCGCCCGGCGCGTGCTCGCGCTGGCGGTCGAAGATGAAGGGGCGCCAGAGCCGCGGCGCGAGGCCGGGATGGCGCGCGCGCATGGCATTGTGGGCGGCGGCGAAGGAGACGAGGCCGCTGACGCCGCCCTCCCGCGCGGTCTGCAGGCAGAGCAGGCCGACCACGTCGGGCGGGCAGATGTTGTAGCTGTTGTCGACGTGGAAATTCTGCTCGGCATTGGTGACGTCCGGGCGGACGCCGTTGCCCGGCGGGCGGCCCAGGTCGCGCACGCCATAGACCATGGTGCCGTCCCACTTCTGCGCGACCGGGCGGGCAACCAGGGAGGCGAGCAGCCAGTAGAGCGCGGTGGCCACCTCCCGCCCGACGCGGTCCACGGGCAGGCGGTCGATGATCGCGAAGCCGGGGCCATCCTCCAGCAGGCGCCGCGCCTCCGTCATCAGCGCGCGGCAGGCATCGAGGGCGAAGTCGCGGGCATCGAGCGAGGGCACCGGCAGCGGGTTGTCTGCCAGCAGCGCGGCGATCGCCTCGAGTTCCCCGGCCGCAGCGGCGGGGATCGGCAGCAGGCCGGCATCGGGCGTCAGATCCGGGCCGGCCCAGGCCAGGCCGCCGGTGAGCGGGTGGCGCAGCGGGTGGGCGGGGGCGAGGGTCGTGCTCATTCGCGGCGGCAGATCCGTGCGGGGCGGGGGGCCGAGGCTATCTCCGGTGCCGCGCCTTGCCCAGCGCCGCCGGCAGTCCGGCGCGCCCTGGGGATCGTCGCTGTCCTCCCCGTCGCAATGCGTGGAGGTGCCGCAGGCCACCAGCGTGCGGGCCTTGTCGCGGCCGCCGGCGACGACGCGTCCCTGCGCGTCCAGCCGCTGGTTGCATCGGCGTGGTGGACCGGCGGCCGAGGCCGAGGGTTCTCGGCACGGCGGGTCCGGCCCCGCTCCGCGCAGTGCGGGCCGGCGAAGGCCGCGGCCTGGCCCATCAGGGACGGCAGCGCGCCGCCATGCACCCGGCCGGCGCTGCCGAAGCGGCCGGTCATGGCGCCTGCGCGACCGGCCTGCCGCGGCGCGTCAAGCCATCTGCAGGTCCTGCAGCGCCTGCTCCAGCTCCTGGAAGCTCGGCATCGAGTCGGTGGGCACCACCTTGCGCCCGGTCTCCACCGCGACCTGCGGGGCGTTGCCGTGCAGGTGGGCGACGAGGACGGCGCGGATGACCTCGTAGAACAGGCATTCCTCCTCGACCACGGACTTCAGGCGGGTGGCCAGCGGGCCGACCATGCCATAGGCCAGCAGCACGCCGAGGAAGGTGCCCACCAGCGCGCCGCCGATCATCTTGCCCAGCACCGCCGGCGGCTGGTCGATCGAGCCCATGGTCTTGATGACGCCGAGCACGGCGGCGACGATGCCGAGCGCGGGCAGGCCGTCGGCCATGGTCTGCAGCGCGTGGCTGGCGTGGAGTTCCTCCTCCTTCACCTTCTTCAGCTCGCGCGCCATCACGTCCTCGATCTGGTGCGGGTCGTCGGCGTTCATGCCGACCATGCGCAGGTAGTCGCAGATCAGGGCGACGGCGTGGTGGTCCTTCTGGATGTTCGGGAACTTGCCGAAGGCGGCGCTTTCCTCCGGCTTCTCGATGTGCGGCTCCAGCGCCATGGCGCCCTTGGTCTGGGCCAGGCGCACGAAGTAGTAGAGCAGGCTGAGCAGGTCGACGAAGTCGGTCTTCCTGAAGCGCGCGCCCTTCATCGCCTTGCCGAGGCCGCCCAGCGTGTGTTTCACGCCGGAGAATCCGTTCGCCATGACGAAGGCGCCGATGGCGGCGCCGCCGATCATCAGCAGCTCGAACGGCAGCGAGGCGACGATGATGGCGAACTTGCCGCCGGCGATGGTGTAGCCGCCGAAGACGCAGACGAAGAGGATGACCAGGCCGGCCACGATGTTCATCGCGCGGGCTCCGCCGGCGCCTGGCGCAGCAGGGTGATGGCGACGCGGCGGTTGGCCGCGGCCAGGGGCTGGTCCGCCAGCAGCAGGTCGCGCGCGGCATGGCCGGCGACGCTCTTGATGCGCGCCTCGGCCACGCCGGATTCGGCCAGCATGCGGCGCACCACGTTGGCGCGGTCGGCCGAGAGCTCCCAGTTGCCGCGGTCGCCGCTGCCGCCGCGGAAGGGCGCGGCATCGGTGTGACCGGCGATCGCCAGCTCGTTGGGCAGGCGCGCCGCGATCTGCGCCACCTTCTGCATCAGGCCGCGCGCGCGGTCGTTCGGCGTGGCGCTGCCGAGGGCGAACATCGGCGCGCGCTCCGCGTCCAGCAGCTGGATGCGCAACCCCTCCGGCACGATCTCGACGACGAGCTGGCGTGCCAGCTCGGCCAGCGCCGGGTCGTCGCGCACGGCCTCGCGCAGCTCCTCGGCGGCCTGGGCCAGCGCGGCGTGCTCGCGCCGGGCGATCTCCGCGCGCAGCTCCTCCTCGCGCAGCGTCCGGGCGTCCGTGGCGGCGAGGGCGGCGGCGGCGTCGCTGCCGGTCAGCGCCG